>NZ_JBQZGD010000002.1:0-376823 GCF_052691955.1 Myroides sp. TSA_177.3
GTTGACCACCTAACAATCGCTTCGTCTGACCTATCAAACAAATCCTTATTTTGATACCCTTTCAGTTTAAAAGTCATTGTTTCTGATTTTTCTTGACTCGACTTTAATGGAGCTGCTGATTCTGTAGCTTTATTCGACTTAATAACTTCATCTTTAAAATAACTCAATACTTTATTCATCAAAGCATAAAAAGCATTTACATCACTATCTCCAACTTCAATAGATCCCTGTCCTCTGTCTCTTCCTATTGCGCTATCCATAGGGTCTGCTCCAGTTCCCCAAACCATAACACCATCTTGTTTATTACTTCCTCTCTTATTAAAATCAGTAATAACATTCCCATTAACAGTAATCTTTCGAGTGGATCCATCCATAACTAAATGGTCCGTTTTATTCTCCCCATAACTTTGATCACTATAACTGTATCCTAAATTAGTATGTCCTTTAACATTTTTACTTCCATCAATCCAAGTAACCTTTTTGGTTTTATTATTCATATACCAATCTTCTCCTTTCATCCCCGTCGGGTCAATCAAATTAATCGGATTATTGTGTACATAATGGTACGGTGTCCATGCTGGGAACTGTTCTGCCAACGGATCCACATTCATCCATCGACCAAGTGCAGCATCATAATTCCTTGCACCGTAATCATACAAATTTAATCCTAATTCGTCTTGATATTCCTTTGTATTATACTGATACTTATAGTTTTTTCCAATGGTATTATTCTTCTCATTATACCCTTGATGTGCCAATCCAAATGGATAGTAATTCGTTTCTTCAATAATCTCACCAACGTCGATTTTATCGTTTTTATTCGCATCCGAATAGCTTAAACGGACATTACCTAAATGGTCTCGGTATTGGTATACATAGCTACTAGTCTCTGCATTGAAATATCCTTCTGCTGTAGGGAAGAAACTCAATATACCATCTACGTATTGGAAGCCATCCACATAATCCGTAACGACTGTTGTACTGCCTTGGGTTACTTTTTTCTGTACCTTTTCACCTGTGGCTGTATAAAGGTAAGTAATTTTTCCCGCTGCAAAAACAACTTCAGTAGGTAAATTCAGATGGTTGTACTTCATCGCTGTAATTCCCTTGTTTCGGTCTACTTTTAGGTTACCAAAACTATCGTAATCGTAGTGTTTATCAGCCGTACTCCCTTGTTTAAATCCATCAGTATTGTTAGAACTGTCTACTACTTTTTGTAGGATATTACCCTCATAACTGTAAGTCAGCTGATCGAGATCCAACGCAATAGCTGTATTCACACTGCGTCCTTTTCGATTTAAGTAGGTAATATTACCATTGGCATCGTAGCTCATTTTTTCATCATACAATCCGATGATAGGTGTGATACCTCCAGGTTCTTGATAGGTTCCTGCTTTTAGACGATTTACTTTATCATACGCATAGCTATAACGACGCAATACATTGTCTTGGGCTGTTTTCCAGGTTTGTTCGGCAATGTTGCCGTTGTACAACTTCTTGACTCCACTAATCCCCTCACTATCTAAGGTATTGTAGTTCAGCTTCATTGCAAACAAAGCTTTCTTGCCAAAATCACCTGCCTCTAAATTACTCGTACTGTTTACCTGGGTTAACCAACCTCGAATATTATACGTATAGTTTAACTCTTGTAAAAAAGAGGAACGAATAGTACTATTAATATCCTTTATAATAGGAAAATCAAGAGCAGCTGGTCTAATTACAGGATCTGTTACCAAAATAGCCGTTTCTCGACCACCTATTCTCTTTTGTTTTACACGCCCTAATTCATCGTATATATTTTCAAAAAGAACCACTGGATTTGCAGCACCTATTTTATGGGTTTGATACAACAAACGTTCAGCCTTATCATAATAAAGGCGCTGTTCTATAGTGGTGGGTTCTACTCCATTTTTATACTTATGACTAGTCAACGTTTTGGTTGGAAGACCTCGGAAGTTGTACTTTGTATCAACTTGGGTATAACCTCCCAAACTATTGGTTTTGTAACTTCTCAATACGCGTTCTTTGTAATCGTAGAGCATATAACTGAGTGTTCCTTGTGCTTCATTTGCTGTGGTAATCACTCGAGTCCAAGCACCTGTAGGCAATCCCTTAACCTGGGTGATTACTTCTTGACCTTCTATCGTTTCAATAGCAGCAGGTGCTCCTGCAAAGTTATAATCATCATAGTAGTTGACTCCTAAAATTTTGATTGCGGTTTTAGGCATAGTTGCATTAGTATAGGGAACCGATACCTGATCGATTGTACTAACCGTAGCTTTTTTCTCGTGAAAATCAACTGTTGTGTCCACCTGTCCTTGAAACGTAGCTCTTCCTGCTGCTGTACTTGGAGTTCCCGTATAGAATCCAGTATATACCACACGCCCAAAAGCATCGTATTTGCTAAACATCCAACCTTTTGCTTCGTCTCCAAAAGGACTATACACCGGACCTTGTGCCAATAAGCGATTGGCTTTATCATACACCATAAACTCCCACTCTTTCCCAGGTAGTTTCTTCGCTACCAAGCGATTCTTGTGGTCGTATTTATACTGATAACACAACTTATCTAAAGTAGTGGCATCCGTCTTTCCGTAGGCCAAAGGAGGTAATACATACGTTAAGTTGTTATACTGGTCATAGACATAATAAGTATAAAGCGCGATTCCAAAATACGGACTCCAAATACCTGGATCTATTGGTTTAACAGGTGGAGTAAGTGAGTTCACTCCTTCGGATACCTGATCCGTCAAGTTATTCCCGATGTCTTCCGCATGATCGATGATTTCACTCACACTTTTTCCTGCGAGCTCATTTGAAACGCCACTAGTAATGCCTCCAGATAACGAACCACCTGGCCAAGTAGGATCCACAACAGCCAATTCATGGTCTAGCAATTGAACCGTAGCCAAAACTTTGTCTTCTTGATCTGTGAAACGGTCCGAATAGTTGCCATCTTCATCTTTGGTTGACGTGACATACAGCTTATTGCCCGCGAAATACCCCTCATCCACTAGGCGAATGTCATACGCTTTCAAACTCGCATTCCAAGTCGCTATCGCTTTGAATTTCTTTACTTGATTAGCTTTATTAAACCCATAGGTATGCTTGACCGTATGGCTTGCATTGGCTGCCATTTTCCAATCTTCCCCAGGTGAGGCCTGTTGTAACACCCGCTTTAAAGGCGATTTTTCAAACTCCGTTTCGCTATACGGATTGGTTGTACGTTCGTATTTTTCACTGTTGTAAAACTCCTGCGTTTGACTTTTAGCATTGGGTATAAAATCTCGTTTTGCACTGAGATGTACTTGAAGTGAATTATCTGGATAATATTGTTCTACAAAAGGTAAATAGTCCTTTGTTTGGCCTACATTCAACTCATATTCGATATGTTTAACCACATTGCGATTTAAAGCGCCTATACCTACTGCAATTTCCTGCTTTGGACGGCCTAAACCATCATAATATACTATGTTTTCTAACTTGGGCGGATTATACAAAGAAGTAAATGAGCTATTCGTTGCGTACTGAGGTTGTGTTGTCTTGATGTAGTTTTCTGTGCGCGTTTGTGCTACCATGGAACTACAAGTCAAGCCAAACACAAACAAGATATAACGTGTAATTTGTTTCATTGCAATTCTATTGATTATTTTTATAATTGTATTCGTATTCTTCGATAATATTCCCTTTGCTGTCTTTTATTGCTTTTAAACGATTAAAAAGATCATATTCATAGGACATACTGCTGCCTTTGGGATCTGTCATTTTCGTAATTCCCACTAAAGGTTTGTGCTCATAGGTGGTAATCAGAGCGTCTTTTAAAGCAGTATTTGTTCTCAAATTATTGAGTTGTGTCAATTTGGTTTCGTCGATTGTAATTAAATTGGCAATGCTAACACCCAGTGCACTGGCTACTTGTTCTTTGGTTGCATTTTGAATCCGAGCAAGCAGAAGCGTTTGTCCATACCCATAGAGGTAAACGGTCTTACTTCCACTTTGATCTTCTGTTTCTTCTACTTTAGAATTTTTATTGTAGTGCGTAACTTGAAAATCTGCTGGATTAAAATTCCCTGTTCCTTTACTACTAATTGTTTTGTGATACAATGGAGTATTATTCCAGTTTTTATATAAATTTCGACTGATTCCATTTAACGTTCCATCCTTGTACGTATTGGTTTGAATTAACGCAGCAGGTTGATGCGTAGCTGTCTTTTTCAAGCGATTAATTTCTTGATACTCTCCAGTAGTCAATGGCTCTCCAGTTAAACTTGTACTACTGAGAATATCATCTGGATAAACGTACTGCTCGGTTATTGTAGTTGTCTCATTCGCAACCTCCATTTTTGTTTTCTGGTAATGTTTTGAACTACTATAATCAAACGTCTTTTTCTCCTGCATTTGCTTGTTTCCTGTATAGTCAATGGTTGTGATAGACTTCAAGTAACTTCTAAAAGAATTAACGGAATACATGGTATAACCAATGTGCTCTATATTTAATGGATTGATATTTGTACCGTTATTAACATAACCCACCGCAGGCATAAACTGTATCTCTGTAGCCAGTCCTCTTACCTCTTTCCTCTTTAAAACATCTTCTGTATACTCATAGCGCTCACTTTGTACTTGTTCTTGCTTCTCATTAAAACTATTTTTCTCCAATAAAAGCCCATGTCCCCAGTCTGATTTTGTCCATTTTGGAGGCCCTGCATATGTTCCATTAATACATTGATATCCTGTCATACCTTGCCTTTGTTGATAAATATATTCTATAGTTGAATTAGAACCATTTGCATATTGTGTTTCCTCCACTCCCCTCCTAAAAGACAACCTACCTTCTCCAATAGCATCATTCATTGACAATAAACTATTGGTATGAATTGTGGTTGAATAATCGTAATAAGATGGAGCCCCTAATGTAGATTCACAAATAACCAATTCTTTACCTGAAGTAATATATTGGTATTTATCAAAATAATGATTTCCAGAGCTAGAACCATCTTTCTCCTTATAAGTGTATTTTTTTTCTAATGCCAATTGACCATCAGCAGAATAAGATCGTATTCCACTTACAAATAATCCATTAACAGCTATTGCTTTAGCCACGGTAGTATCATTTGATATTTTTATTTTAAATCGAATACCTCCTACTCTATCATTTGCATGACCTGTGTACACACCTGTTAACTTATATCTAGTAAAAGGTTCAACATCAAATTTTCTCAAAACAGCTATATTCACCTTTTCTGTAGTCAAACGAGAATATAAACGAATATATCTTCCTGATCCTTTCGGACTTTCTTTGTCTAAATTAAAATAAAAACCTTCTTGATCAATAGGATATTCTGTTCCTCCAGGATTATAATTGGGATCGTAAAACCCAAGGCTCAATTCTGTCTCTAAACTATTTTGATCACGAGTCTTAAAATATACTGGATCCTGAGGGTATCCATGCATTAAAGACATAGATACGATTCCATATTGGGCAGGTATAAAGTCAGGCCCCCATACTCTATTAGCTTCATAATTAAATTCAGAATATCCTTTAGTAGGAAAAATAATCTTTTTTAACAACCCTGCTTGCACATAATCTAAATCTGTATAATTATCTCCTACCGAAACATATTTTTCATATCCCAGACGTGTTTCTCCAATTAACATATAATTCTTAATAGGATCAGGAAAATCCCCTCCCTTGCTACTATTATACCCCCAAGCATCTTTATTACCAAATCTTTCATTTAATCGCTCCGCATCATGATATTCAAATTGATACGTTTTATTAGGTTCTTTAAATTGTATACCTTCTAAAAAAGTTCTCTTATTTCTTGTTGTTGTGTAGTTGAATTTGATATTATCTACTTCCTGTTTGCGGTTATCGCGAAAAACAACTTCCGAAATTAATATCGGTTCCTTTATCGTAACAGCATTATAGGGTCTTCTATGATCATACTTTAATTCAATCTCTCCATCTTGAGGGTTGTTGCTATAAACTCGAGATAAAGTAACTGTAGACATACTAGTATGTATTCTATTTATAACATACTCCCAGGGTATACCTTTATTAGAGCAAAAATTATTTCTTTTAATTAATTTAATCGATCGACTTGCTACTTGAGTAAAAGATTGGCTATCTTGTTTGTATTCAAAGTTAATAACAGCTCCCGAAGGAGAAGTGATTGACTTTAAATACCAAGCAGTAACAGCACTATCATTTGAATGATCATATTGTGTAGACGTCGTTTCTCGTTGATCAAAGACATAGGTTACCCCTCTTTCATCACGTACCGTAAAATAGTAGTTCTGATCTGTCCCTTTCAGCATCTTAATTTCTAAGTCTTCTTGCTCCAGCAACAACACCTGTTTATTATCATCCAGAGTAAATTGCCCACTTCGCCCTAAAAAATTAAATAGAAACAAATCAGGTTCAGTATCTATTCTCGATGACGAATTATGGTAAACATAGTTGACCATTTCTTGATCGTGACACTGTACATCGGGCGGCAACTTATTGGATCTCCTTTCATCAGCCCTGCCATTCACCACTCGGGTAATCACACCACCACCATTGAGCACCCAGCCAATACCCACATTATTCTCTGCTTGATCAACCTTGATTCCATTAGAGGAATAACTCAACGTAATGGGCACAACTAAATCATTGGCCTTGTAGTTATACAACTCAATCTGTTCTTGGACTGTACCAGTAAACATACCAATACTGTGTTGTCCATAGCTTCCCAACGAATAAGAGGTTGAAGAAGGTAAAATCAGATTCAACTCATTTTTAACCTCTTCTTGACTAAAAGAGAAGTGTATTCCTCCTAAAATAAATGCTACTAAAAAAACTATCTTTTTCATTTTTTATCTTCTTACCACGTTAATACTTCCACTTTCTGTATCCGTTTTCACCCAAATAATATAAGTCCCTCGAGATAGCGCTGTTAAGTCAACAGGTTCCGTTTGATACTCAATCGATCTGCTTTGCAACAAGCGTCCACCTAAATCGTATACTTCCATTTTTCCTGTGGTATAGGCAAAATTCATCACGATATTCGAAAAACCAGTCGTTGGGTTGGGAAAGGCCTCCAATGTAATACGCGTAGGCTCTTCTCTTTCTTTCTCCTCTGGTTCTACTTTGACAATCCAAAAATCATTCCCGCCTTTTTGTGTAGCCTTCACCTTACTCTTTTCGCCATTAGACGTACCTGCAAAAACATACCCTCCATCGCGGGTTTGAATCACTTTAGTCAACACATCGTTGCCCTTGCTGCTGATGGTTTTCTCCCAAGCAACACTGCGTTCTCCATCCAAACGAGTACCTAAATATTCAAAAGTCGATGCCTTTTCCATACTAGCGATACTACTCCCACCTAAAAAGAAGTCTCCCTTAGGATTCACAAAACCATTAGTTAAGATATTATAATCCCCATAGCTATATACAAATGATTCGACTTCGCTGCCGCGTTCATCTACTTGAACCAGCCAATAGTCTAACTGACTTTCTTGTTTGCTGGTTTTACTTCCCGATACATCTGAATTAGACATGCCAAATAATGCATAACCTCCGTCTTTTACTTGTTGAATTTCTTTTAGCTCCTCTTCCTGTTCTCCACCATAGGTGCGTTGCCATTGCTCTTTTCCTGTGGCATCTAACTGAATCAACCAATAATCCATGCCTCCATAAGCCTCAGCTGTTTTATTGCCACTGCGAGGAGAATTCGATTGAGCACCAATAAGCAAACCTCGATTGGTTGTTTCAATGATATCGATTCCTACTTCTTTATATTCTCCTCCATAGCTCTTCTGCCACAAAATAGTTCCCTGTGCATTTAATCGCAAAACCCACAAGTCCATCCCTCCATAATAAGGAGCGGTTTTATCACCTGACACAACGGAATTACTATTGGCTAATACAGCATAATCTCCTCCTTTTAAAGCAATTACCTTAACAATTTCCTCCGTTCCTATTCCGCCATAACTGCGTTGCCATTCGATTGTCTTGGCTGCATTGAGCTTCACCAACCACAAATCTTCCTTGCCCTTATTTTCTTCTGTTTTATCCCCTGATATTCCAGAGGTAGACGTAATGCCTAATAAAAAACCACCATCTGCCGTATGGCAAATGCTGTGCAAATAATCATTTCCATCACCGCCTAAGCGATATTGCCATTCTTGAGCGCCATCCTCTTTCATCTTCCACAACCAAGCATCGATATTCCCACGGCGCTTCGCTTTGATATCTCCTCCTTCATTGGACAGGGAACTCCCCGCTAACAAAAAACCATAATCCGCTGTTGGTACGACATCAAATAGGTATTCCGCATGAGCGCTACCCAACGTTTGTTCCCATTTTACTTTTTGACTAAATCCTAGCATAGGGATCAAAATAACTAGTAGTAGTTTTATTTTCATATGCAACTGTTATTTATTAGAGAGAAAAGAACAAATGTCCATTCATTTCTGCTTGAATTGATTCTTTCATGAAGACCAATCAAAAAGACTGTATTTGTATTTTTTGTAATTTATTCTCTATTATTCGTTGCAAAAATATAAATTTAAATTAATTTTAAGCCAATTAATACTTTTTTATCAAAAAATAAATATAAATAATATTAACAAAATAAATATAATTATCATTAAATATTAAAAAACAAAACATAACACAACACAGAAGCCTTTAAAAAAAAAGAAAAAGCAGTATCTTCCTTTTTTAGTATAAAAAATAAAAAAAATAGGTTATTTCATATTTCTGAAACAACCTATCTCCTCATTACCTCATTCGCAATAAAAAAGTCAAATCACAATTTCTAGCTTACCTGATTTTTAAATAAACACTTCAAGTATGAACCACTGACTCTTACTTATTTACCTTTTTTATTCCTACGATGTGTTTTTTTAATCGAATGTTTTCTATTCTCGTAGTTTCCCTACTCCCCCTTAAACTCCGCTGCATCGTGATACCCAAACACACAAACTTCTGGATGGTCTTTGACAAAAGTCATTAATCGCTCTAACGTTTCAACGCGTTGAGCATTATCTACCGCCCGAGCTGCAGTTAACCCATGAACAGGGTGATGGGGATCTGTTAATTCTGCGCGTAGATAATAGGCATCTCCAATATAGAAATACACTTGCTGCTCCACTTCAAAAGCAATACCGCAATGACCAGTCGTATGGCCAAAGAGGGGGATTAGCGCTATTTTTAACTCGGGATGAATCGAGAGATACCTCGCCTCAAATCCCAACCAATTTGCGGGAGAAGCAGCATACGCTTCTATTTTTGGTCGATGTTCCAAGACAAAAGATAAGTACCGCGGGTTTCCTTGAACAAAACTGTTCAATTCCTCTGCGCCTATATGCACCGTAGCTTGTGGAAAATCAAGTAATCCACTGCTGTGGTCAAAATCGAGATGAGTCAGTACAATGGTTGTTACGTGATTGGGATTCAATCCCAAAGCGAGGATTTGTTCTTTTGCTGAACGCATTTCGGTAAAGTCAAGTCCAATTTGCTGTATGAGTTCCTCGCTAAAATGAAGAGAAGGTTGAGCTAAATCCATACTGCTGATTCCAGCATCAAGCAGAATTAATTCTTCTGTTATTTCAATTAGTACACAATGTCCAATAGCATTATCGCCTATTGGAGATTGAATAGCTACACAATTCAGGTGGTGTATTTTCATCGGTATTCAAATTTTAAATGAAGAAAACAAACTACGGGTATCTCCTTCACAAAAAATAGAACAAAAACGACAGTATTAATTGGCTACAATTCGCAAGCGTTGGGTACGCAAAAGCTCCCCATCCTCGCAGCGCCCTATTTTTTGTACAAACGCTTTAGGGGTATAACCCGCATAACTTTTGAATACACGCCCAAAGTGTGCCTGATCAGCATAATTCAAGTCGTAAGCCACCTCGACGAGCTTTTCCTCTTTCAATTGCTGCAATTGACCTACAGCCATTTGAAATTTAATCAATTGCTTGTAAGCTTCAAAACTCAATCCGACATGCGCTTTAAAATCGCGCTGAAAAGTACGAGGAGAAACGCGGCATTCTTGTGCCACTTGCAGACTGGAACAGCCGACATATTGCTCAAAAGCATGCGCAATAGGTATAATATAAGACGGTTGAGTGACACTTTGATGGATCAATTGGCTCAAATAAGTGGTAAAATAATCGAGCAACTGCTGCCCATTCGTCAAGTGCAACAATTGATCCAGCTGAATACCTTTAAACAATTCCCGAGCATCGATACAAAGATCCGTCAATTGGGCTGTATCGATTCCAAAAATGTGCTTCAACGCATAAGGTTGAAATTGAATACCAAAAAATAGCGTTCCATTGGCACATTGATTCAGACAAAATCCCTTGGTCTTTTGCCCATAGACAAAACACAAGGGCAAAGGAGTATCTCCCCTAAATAAACCCGATTGTCCTTGTCGGTGTTGAAAAATCAACCCGGGATAACCATCCGCATAGATGCGATAAGAGGCGTGCTTCCAACTCGTTGCATCGGAATACCAATATCCCTTTACAATCCATTGTAAAGCAGCAGGCGGTTCAAAAAGTTGTATTGTCATTTGGTCTTGAAGTAAAGACTAAATTTAAGAAGATAAAACGGCAGCTGTGACGTATTTTTCGAATATTTTTTTCGCTTTTTTCTTTGTTACTTCTTTTTTATAGGTATCGTGTTCAGAAAGGTAGACTACAGGAGCCTTTTTACACATGCCTTGACATTTCATTTTACACAACGCGTAATCTGCTCCAAGACCACTTTCTTCCAGTAGGTCTTCAAAGCAGGCTTTGGCTTCTTCATTGTATCGGCAACATTTTTTTCCATCGCAAACGAAGATTGTTCGCTCACCTTTCTTAACTTTACTCATTTGGATCAAAGTTTGCTGCAAATATATGGTTATATTTATCTATTCTAAATAAATTTTTAGTTAAAATGCGCCCAATAAAATTGAGATATTACCTAGTAGGATTTGTTGCGTTCCTCCTACTAAAAACAATATTGACCGCTAATCCTCAATGGGTTGAACGGTTTTACACCCACGGCTTTTATGCGGTTTATCTGCGTATAATTACCGCTTGTACTAACCTATTCCCCTTCTCTATTGGCGATGTTCTTTACTTTGCAGTAGGCCTCTTTCTCCTGTGGAAAATTCGCCAGCTTTGGAAAAAGAATAGAGAAACAAAGCAGCGAATACGCGCGTATGCCCGTTTACTTATCAAAGGGTGCTTTCTTTTTTACGTTGCCTTTAATCTCTTTTGGGGATTCAACAACTATCGCATTCCCTTAGCTACTCAGCTAGATTTACAACAGGGATACACCAAACAAAAGCTTTTGGAGCTGACGCAAGCTATGATTCAACAAACCAATGCCTTACAATTGGCGATAACCCAAGATTCATTACAAGCAGTTGTGCTGCCCGCTGACAAAGATCAAATTAGACAGGATGCTCAACTTGGTGTACAGCGATTAAGCGAATCTACGCAATGGTTTACCTATGGAAATCAAAAAGCCAAAGGTTCACTCTATAGTTTGCCTTTAACGTATATGGGGTTTTCGGGCTATGTCAATCCCTTTACCTTAGAAGCCCAAGTCAATACCAAAATACCGACCTCTACACTTATCGTTACGTCTTCCCATGAAATTGCGCATCAAGTGGGCTATGCAAAAGAAAGTGAGGCTAATTTTATTGGTTTTCTCGCAACCAAAAAACAACAGGATATCCGTTATCAATATTCTGCCAACATATTCGCCTTGCGCTATTGTCTAAAAGCGCTAGGAACTGAAGAAACAGAGGCTAATTTCCAAGCGTTGTACGCGCAAATTCACCCTGGAGTGCAAACTAATTTAATTGAAAATACACTCTTTTGGCAATCGTATAAAACGGTAACCGATTCGATTTTCAAGTTCATTTACAGCAATTTCCTCAAGATAAACAATCAAAAAGAAGGCATTCGCTCCTATAATAAATTTATCGATCTACTGATTCACTACAATAAAAAAGAGCCTGTATTTACAGGCTCTTTCTAGTTTATTCATTATTTTTTGTAAAACTTTCTTCATTCTTTTTCTTGTATGGTCGTACGATTAAACGCGCTTGACGATCAAACATCAAGTAGTTGTATACCCAGTTCCAGAACACCAAGAATTTGTTTCTGAATCCAATCAACGACATCAAGTGGACAAACATCCAAACGAACCAAGCAAAGAATCCACTAAAGTGAAATTTAGGTAAATCAACTACCGCTTTATTTCTACCAATGGTTGCCATTGATCCCTTGTCATTATAAGTAAACTTCTTCAATGGTTTCCCGTCTCTCAACTGAATTAAATTCGTTGCTAATAGTTGTCCTTGTTGAATAGCGGGTTGCGCCATCATAGGGTGTCCCATAGGTAAATTTTCCGTTACCATAGCCGCCACATCTCCAATAGCAAAAATATCCGTAAAGCCTTCTACTTGATTGTATTCATTTACTTTTAAGCGGTTTCCACGTTGGATAACAGAAGCTTCAAATCCATCAATCACAGCTCCCATTACTCCAGCTGTCCAGATTACCGTTTCGGTTTGAAATTCTAATCCTGATTTAGTTTGTACTGTTTTACCATCAAAATTGGTTACAATTTCATTGACCCAAACATTTACACCTAGTTTTTCTAAGAATTCCTGTGCACGTCGAGATGATTTTTCAGACATGGCATCTAATACTTTAGATCCACCTTGGATCACGTTGATTTCCATTTGTCTGATATCTAAATCGGGATAATCTTTAGGTAAAACGTGTTTCTTCATTTCTGCTAAAGCACCGGCTAGTTCTACTCCAGTCGGTCCTGCTCCAACAATCACAAAGTTCATCAACGCTCTTTTTTCCTTTTCATCATTGGTCAATAGTGCTTCTTCAAAATTCTCCAATACTAAGCTTCGGATGTTTAACGATTGTGGAATCGTCTTCATCGCCATACTATGCTGCTGAATAGCTGTATTGCCAAAGAAGTTAGTTTTAGATCCTGTTGCAATAACTAAATAATCAAAAAAGATAGTTCCAATATCAGCTACTACTTTTTTGTTTTCGGTATCGATGCGTTGAACTTGAGCTACGCGAAAGTAAATTCCCTCATAATTTTGAACCACCTTACGAATAGGAAACGCAATAGATCCTGACTCAAGACCGCCAGTTGCGACTTGATAAAGTAACGGTTGGAACGTATGATAATTATGCTTATCTAATAAAACAACTTGAAAATTTTTATTTTTCAATTTCTTAGCTAATGCTAATCCACCGAATCCTCCCCCAATAATTACTACTCTCGGACGATTAGATGTAGGAATATTCATCATAACTGCACTATTTTATCTTACAAATTTACAATTATTTATCAAGTTTTGCGTTTCCAGTTTGGGCAAATGAAGGAAACGCAAACGATCATTTTATCTACTACACAAAAAATAAAGGCTTTTACTATTCAATTACTAAAAAAAGGAGGTTAAACTAACGATTCAAAAAAATTAAGCAAAATACCTTCCTCTTTTTTAATTTGTCCTAATTTTTTATTTAAAGAAAGAATTAACACTCTTTGCCCTATTTACAGGCCTTACAGCTTATTTCAGGAAAGTCTATCAACAAAAAAACTGACCCAAAAGAGTCAGTTTAATCGTTAAAAGTTATTTCGAATATTTCGGATTAACGGTTCTAAACCATTTAGTTTTAATTCGTACACCAAGGCCAATTGTTGTCCTAATTTCCCTTTAGGAAACCCTTTATTGTGATACCATACGACGTAATATTCAGGCAAATCAATCAAGTATTTGCCTTCGTATTTGCCGAAGGGCATTTTGGCTTTAGCCAATTCAATCAGTTCTTTTTGATTGTCTAGCATTATTTTTGCGTCCAATTAAAGGTTACTTCTTTCTCAATTTCTGGATGTAAACTCAACAAAACGGGGCAATGCATCGCCACACGCTCTAAAATGATACGCTCTTTTTCATTTGCTGTACTCAACATCGACAAGTGCAAGGTAATTTTCTTAATTCTCCTTGGGTCTGCCTGCATTTCTTTGTACACTTCAATGGTTGAACCCACTAAATCTACACCTAGTTCATTAGCTTTGATGCCCATGATGGTCATCGCACAAGAGCCTGCTGCATTCGTCACCATATCTGTTGGGGAAAAAGCTTGGCCTTTTCCGTGGTTATCTACTGGTGCATCGGTTATAATATGCTCACCTGATTGCAAGTGAACTGATTCTGTTCTTAAATCTCCTAAGTATGTTATTTTTGACAGCATTACTCTACTACTTTTACGGTTAAATCATCATTGTATTGTAGGATATACACTCCTCTATTGCGCACAGTTCCTTCTGGATTCTTGCTGTAAACGAATTTATTTTCGATTTCTGTCGATTTCAATCCCAAGGCACCTGTAAATCCGTCTTTTTGGAACATACGCAAAATAACGTCTAAGGTTACGTCATATCCGCGAATTGCAAATCGATTCGGTACAACATTATTCTGTGCTTTATACTCTCTTGCAAAAGCAGTATCCAAACTCGTTTCACTATCTCTGGTTACCGAAGGATACGTATAGTGTAAAGCAACTAAGGTTTCAATTTTAATTTCTCCATAGTCAAACACCTCGCTTTTATCAAAAGAAGCAACTTGAATATCGAACTTATCTGTTTTGTTTTTTAATTTATCAGTCAACAATAGCGCAGATTCAATGCTGTTCGAATCTAGGATAAACGCATTGTTTTTCCCTGCTACTAAGGTTTTATCAATATCTTTTAATTCTTTTGTTTCGATCAATTTAATATTCGGATAGTGACGTTGCATGAAGCGCTTCGTAGAAGCTTTCTTTTCGTCTACAATAACCGTAATTTTACTGTCTTTTTGAATAAAGTACTCCAACAAAGATTGTTTTAATACATCTCCGTAAGGCATCGTTTGCACCAATTGAGAAGATGGATTGGCTTTTTCATTAGACAAAGGAGAAACCAAGATAATATCGCTATTTGGTAACGCTTTTACCGCATCATCTACATTGCTTTGAAAAAAAGGTCCGATGACTACTTCTGTCTTCGCCAAGTTTTCACTAGCTAGGATTCGCGTCACATCTGAGCTGCTTTTTGTCTCGTTAGAATCAAAAACTTTAACTGTAAGGGGTAATCCCATACCTACTGCTTTATCAATGGCTAATTTAGCTCCTAAATAAAAATCCATCGTCATATTTAAGAACCCATCCGTTTTCATGCGTTCACTTGCATTATCTCCAACACGTGAAGTATTAAACGGCAACAACAAAACTAATTCTTTTGCGGTATAGCGATCAAGAGACTGCGTCAAATCTACAAAAGAACCTGAAGATTCCATATTCCATTTAGGCGCTGTAGTAGAACCCGAAGTTTTTACTTCTCCTGTATGAGGCACTTTTACTTCCATACCTACTTGTAATCCTTTTCTCAATTCGGGATTGAGTTCAATCAACTCCTCAATAGAGATATTATTTTCTTTAGCAAGACCAAAAAGGGTTTGCTTAGGTGCTACAGTAATTGTACTATATTGCTCTGTTTCCTTCGGTGTAGTTCCCGTAGTTGTCGGTTTTACCTCTGGTGTAGTTGTGGTAGAAACAGCTGCTTTACCTACTGTTGGTACTTTTATTTTCTGTCCGCTTTTCAAGCCTTCGCTCAATTCTGGATTTAACTCCATAATTTTCTGCACACTGGTTTGATATTCTACAGCTAAACTATACAGCGTTTGTTTAGGTTCAATTTCAATTTCCTTGTATCCTATTTTTGCTTTGTCAATAGGCGTATCTGCTTTTGTCGCTGCTAGTACGACATTCACTTGTGCAGATTGATCTGTTGTTGCAGAAGTAGCGGAAGGAGAAATATAAAGATACGTATTGGCTTTTAATCCGTTGCGCTCCAATTCAGGGTTCCATTGATACAAATCCTGTACACTCACATTGTATTGGCGACTGATACCAAAAACCGTT
Organism: Myroides sp. TSA_177.3; assembly: GCF_052691955.1. Classification (NCBI taxonomy): domain Bacteria; kingdom Pseudomonadati; phylum Bacteroidota; class Flavobacteriia; order Flavobacteriales; family Flavobacteriaceae; genus Myroides; species Myroides sp. TSA_177.3. The sequence continues at coordinate 16,000 of NZ_JBQZGD010000002.1, forward strand.
TCTTTCGATTGCACAAGGTGTGTTTTTCGTTTGCTATCGGTTGGCTGTGCCGTTTGTGTTGTTGTAGGTTTGCTCGTTACAGCAGATTTTGCTTGCGTTTTATTTGCGGGAACTTGGATGACATCTCCTTCTTTAATTCCCGTTTTTGCATCTGGATTTAGCCTTAAAATCTCACTGACCGAAATTTTATGCTCTCTTGCTATTTTACTAATTGTCTCGCCTTTACTTACGCGATACGTTGTATAATTTTGCTCTTGAGCGAACGTTAATCCACTGGTAAAAATAAATGCTGCTATAGCTATAACAATTCTCTTTTTCATCTTGGTCGTTTTATAAAAGCGAATAAGTCGCTATACAAATATACAGCGACTTATTTATTTTTCTAATTTTATTCCCATTCAATTGTTGCAGGTGGTTTAGAACTGATATCGTATACCACTCTGTTTACCCCTTTTACTCTATTGATGATTTTATTTGAAATCTCCATTAAGAACTCGTATGGTAAGTGTACCCAATCTGCAGTCATACCATCTGTAGAGGCAACTGCACGTAGCGCTACTACTTTTTCGTATGTTCTTTCATCTCCCATAACTCCTACTGAGTTTACAGGTAATAAGATTGCTCCTGCTTGCCAAACTGAATTGTATAATCCGTGTTCTTTTAATCCATTGATAAAGATAGCATCCACTTCTTGTAATAAACTTACTTTCTCTGGTGTGATATCTCCTAAGATACGGATCGCTAAACCTGGACCTGGGAACGGGTGACGACCTAATAATTCAGGGTCAATTCCCAAAGAAGCTCCTACTCGACGTACTTCATCTTTGAATAGCATACGCAAAGGCTCTACTATTTTCAATTTCATGAAGTCTGGTAATCCACCAACATTGTGGTGTGATTTAATCGTAGCTGAAGGTCCTTTTACAGAGATTGATTCAATTACGTCTGGATAGATTGTTCCTTGTCCTAAGAACGTAGCATCTTGAATCAATTTTGATTCATCATCAAATACTTCGATGAACACACGTCCAATGGTTTTGCGTTTTGTTTCTGGGTCTTCTTGTCCTGCTAAAGCATCCATAAAACGTTGAGAAGCATCTACTCCTTTTACGTTTAGTCCCATTCCTTCATATTGCGTCAATACGTTAGCAAACTCATTTTTACGCAATAATCCGTTATTTACAAAAATACAGTGTAGGTTATCTCCAATTGCTTTACTTAATAAAACAGCAGCAACGGTAGAGTCAACACCTCCAGAAAGAGCTAAAACTACTTTTTCATTTCCTACTTTAGCACGTAAATCAGCAATAGTCTCATCTACGAAAGAAGCAGGAGTAAAATCTTGTTTTACACCAGCGATATCTACTAAGAAGTTTTTCAATAATTGAGCACCATCTGTTGAGTGGTAAACTTCTGGGTGGAATTGAATCGCATACGTTTGCTCTCCTTCAATTTTATAAGCTGCATTTGTAACATCCGCAGTACTTGCCAATAAAACTGCATTGGTAGGTAATGCTTTAATGGTGTCACTGTGGCTCATCCACACTTGACTGTTTTGTGGAATATCTTTTAAGAAAGGATCCTCTGCAATAAAAGCAAGATTCGCTCTTCCGTATTCACGTGTATCTGATGGAGCTACTTCCCCACCGAAGAAATGAGCTAAATACTGCGCACCATAACACACTGCTAATAAAGGCATTTTACCTTTAATCTGAGCAAGGTCTGGATGTAAAGCTTCCTGTGAACGAACAGAATAAGGACTTCCTGATAAAATTACCGCATTATACGCTGATAAATCCTCGGGTAAACCATTATAAGGCAGGATCTCGCAGAATATATTTAATTCTCGAACCCTTCTCGCAATTAACTGTGTGTATTGCGAACCAAAATCTAAAATAAGTACATTGTGTTGCATATGCAAAAATAGATATTTCACACAGACTACAAAAAAGTTTTACTGCATTTTTTTTATTGCTAAATTCTCAACACTCTGCCCTAATAAAATGAAAGACTTAAATATTTTCACATTCCCGTAAATAAAATACTTAAAAAACACGCAAAAAATATTTTACATAGTGCGAACTCACTTGATCTTTACTTATATTTGTGCATCAAGTATCCCTGTTTCCCTTACGAACAGGAGGAAAAAACTTAAATATACTCAATATGGATTTTGGAATTTACGAAACCTTAATGTTAGCTTGTTTTGTTCTTTTATTAGGACATTTTATTGTATCAAAAGTCAATTGGCTACAAAAGTATAATATTCCAGAACCCGTAGTAGGCGGTTTTCTTATCGCCTTATTTACTTGGGGTGCTCATTCTTTTTTAGGCACTGATTTTACCTTTAATGAGGCCATCCAACAGAGTATGATGCTTGTTTTCTTCTCTTCTATTGGATTAAATGCTGATTTTTCTAAGCTGTTACAAGGCGGGAAATCACTGGTTATTTTTCTCGTTATTGCTGCTTTATTTATCGTTTGTCAAAATTCCTTAGGTGTCCTTTTAGCGAAGGTGCTTAACTTGGATTTGAGATTTGGTTTGATTGCAGGGTCAATTACTCTTACGGGCGGACATGGGACCGCAGGTGCATGGGCAGATGATTTTGCCGTTAGTGGAAATCCTCTTTTAGGTGCAAAGGAAATCGGAATGGCTTGTGCTACATTCGGTTTAATTTTTGGTGGTTCTATTGGAGGCCCTTTGGCATACCGCCTATTGAAGAAAAATAACTACAAAGAAGTTGATCCAGCAACCATCGAAAAGCAAGAGGAAGCACAGGATATTACAAAATCTAAAAACTTCTCTCCTATTAGCTATACGACCATGATGCATACGGTAACTATGATGGCTATTTGTTTGGTTTTAGGGCAATGGTTAGCGGATTGGAATACGCAATACTCCTTCAAATTACCCACTTTTGTTTGGTGTTTGTTTATTGGATTGCTCATTCGAAATAGTTTAACGTATATCTTTAAATATAAAGTACACAGCAGAAATATCGACGTTGTCGGAAATACAGGGTTGTCTATCTTTTTAGCTTGTGCCTTGATGTCATTGAAATTATGGCTCATTGTAGATTTAGCCTTGCCTATTTTACTGATTCTCTTAATCCAAGTAGCCCTAATGCTCTTTTTTGCTGCTTATGTTACCTATCGCTGGATGGGGAAAGATTATGATGCCATTGTACTGAGCGCAGGACACTGTGGCTTTGGATTAGGTGCTACAGCGACGGCTGTTGCGAATATTCAAGCGGTAACTAATCGTTTTGGTCCTTCTTATAAGGCATTTTTAATTATTCCTTTAGTCGGAGCTTTTTTTATTGATATTATCAATGCACTTATTTTGAATATCTTTTTGACGTTTATATCTTAGGGGTTATGAGTTAGAAGTTATGGGGTATGATGAGAAGGTGAGATTGAGAGGTTAGGCGTCAGCAAATCCCACAAGCCAGCATTCCCTCACCAATCTCACCCTCTCATCACCTCGCCACTTCACAAAAAACAAACCTCACAAAGCACAGTTGCGTGAGCGCTGGATGCGCCCCCTCCTTTGTCGGGGTGACATACAGGGTGTGAATTATGAGACGATGAGGATTTCTTCTTTAATCGACAATCCTCCAAAATACAAACCTCACAAAGAGCAAACCTCACAAAAAGCAAACCTCACAAAAAGCAAACCTCACAAAAAGCAAACCTCACAAAAAGCAAACCTCACAAAAAGCAAACCTCACAAAAAGCAAACCTCACAAAGAGCAAACCTCACAAAGAACAAACCTCACAAAGAGCAAACCTCACAAAGAGCAAACCTCACAAAGCACAGTTGCGTGAGCGCGGGATGCGACCCCTCCTTTGTCGGGGTGACATACAGGGTGTGAATTATGAGACGATGAGGATTTCTTCTTTAATCGAAGAAATCCTCACAAAGAACAATCCTCACAAAGAACAATCCTCACAAAGAACAATCCTCACAAAGAACAATCCTCACAAAGAACAATCCTCACAAAGAACAATCCTCGCAAAGAACAAACCTCACAAGTCGACATTCCCTCACCAATCTCACCCTCTCATCGCCTAGCCACTTCACAAAAAACAACCCTCACAAAAAAACACTTCTATGCATCGTATTCTAGCTATTATCGTTATCTTATTAGGAATCTACATGATTTACTTGGGAATTAAAGCGAGTATGCAACCTCCTTTAATCACAGGGATTGGTTTTATTCTTATTGGAATATTATTTTTAATGAACAAATCGAAATCTCAAAAATAGATCAACAAAAAAACCAACCCTTTTGAGGTTGGTTTTTTTTAGTTTGTATGTTTGTAAATAAGTTTTGTATTGTAAAGGTTATTGATTCCCTTTTGCGTAATCAGCTAAGAATTGAGCTAATCCGTTATCTGTTAAAGGGTGTTTCAACAATCCTAAGATTGCAGATAAAGGACCTGTCATTACATCAGCTCCGATTTTTGCACAATTCACGATGTGCATCGTATGACGAACTGAAGCAGCTAAAATTTGTGTTTCATATCCGTAATTATCATAAATCTGGCGAATTTCTTCAATAAGCACTAACCCATCAGTTGAAATATCATCCAAACGTCCAATAAAAGGAGAAACGTAAGTAGCTCCTGCTTTAGCAGCTAATAAAGCTTGACCAGCAGAGAATACTAAAGTAACGTTTGTTTTAATACCTTTTGATGAAAAGTATTTACAAGCTTTTACTCCTTCTTTTGTCATTGGTAATTTTACAACGATTTGTGGGTGTAAGGCTGCAAGCTCTTCCCCTTCTTTAATCATTCCTTCGTAATCTACTGAAATTACCTCAGCACTAACATCACCTTCTACAATTTCGCAAATCGATTTGTAGTGGTTTAAAATGTTTGCTGCACCTGTAATTCCCTCTTTAGCCATCAGTGAAGGATTGGTTGTCACTCCATCTAATACCCCCAGCGCTTCTGCTTCCTTAATTTGATCTAAGTTAGCCGTGTCAATAAAAAACTTCATAATTTTAAAACTTAAAATTTGTTATGTTGTGTGTCAAAAATACAATATTAATTCCCGTTTCCGGCATCCTCACTCTTCTTTTTTAGCCTTTAATTTTATAGTGGTTCATCAAGAGCTTTTCGTAGGTTTTACCAGGGAGGATCTTTTTCAAAAACAAAGAGAATTTCTGCATCGGTGCTCCAATCACATAACGCACCTTCGGTTTTGGCGTTTGGATAATTTTGTAAATCGCTTGTGCCATTTCAATCGGATCTCCCCCATCATCCACATGTTCATTCATCATCTCCAACGACATTTTATACACGTCTTCATAAGGTGATTTTTCAATCACAGGTGCATGATAACGCCCTGCCGCAATATTCGTTGCAAAATCCCCAGGTGCTACATTAGTCACCTCAATACCAAATGGTTTCAACTCCATACGCAAGGATTCCGTAATCAATTCTAGTGCCCCTTTAGAGGAAGAATAATAGCCACGGAAAGGCAACCCCATATACCCTGCGATAGATGTTACATTGATAATCAATCCTGTCTTTTGCTTGCGCATGGTTGGTAAAGCTGCTTTAATAACCGCAATAGGTCCAAATACATTGGTTTGAAAATTATTGACAATTTCAGCAGTAGGCACTTCTTCAATTGCTCCAGTAATTCCCACACCTGCATTGTTAATTAGAATATCCAAACGCCCTTCTTGCTCTACTACAGTTCGAATAGCTTCTGCAATACTAGCTTCATCGCGAACATCCAATTGCACTAAAGGAAACACGGAGGTCGTTACACGCTCTGGATTTCTACTAGTTCCATATACTTTGTATCCTTTTTCATGTAAAAAGTTACCGATCGATTTACCAATCCCAGATGATCCTCCTGTAATAAAAACTACCTTCGTCATGTTTTTGCTTTGTTTTCAACAAATATAACACAACTAATAAAAAAGACAATTGGAAGTCGCCTTTTAAAAACAAAGGGAATCGCAGAAAATGCCTATACAACAGAAAATAATTAGTATTTTTGATCACTTGTGATTCAATACATATCCTATCGAATATCCTATGAAAAAATATAGTATCCTAGTTATCCTTAGTGCCTTGTCGTTGGGCTTTGTTCAATGTCAATCCCCACAAACCGTGGTACAAAACCCACCTACATTGACGGAAGAGGCTTATTTTAAGCGCATCTCTTCTGATTCGATTCAGCAAAGTTTATTGGTTTTAACGGCGGATAGTTTAGAAGGACGTCGCACAGGTGAACCTGGTCAAAAGAAAGCCGCTCAATACTTGGCGAATTACTATAAAAAATTGGGAATCGGAATGCCTCCAGAAACTACAAGTTATTTTCAACCAATTCCTGCCTCGTTTATGACCAATTGGCAAATGCGATTAAAAGACAGTGAAAATGTTTGGGCATATATTGAAGGAAGTGAAAAACCAGAAGAGGTTTTGGTGCTTTCTGCTCATTTTGATCACATGGGTATTTTGCTAAACAAAATTTACTATGGCGCAGATGACAATGGTTCAGGTACTTCTGCGGTAATGGAAATTGCACGTGTTTTTCAATCTTTAGTAAAGGAAGGTATTCGACCTAAACGCTCCATCTTATTTCTCCATCTTACAGGGGAAGAATTTGGTTTATTTGGTTCTAAATTTTACACCGAAAATCCACCTATTCCATTGTCTAACACCATTGCCAATTTAAACATTGACATGATTGGAAGACGAAGCCCTGAACATCCTTCAACAGATGATTATATCTTTTTAGTAGGGTCGGATAAATTAAGTCAGGATTTACATGATACAGCAGAAAAAGCCAATGAGGAATCGGTACAATTAATGTTGGATTACACCTTTAATGACGATAATGATCCACAGCGAATTTACTATCGATCGGATCATTACAACTTTGCTAAAAACAATATTCCGGCAATCTTTTTTTACAATGGTACGCATGATGACTATCACCTACCTTCTGATACTTTTGATAAAATAGATTTTCCTATTCTAACCAAAAGAACGCAATTTATATTTGAAACTGCTTGGAAATTAGCTAATGGAGCAAACAGACCTCAACTCAACTAAAAATAGAATAAAATGGGCAAAAATCGTTGATATTTCGATTTTCGTCCTTTGTTTTGTTCATTTAATCCTGTGGATTATTCGCGCTTCCTATATTACGGGTTCCCATACGGGACCATGGGCAACCTGGGTGTACAATCATTTGTATACTCCCATGTACTATGCGCTATACGCACTTCCTGTTGCCTTGGGGTTTAGCGTCATAAACCGAAAACTATCGGTAGATTCTTTTGCTTTCCTATCCCTTAAGTCATTGGTTATTACGTATATTTTGATTTTTATTTTGCGATGAGAGGGTGTGAAGGTGAGGCGGTGAGAGGGTGAAACGATGAGAACGTAGGACGATGAGGCGATGAGCAAACCTCACAAAGAGCAAACCTCACAAAGAGCAAACCTCACAAAGAGCAAACCTCACAAAGAGCAAACCTCACAAAGAGCAAACCTCACAAAGAGCAAACCTCACAAAAAGCAAACCTCACAAAAAGCAAACCTCACAAAAAGCAAACCTCACAAAGAGCAAACCTCACAAAGAGCAAAAAAACAACTGGGCACCGTTCACCATAAACCATCCCCCTATTTAGAAATATACTTGCTATCTATATAATCTGTCAACCAAACACCATTAGCAGAACAGAAAAACAATACGCCATCTTCTTGCATTTTCCCTGCTAAAATCGTTAATACAACAACTCGTCCATGACGGGAGCCCACGGCAATTGCGGTTTCTTTATCTTGACTCAAATGCACATGTTGGCGGTTCATTTTTTTGATTCCTTCCTCGTAAATCGATGGTAAGAAACGATCGGCTGTTCCATGATACAAGTATACTGGTGGCACTTGTGGAGTAAATTCTAAATCCACCACAATCGAATGCCCTTGATTGGCGCGTATTTTCGTTTGGTCCTCATTCAAAGAATATCTTTTCTTTGTATTAGTTGCTACAATTTCATCTAATTCTTTTCGAGTAAAGGACACGCGGTGCTTGCCACATTTTTGAATTAATTCATCAATATTTGCCCAGCCATTTGCATCTAGTTGAATTCCTATTTTACTAGGTTCATGGCGTAAAATCAAAGACAAAAACTTTCCTATACTTTTCTTTCTAGCTTCTTCCATTTTAGGCTTGTAAATCTTCTACGGTTAATTTCATTTCTGTTAAACGATGCGTTAGATTAGTCAGGATGTAATTCTCTTCCTCACTGTCTTTATACTTGTGGTACACTGCTTGATATACTGGCAGTAAACTTTCATCGATTATCCCTCTTAGTGCTTGTAAACTATACAACACCACATTTTCATTTTCATCTTGTAATGCTTCTTTAAACGAAACGATATAGGCTTCTTTATTTTCCAATTTACCCAGCGTATAAATAGCTTGACTGCGAATTTCAGCTTGTCTTGACGTTAATCCATGTACAATTAGATACGCATAATTATCTGTTGCTTTTATTGCAATATAGCTGTAAAAACGATAGGTTTCTTCCTCTTCTATTTTATCTTTATACGCTTCTAATACAGGAAGCCAATAGGCTTCATTTGTTCCATACCAGTGAATTTGTTGCAAGACAAACAACAAGTTAGCTTCCACTTCTTCTTCTAAAAAAGGGATTGCACGATTAAAGGCTGTTTTCGCTAAAATCGAAATCAAACGCTTTCTTACTACAATTGTCACTTGAGGAATTGTCTCTATCACCCCTTGAAGAATAGGTTCGCTTATTTCTTTTTTACTAATTAACCCATCCAAGTATTCCAATTGCTCTTGTTCTGTGGTAGCCGTTCGAAAAGCCTCCCATAAATCAATACTTGTTCCTCCCCTTCTGTAGCCAAACCATCCGGCTTGTTCTGCGAGTAAATCCCCAGCAATAATTTCATCCAACCAACGCTCATACCAAGCTAAAAAATCAGCTTCGTAAGCAAATGCAGGTTTGTAATCATCATTGAGATAGACAATTCTACCTTTATGCGGTCCATTTAAAATCAAACAAGTTGTAATCGCACATCCTTGCGTGCCAATAGGTAATAATCCACCAAATAAAGGTCCTACAATTGCATCGTAAGCCTCATCGGATAACTCCTCATCATACATGGCTTGCGTTAACGTTGTCCAAGTCTTATCAGTCATATCTGGATCTAATAGACAAGGATAACTCAAATAGCGCTTAACATCCCCTGCATTGAGATCTTCTAGCCCATCCCCTAAAGGATAAATCCCATAATAAGGACCCGCAGCACTTCCCATATAGGCGTTTTCTGTTGTGTTTCCATTTCCTATTTGGGTTACAAATGCCACATAAGCTTCGGGTAGTTTAATTCCACACTTTTGTTCAAAAGTTGTTACTTCCTGAAGATTGACACTCGCTCCTACTTTATATTCATGCGAATCTGCACCAAATACAACAAAATCTTCGTCGTATTGTTCAATATTCGCTAACTTTTCTTTGATTCTACTTAGTTGTATCTCCACTTTTCTTTTTCTTCTTTATTTTATTTCAGGCATCGACCAATACCCTACAATAGTCGGTTGATTTACTTGTACTTCTACTGTTTGCTCTTCCTCATTGGTTATCAGGATACAATCCCACGGTTGCATTTCAAAAGATTGGGTATTAATCACAACTTCTCCCGCTGCTAATGCAAATAGCATAATAAACGGTTGATTCGTTTGAAAGGATTCTTGACGCACAGCAACGACCTCATCGACAATCGTATCCTGCAGCATTAGATTAAAATCCGTTCCTTTTGAATAGGAAGTAATGGTGTCCGTTGACTTGAATGTAAATAGCTCGTGATTTTCATAATGCTGATCTACACCATTGATTGTTAAGGTTAGCTTGCCATCTAACATCGCTAAATAACGGTGATATCCTTCAAATTTTGTAAATTCAGAAGGAATAGTTTCAATGGTGGCACTACTAATGCGAAATGCAAACTTTCGATCTGCATATAGCGCCGTTTTAGGGTGAATGCTATATTCTCTCGTTTGCCCGCCTGACCATTGGTTCGCAGTCACCGTTTTTTTTTGTATAAATTCAATATGCATCGTACAAATAAACCTTGTAATTGAGAGGTTAAAACTACCACATTTTTTTGGCTTATTAACTCCCTAATTCTAGTTGATTCTTGACAAGGTTATAGTTTGTACCCTTTTTAGCGACTAAAGCTTGATGGTTCCCTTCTTCTATACATTGACCTTGTTGAAGTACAATAATATGGTCTGCTTGTTTTACAGTAGACAAACGATGGGCTATGATTAATACGGTTTTTCCTTTAAAAAAAACTTGTAAATTGTCGTGAATTACCTTCTCGTTTTCAGCATCTAAAGCAGAAGTTGCCTCGTCAAAGAACAGATAATGAGGATTTTTATACACAGCGCGAGCAATTAGGATACGCTGCTTTTGCCCGCCAGAAATGCCATTCCCTGCCGCACCAATTTTAGTTTGATATCCTAAAGGCAACTCCGATATAAATAAGTCTAAATTGGCCATTTGAGCAGCATGCCTTAGTTTCGATTCATTCATTTCCTGATCACTTGTGGCAATATTACGTGCAATGGTATCTGAAAAAATAAAACCGTCTTGCATAACGACACCACAATTTTCACGAATACTCCTAGGAGAAAGTGCAGTCAAAGAATCTTCATCAAAATAGATTGTTCCATGTGTAGGCTCATAAAATTTTAATAAAAGCTTCATCAATGTAGTTTTACCACTTCCACTGGCACCTACAATAGCGGTTACTTTACCCTTTGGAAATAATAAGTGAAGATTTTTCAACACATAGGGAGATTGAGGTCCTTCATATTGAAAGGAAAGCTTATTTAAATATATTCCTCTTTTTTTCTCATTATCTTGTTTTCCTTCTGTCACGATTAGTGGTTTTAATGTCTCTTGTTCTTCTATAGGATGATGTTGTACTTCATTTAATCGGGCTAAACTAAGCTTCGCATCTTGAAATGACCTAAAAAATGCAATAAGTTGATTAATCGGACTGTTCATTTGTCCGATGATATAAGAAACACTGAGTAAAGCTCCTAATGACATTGCTTGATGTACCACTAAATAAGCAGTGAGAAAAGTTACCACAATATTTTTAAACTGGTTGATAAATTCAAATCCAGAAAGTTGCACTTGATCTACTTTTAAAATCCGCTTATTGATAACGAAGAGTTTTTGTTGTATTTCTTCCCACTCGATTCGTTTACTTTCCTCTAGTTGGTTCAATTTCATTTCTGAAACTCCATTGATAATTTCGTAAATTGCTTCTTGATTCTCACTGCGTTGTTGAAAACGAAAATAATCTAACATTTTTCTCTTTTTCATCCAATACAAAGACCAACCAATAGAAATAATCGTTAGACTGATATAAACAATTAAAATCTGAATATCATAGTACCACAATACCCCAAAGAAAACAGAAAATGTAAACATTGAAAAAACAGTTAGCAAACTATCCGAAGTTAGAAACTGTTCAATTCTCTCATGATCTTGAATACGCTGATTAAAATCTCCCATCAATTTAGTATCAAAAAACTTAATGGGTAATTGCAATAATTTTTTTAGAAAATCGGAGATAATTTGAATGTTGATTTGGGTTCCCATAATTAACAAGATCCAATTTCGACCTACACTAAACACAATATTGCCCAAAAAAAAGGCTAGCTGAGCCATCAACACATATGTGATTACGGATAAATTAGCTTTATTGACTCCTTCATCAATAAGTTGTTGTGTTAAAAATGGAAAAAACAACATCGTCAAAGTACCTAAAAATAGTAAAACAAATAATTGAAATACTTGTTTGCGGTAGGGTTTTAGATAGTGCCAAACATAGGCAAGTGTTTGTTTCTCTTGTTTTATAACTTGTTGTTCATGAAAAATTTCTGTTGGATGAACAAACAAAGCAATTCCCTTTTCACCTTCTGATAACCAAGCATGTTTAAATTTCTCTACTGACAAAGAAATCATCCCATATCCTGGGTCTGCAATTTTATAATGGATTTGCTTAGTCAACATAGAGATAGATATGTTGTAAAGCACCACAAAATGGTTTTGATTCCAATGCAATATACAAGGCAAAAGGGCTTGTTCCAAGTGGTTTACATCGATTTTCACCGCCTTGGTTTCCAATCCTATTTTATCCGCTGCCATACTAATACCTAATAAAGAAACTCCTTCTCTGCTAATAAAACACTGTTCCCGTATATATTGAATATTTACCTTCTTTCCATAATGTCCAGCAATCATGACTAAACACGCAGGGCCACAGTCCATTTGGTCGTGTTGGGGGGTGAAGTTGATCATTACTTAGAGTACAATTGCTTAAAATGTGTCTTATTATCTTCATAGCTATTAATTCCTAATGATGTATATAAACTGAACAATAGCGATTTATATTCATAACCATATTCCGATTTCAAACCAGTGTCAAGCCATTTTTCTAATATATCCTCAGCAATAAATATGTTACCAAATATTTTGGATTTGAAATCTAAAAAAGTAAGTAGGTATGATATTTCCTTAATTTTAGATCCATTCTCAGCACTTAATAAATCTTTGAATGCTATTTCAAATAACGTTTTTTCATCATATTTTGAAAAAGAAACCTCAACAATAGTTCTAACAGTTTCTGTAAAAACTTGGTAAACCATTCCTAACATCTCTAAATCTTCTAAAAGATTATAACTTTCTTTCCAACATCCAACTTCATACTCAAAATGGTATCCAAAAACTAGATGATTTAACACATCATTTGTTAGCTTACAAGCTTCTTCATATAATCCCATTCTAAAATTAATTCTAATTAAATTGTGTATCTGTTGTATTTTGTGCCCATACAGAAATAAATGTCTGTCTAAAAATACATCATCACTTAAAATAGATTGGTGAGTAAAATCAATTGCTTCTTCAAATCTTCTTATTTTATAGAAATAATACGCTTTCGCTGGGAGATAGTATAGATTAAAAACGTTTTTCCCCCCTATGTCCCATCCTAGTTGATTCAGTTTATTTAAAACAAAAGACTCTTGTTTCAAAAAAAAGGATAGATCACCTCTACGCAATTGATACACTGCCTTTGAAAAAAGACTATTTGTTTCCAAATAAGGATCTAATTTATCTGAAGATAGTTCTGCTTCAAAAAACTCTTTTAGTGATTGTTGAAAAATAATAGGTTCATCCCTCTTTATTTTATCAAAATCTATTTTTATAATTGCCTGAAAAAATTGATTGTTTGTAGCATGAAGATTATTATAATGAAGACGCGAGGAAAACTTTTCTTTTACAATTCGCATTTTCTTCTCGTAATCAAAATCATGTATACAATAATCATTATTTTCATTTTCCAGTCTATGCTGTGAACACCCACCATTACATATTGGTAAGATATTACATTCCAAACATGGTTTATTTTTAAAACGAGTTTCAATAGTTCTTTTATAAAATTTTTCATTCCAGACTAAACTACCCGAAGATTCTAGAACACCTTCTCTATTTTCAGTAAGATAATCCCTCGCTGTACATTTATATAAATCGCCATTGTAATTAATTGTTACATGATTAGGTTTATCTGCATAACATGAATTATAAATTGAAGCATTACTTTCTGCTAAATAAGATGACTTAAAATTAGCATCCCTAAATAATTCAACTATGTGAGATATGTCAACAGCCAAATCTTTTTCTTCTTGCCAAACCTCATGAAAGGAAAAATTAAGATATTCTTTCATTACATTATCAATATCTGCAAAATCATCTAATATTTTTTCTAAATCGGAAATTGTTTCCGCAGAAATGTTAATTCTAGCAACAACATAAAACCTATTTTGAAGACATAATTTAATGTTTGCAACAATTTCATCATATGACCCTTTAGTTTTTGAAACAAACCTTACTTGATTATGTCTATCACGATAACCATCAAGGGTTATCTGAAAAGTTTTCACACCTAACCTTTTACATTGATCCAACATTTTTTGATTAATTAGCAATCCATTAGTTGTAAAACCAGAAATAAATTGGATACCTGTTTTATAAAATTTAGGATATATTTCTTCTAATAAAGGTAGTACCGTTTTTTCAAAATATAACAAAGGTTCACCTCCAAACCACTGTAGGTGAAAAGTTTTAAGTGTAGTACTCTTTTTTAGCAAAACCTCATCTACAAGTGAAATAACACGCTGTATAGTAACTTCATCCATTTTTGATTTTTTGATATGTGTTTCATAACAATACCAACACTTGAAATTACAATTCATCGTAGGATTAATGGTCATTTCAAACAAGCTATAATCTGAATCAGTTTTATCACTTATTGCAATTATATTCTCTAATTCATCTACGTAATCCTCAATCAAAAATCCCCTAGAAATTAAAATGTTATAAAAATCTTCATGAATCAACTTTAATTCATGAATTTTTCCTTCACTCCATCCAGCAATAAATAAATCATATAGAATGGGCTCCAAGATCAAGAAATGATCTGTTATAGCATTATATCCTATTACTTTTCCTTCGTTTTCAAAAAAATGATTATAGAAACTTGTTTTCATATCAAAATAAATTAAAAAAGTTAATAAGGCTAAGATGAATTTTCCTAGCCTTATTTTTAGTTGCCATTAACTACATTTGTAGTTATCACATGTACATTGAAAATAATTTGTTGGCTGGTTATCAAGTAAGCCTGTACGATTGGAAGAACTAAGCACCGTGAAACCTCCTCTTAGTTTTCCTTTTTCTGTTTCTTTAAGAGTTTCCATTTTTTTAATTAACTCTTGAAATTTTTGTTTTTTGTTTTCCATGATAAATTATTTTTGGAATTAAAAAAAAGTTTTTGCTTTAATAAAAGCGATATCTAGACATCTAAATTCTCTATATTGTGCTCTATACTTTATTAATTTCGAATACTTATTTGGATCTCCTCTTCTCCTCTTGATTTCCAATATTTCTTTGATTTACAACTATCTTGCTATTTCCAAATTTATAACTAAGCGAGAATCGAAATAATCTTGTATCATAATACTGCTTGAAATTCTGAAGAATTTCGGAAGAGAAGTTTTGATAAATACTAAAATTTTTTCTAAAAACATCTTCAAACATCACACCTATAGTAAGTTTTTTATCTAGCGTAATGTATTTGAATCCAACATCTAATGTTGAAGAAGAAGTTGCCGTATTATAACCGACCTTGGATGGAGAATTATACTGATAATAAGTTGACACAAAGAAAGTCTTCGATTGATTGAGAGTCAAGATATTATTTGTTGCTATATACCCTTGCCAGCCAGAATATCTTTTTGCCATGATAGCTACATAAGGGTAAACTCTCCATAACTTATAGAAAGATCAATTGAAGATTCCCACCATTTAAAAGGGGAATCTGAAATCGTTATTGTACCTCCCATATACTTTCCATCAGCATAATTCAACCTTTTGAACAGCTGTGATTCATTTAAAATATCATGATAAGTTAACTGACCAGAAATATCTTTTATATCAGCATACGTCATATTTAAATTAAGAAATCCTTTATAAGCGTAATTGAATTCATAGTTGTAAACAAATGAAGGTTGCAAAAATGGGTTGCCTGTAGCATAGGATTTAGAATTAATGTACCACCTTGCTGGATTCAACTCCCCAAACCCAGGTCTACCAATTCTTCTACCAAAATTTACCGATAAAGTATGGTTATCATTTGCTTTATAAGACAAATAAACAGTAGGAAATACTTTGAAGTAGTCGTTATTATCTACTTGGTTTATAGAAATAGAATTGGCTTTCGTTTGTGTGTTTTCAGCTCGTACCCCAAGTTTAGTCTCCCATTTTTCTCCAAACGACTTCGATACACTGAAATACAGAGATTGTGTATTTTCAGCATACCTAAAATAATCCCGCTGAGAAGAAATAGGGTTACTATTTATGTCATCATAAAAAATTTCACTTACCATATTATCTATTTTTGTGGAACTGATTTTTGCCCCAAATGATATGTTTACCCATGTATAAGGAAAGTCGAAATCGGTTTTCAGGGAATAATTTTTAAGTACCTGATCAGAAGTATTATTTGCAGACTGTTTATCGTTAGTATGTTCTATATAATTTTGTAAAATGGAAGTAAAATTGTTATCCTTAGGTGATAAAGAATTAAAGTAATCTACGTCAATGGAAACCCCTTTGCCCTTATCACCTATTTTTACGTCATAATTTAAATTTATAGAGACATTTTTAGGTTTCTCCCTTGAAACACCATCAGTTTTAAAAAACTTCATTAATCCATTATCAGCATAACTATAATTATTATTGTATTCATCAGTATAATTATCTGAAAATGCCCCAATAAACTGTACTCCAATACTGCTTTTTTCGGTGAGATCGTATTTCACATTGAGCAGAGTACTTAAAATATGCCTATAGCTCCTATTAAAAACAGTATTATTCCAGTGTTCTACAGGATAATAATAGTTGATATCATTGATATAAAGATCCCTTCCGTAACGGTAATTTACATCTGTTAATACTGAGAATTTATTTTTTTTATAACTCATTCCTATACCATGAGAAAGATTTTCATAAGTTGCTTGCTGATACGAGGATCGTAAGGTAGCACTCCAATTATTCTGTTTTACTTCCTTTAGTTGTATACTAATCAGTCCACTATTACCTTCCGCTTCATATTTAGCGGGGGGATTAGTAATAACCTCAATCTTTTGGATATTTGCTATGGGAATTGATTTCAAATAGTTTTGAAGTTCATCACCGTTTATCTGCACAAGTTTATCATTCACAAGTACTCTGACTGAACTTTTACCAGCAAGTTTAATTTCGTTTCCTTGAATTCTTACACTTGGAGTGACTTTCAGTGCATCTAAAGCATCTCCACCACTTGCAGCAACCGAATTCTCTACGTTAAAAACCAAGCGATCAACCTTGCGCTCGATCAGTTTTTTCTTCGCTGTGATAGTAATACTATCTAATACTACTCCTTCGTCTACTGTGAGTTGCCCTAAGTTGAGATCTTGAGTTAACGCGATAACTTGACTGTATTTTTCTTTGCCAAATTCAGCGAGTGTCAACGTATAGCTTCCCCTTTCAGCTTGTAACGTAAAATTCCCTAAACTATCGGTATAGGTATGAGGCATATTGGATGCTGTGCTAGTAGTGAGATAGACATCCATGAATTCAACCGGCTGAGTCTTTGCATTGACTACCTGTCCTACTATTCGAAAGGATTGACTATAACTCACACCATCACCTAAGAGCAATAGTATTAAAAAGTAATTAAAGGGTATTTTATACATAATAGAACTATTTTTCAATCAACATATAAAAATCAAACATAAGCAAATGATTGTCAATTTATTATGATTTATTTTATCTAAATTAAATGAATTAGATTTTCTAGCCACTACACCTAAGGGTAGTTTTTACATCCAAGAACAAAAAACATCAGTAGTGAATACTATGTCTTTTAATTAACCCTTTCCTTTTCCTCCTCATTACTACTATTTTGTTTTTTTACTGCAATATTTTTGTTCCCAAAAGAATAAGACATAGAGAATCGGACATACTGTGTGTCATAATATTGTTTGAAAGTTTGAAATACATTTTGAGTGGTATTTGAAAGTAACATTCGATCCGTCCCTAAGATATTATTGGCATTTAATACACATTGTAACTTCTTGTCTAATAGAAACAACTTGATTCCTGCGGTTACATTGGCATTGGCACCTGCCTTATTTCCTGCATATTCGGAGGCAAAATCTTGTTCATAACTAATTTCAGCAGTTAGTGTTTTGGCAGCATTGAGGGTAAAACTACTTGTACTCATAAAATAAGCACCCCAGCCGCTATACTTCGGTTTTAAGTATATTGTATGCATATTTGTTTCCGTATAAAAAGTGTTGAATTCCAATGTATTGGTCCACCACGGAACTACATCTATACTGGTGTAGAAGTTTAGGTTGGCAATAGCAGCAGAATAATAGTTTAGCCGAACGAATTTCTGAAAATTCTGTTCCTCATTGTGAATGGTTAATTGACCGAATCCATTGGTTGTATGGGTATAAGACAAGGTTGTAGTAAATTGTTTTTTATAAGAATGAGACAATTCGACATTTGTATTGAAAGCGGGCTGTAAAAAAGGATTTCCCTCTTCATAAGACGTCGTATTGAGATACCATCGAGCTGGATTCAAATTTCCATAAGGTGGACGTGCTATTCGCTTGCTATATTTCAGCATTAGGTCATGATTACCACTTAATTGATAAGAAACATACACGGTTGGGAATAATTTGCTATACTTATTTCTATGGACTTGATCCATACTAAACGAATCGCCTTTATTTTGGGTCGCCTCAGCGCGTAACCCTGCCTTGACTTGCCATTTTTCTCCAAAGGACTTAGTGCCTGAGAAATATAAGGCTTGTGTATTTTCCCAATAAGTAAATTGGTCTACTTGTTGATTGAGAGGTTGTAGATCCTCAACCATAGTAATAGCAAGAGCGTTATTCGTTTTAGTCAAACTCAGTTTTGCACCAAATTCTAAAGTTGCCCAAGTATAGGGAAGCTCAAAATCCAATTGCGTTGCCCAATTTTCAATCCGTTGTGTACTATTATTATTCAACCAAGTGGTGTTAATAAGCGCATTATCTCCTGTCCGTGTTTGATTAGTTTGTTTACTTTTTTTATCAGTAAAGTACACAAAATAAGCTGCGTCTAGGGTATACTTTTTGCCCAACGTATCTAATTGGGTAACCAAGGATGCCGAAAAAGCATGGTTGTAATTCTTATTCTTTGTTTGACTAACGGAAGGCAATCTGTTTATTAACCTCCCATTTTCTTGCTGGTAAATCAGTGTATTTCCCTCTCCATCAATCTTCGGTGTTGCACTATTACCCATATATTGCACATTGATTTTTCGCTTATCACTGATGGCATATCCCATATTAACTATACTTGAAAAACCATTGTAGTGTACTCGGTTATAAACCATATTCTTCCAATAGGCCTCTGGATAATAATACTGCATATCATTGGTGTAAATTGTCTTATTTTGCAGCTTGGAAACATCAACTAAAAAGCTCCATTTTCCTTGTTGATAGTTGAAATTATTTCCCAAAGAAAACAAAGGATAAGTTCCTTGGGTATAAGATGTTCTGCTTGTGTTACTCCAACTATGTAGTGCTGATTTTTTTAATTTTATATTAATCAATCCTCCTTCCCCTTCAGCACTGTATTTAGCAGGTGGGACTGTTATTACTTCAATACTTTTAATATTATCACTAGTAATTCCTTTTAAAAATTGAATTAACTCCTCTCCGGAAAGGACAATAGTCCTATCATCCACAAGTATCGTCACATTAGATTTACCAGCCAATGCAATTTTATCATTCTTCACTTGAACACTAGGCGTTACTTTCAGTGCATCCAATGCATCACCACCGCTCGCAGAAACCGAATTTTCTACGTTAAAGACCAAGCGATCCACCTTGCGCTCGATTAATTTTTTCTTCGCTGTAATGGTAATACTATCCAATAAAACACCTTCATCCACTTGAATCTTTCCTAAATTCATATCTTGTGCTACTACCAAATCCTGGCTATATTTTTGCTTACCGAATTCAATTAACAGTAAGGTGTAGTTTCCATGTAACACCTGTAAAGTAAAATTCCCTAAGCTATCCGTATACGCATGAGGCGTATTTGAATTTGTATTACTGGTGAGATAAACATCCATGAATTCAACCGGTTGTTGTTTTGAATTCACCACTTGCCCTTGTAGCTGAAAAGATTGACCATAGCTCAAACAAGGAATTAGTAAAAAGACAAAATAACAAGGCGATAAATTATACATAATCCAACTATTTTTAATTTAAATTTTAAAAAACAAAACACTATTAATCAGTGCATTAATTAATAAAATCTAAATTAAAGAAGGGAGTCTAAATAGCAACTACTCCTAAGGGTAGTTTTTAGCTCAACACCAAAAAACTACCCCTAGGAGTAGTCTACGGATTAGGTATCTTTCCCGCAATAAGAGTCGGTATAGATACCTACAAGCCTTTAATCCTATCACGATTCAAATATTTCATTCCTATTACGTACAACTAAGAAACATCAGTGCTCTACATCTATTCTTTTCTATTATTTTTAAAGTAAAGCCCCTTTAATCAATTATAGAAAAACAAAAAAATGGAAGTAAAACAGAAAGAAATGGAAGCAAGCGCTCCCAACTACCTAGAAGCTGTACAAGCGTTAGCTAGAATGACGTATAAAAGCATTTACATCATTGATCATCAAAAGAAAGTATTTGATTATGTTTCGGATAACCCTCTTTTTCTCTGTGGATATTCCGTTTATGAAGTACAAAAAATGGGATTTGACTTTTATACCCAATGTATTCCGGATCAGGATCGGAATATGTTAATTAAAATAGCGGAAGCGGGATTTCATTTTTTGTATGCTATTCCCATGGAAGAACGAATACAGTATACCTTAGCGTGTGATTTTCATCTGAAACACAGGCAAATCCCTCTCCTTTTGATTCACCATGAGATAACCCCACTTTGTTTAACAACAACAGGGAAATTGTGGAAATCTATTTGTATTGTCTCACTATCGACCGCACATCAAATGGGAAATAGCAAGATATTTAAGTTAAACAGTACATCCACTTGGAGGTATGATTCAAGCCACAACACCTGGAAAACCGAGATCAAGCCTAAACTTTCTCCTAGAGAGTTGGAAATTTTACAGTATGCTATCAGAGGCTATAAGATACACGAAATAGCTTCTTGCCTTTATCTAACCTCCGATACAATTAAATTTCACCGTAAAAAGATTCTAGAGAAATTACGGGTGCATACCATAGCTGAGGCTATTCGCTATTCAATTGTTAACAAATTACTATAATATTACCTACACTTGTAGACCTTTCCCTGTCTCCCTATAACTACAAAACACGAACTGCGTTCATGTTTTGTATCATAAGTTTACCCTTTAAAAAAAGCGTTTAATCACGTGAAAAATTTGAACAACATCATCCATAGCACATTCCATAATTGCATAACTGGTATTGCGACTAGACAAGATCAATTTTCTACTCTGCGGATTGTAATCTGTAATATCCTTATGAAGAATATGATCTTTGGTTACTAATACAAAACCGTACTTTGTAGCTTTAAAACCACCCTCCCATAGATTCTTAGGAATTTCTTTCGCTAGAATTTCTGCTCCGTTTGGTGTATCTTCAATATTACCTCCGTTCATTGTGTCCCCTACTACTTCAAATGCTTGATAATAACCTAACTCAAAATAATCCACACTAAACTCTGCTCGCACAAAGTGATCTTGAAGCAAATGAACATCTTGATACTTTTCAATATAGACCGTATGCGCCGTAAATGGAATTTTAAAAACTTCCATATCTATTTTCCGCCCGGAGTAAAAAGTAAAAGTATTCCCTCGCTTGTTATAAAAAATTTCAGGCACATTACTTTTGGTCAAATACGTCGCTTCACTTTCAAATAACACATGTATGCCCCTTTTCTGTCCTTTCAGCGCTTCATCGTGCATCGTTTTGGGTTGTGAAATAAATAAACTCCCTTCTCCATTTGCTAGCCACTTGCGATTTAATATAGGAGCAAATGTGACCAATCGATTAATAAAGCTTGTACTGATATTCACCTTTCCATTGACTATTTGGGAAAAAGAAGATTTCTTATACCCTAATTTTTGAGCAAGGTCGGTATGATTTTTAGCCAACCCTTCAAAAATAATCCACTTTACAGCCTCATTGAGGCGTTCAATTTTATCCATATCTAAATAATTTACTAAAAATACACGAACGTTATACGTAATTTTTCATGGTAGAAAAAAACTTTGTTCGTACATTTGATTTTACACTTAAATAGCAAAAATACAGAAAATTCAATAAAAAATAATCAATTATATTTATAATAATTCAAATATAAATCATTTTTATTACAAAATTCAAATATAAATCCTTCTAAAAAATAAACTATTATGAGAATCGATTGGCAAAACATATCCCAACAAGATTTTTCGCAAGAACTCCTTCAGCAGTTAAGCATTTCTATTCAAGAAAAACAATTATTCACCCTTTGGCTAGGGCCCATTTGGGGATCTTCAAGCCTTCGTGGATTATGGATGTATGTACAGGATAAAGCTCAAACGAATGTTCTATTTTCTGCTGCTTATAAACAAACACTGTTAGAGGAAGAGCAGCTCCTTGTTGTTATACTAGACGCTGCGGATTTAAACTATCACCAGACGATAGGCAATACCCTATTCAAAACTAGCTTACTTCCCAGCCGTATCATGTATCAAACAACAGCAATTCCTCCCCCTCAACCAGTCCCTAAATCCCTTGGCAACTTTATTGCGCTCTATCAAGACAAACACGCTTTATTATCTTCCTATTGTAGTGATTTTATTGCACAAAATTATCGCGGAAGTAGCCACGCATTGCTCAAGTCATTGACCTATGATATTGATGTCTTGGAAACTGTTTTACTCGGTGTACCGCAAACAGCAGCAACTTTAACCCAACGACTATTGCTTTTGGAACAACTTATACCAAAAATGAAAACACTATTTGTCAAGCGTGAAGCGGAAGCGTACTATATTTTAGATGATTTGGCACAAGAGATAGAAGATGTTCCGTATACGATGTGGAATACTGCTCTTCAAAAAATTCAAAAGAAACTCCACCGTATTGTTCTTTTTGTGTTAGAGCAAATGGATGCATCACCAACACGAATACCAAGCAAACGCAAAGGAAGCAAGCAAAAAAAGAAACCTTTTACGTACCAAGAAAAACTAGCTCCCCTGCTAAGGACCAATCAAGTTGAGGAAATTTATCAGTTTCACGAAGTTCTTTATTTACAGCAAACAAAACAGCAAAAACACATTTATTTACTGGTGATTACCAAAGAAGATCCATCCAAAGAAATAAAAAAGATTCTACAGGAAATTGAAGCAAACAAAGAGGACATTAGCTTTACTCTACTGGCTCATTCTCGCTTTTATATTCAAGAATATGTATATGAATTTTTTGATTTTTTCAAAACAGTGGTTCAATCCAAAAACAGGGTTTATGCTAGTGACTATTATCCTACTATTCATTGGTATAAAAGTCAGATGAAAGATTACAGTGATTTCATGCAACGTTATCAAGGGCATTTAACGCAAATCAACCAAACGATCCAACACCATTTTAAAAATCCGCAAAACGATACGTTTATTACGACACATCATCTGCATACTTGTTTAATCGTTAAATTACAAATTTACATTCTGCATCGTTTGCGCTATTTACCCCAAACCACTAGCATTCATACTTTGGTTCATTTAGCCTTGTATGCTAAAGACAAACAAGCCCCTAAATTAAAGTCTTTATATGATGTCTTGCATCCGCATGTATTTGCTTATACAATCAAAAATAAACAAGAAAAAAAATACAATTTGGTGCTAGATCAAGTGACTGTTCAACAGTTGCGACAATTCTTTACAACCCTTGAAATCTAATAGCGCTGTTCTCATACTATTCAATCTACAGCATTATAAAAAAAAGGAGCTCTTTTAAAGCTCCTTTTTTATCATGCTATTGACTCCATAATAACACGCACTTCAATTCTCCTCTACTTCCATCCTCCTCCTAAACTCTTATAAATATCCACAACCCCTATTAACTGTTTGCTCTTTGCTTCAATCAATTCAATTTTAGCATCCATGGCTTCTCTTTGAGTCATTAATACTTCTAGATAATCAGCTCTCGACGATTTAAATAATTCATTGGCAATACCTACTGCCTCAGATAACGTCTGGGTTTCCTTCTTTTTATATTCAAATGCGTGTTGCATATTTTCAATGTTAGCCATTTGATTAGCTACATCTAGATAAGCACTCAACAGCGTTTTATCATACTCATACAACGCTTGTATTTGACGGGCATTTGCTGTATTAAATTCAGCTTTTATTGCACTTTTATTGATCAAAGGCGCCACTAACTCTCCCACGACAGAATACATCACAGATTCAGGCACTTTAATCAGATAGGAAGGTTTAAATGCATTTAATCCCACAGCAGCAGAAATTTCTAGCGAAGGGTAAAATTCAGCTTGTGCAACTTTTACATCTAATTGAGCAGCTTCTAACTCTAGTTCTGCTTGTTTGATATCCGGGCGATTCGACAGCAATTGACTTGGAATCCCCGTTTTAATTGTAGTTGGCACTAAATCCATAAAAGTGTCCTTTTCTCGGACAATAGGTTGAGGATAACGGCCTAATAGCACGTTAATTCGATTCTCTGTTTCTGTTATTTCTTGTCGAATCCTAAATTCTATACTCTGTGCTTTCAAGAGTTCACCTTCAAATTTTTTAACTCCTAACTCCGTACCACGGGCCGCTTGTTTTTGAATAACGACAATTTCCAGTGCTTTCTTCTGTAATTCAATATATTGCAGCGTTAAATCTAATTGATTATCCAACGCCAACAATTCATAATAAGAGGTTGCTATTTCCGCAATTAAAACTGACAGTACCTTATTTTTTCCTTCTACTGTTCCTAAATAACGCTTAACAGCCGCTTCTTTGGCATGGTGGAGTTTTCCCCACATATCAATCTCCCAAGAAGCTGAGATCGCCCCTGAAAAATCTCCTATATTTTCAGGTACTTTTACTCCTTTTTCCATCTCAGTACCGGCATCTCCCGCTCCTTGGCTTGTATATCGACCTACCTTTTCAAGACCTGTACCAAGGCCTGCTCCTACTTTAGGTGCTAATTTCCCTTTTTGACGTAAAACATCATTTTTAGCTACTTCAATCTCCTGAAGCGTAATCAATAACTCTTGGTTATTTTTTAATCCTTCTTCGATTAACGCGGTTAAATGTGGATCAGTAAAAAACTGTTTCCAAGGGGCTAAACCAGAATTTAGTGTATCGCTTTCTTTGTTATAAATCGTGGGAAGTTTCATTTTACTATCCTCCATAAGCGTGGCTTGTGGGGCTTTGCAACTCCACAAACTCAAACTAATCCAGGTTAAAAAACCTACTTGATATAAAATCGATTTATTCATCTTTTTCAATGTATTCGTAAATAGTAGATTCATCTTCGTAATGCGTTAGTTTTGTTTTCTCTGCTATCGTTCCAAAAATGTAGTAAAGTCCGGGTACGACAACTAAACCAAACAACGTACCGATTAACATTCCTCCTGCGGCTGCCGTTCCAATGGTTCTATTTCCAATTGCTCCAGGACCGCTAGCTATAGCCAAGGGAATTAATCCGGCAATAAAGGCGAAAGAAGCCATTAATATGGGACGAAAACGCAAAGCAGCACCTTCTACTGCGGACTTCAAAACGCTGTGTCCCTGTCGATGCATAAACAGGGCGAACTCTACAATTAAAACCGCATTTTTCCCCAGTAAACCAATCAACATAACTAGGGCAACTTGTGCATAGATATTATTCTCCAATCCCAAGATACTCAGACAGAAATAAGCTCCAAAAATACCTGCTGGCAGTGATAAAATAACAGGTAAAGGAAGGATAAAGCTCTCATACTGTGCAGCTAAAATGAGGTAAACAAACCCCAAGCAAATGGCAAAAATAACAGCCGCTTCATTACCTCTTGATACCTCATCTTTCGAAATCCCTGCCCAATCAATTCCATAACCATGAGGCAACGTTTCTTTTGCTACCTCTTGTATCGCTTTTATCGCAGCTCCACTGCTATATCCTTGGGCCGGAGCTCCGCTAATTTCAGCGGCATTGTACATATTAAAACGTGTATATTCTGACAACCCGTATACTTTTTCCATCGTTAAGAAAGCAGAATACGGAACCATTTCCCCTCGGTCATTTTTTACAAACATATTCAATACATCTTGAGGCAAGGCCCTGTACTCGGGGGCGGATTGAACCATAACTTTATATGGTCGGTCAAATTTGATGAAACTAGTTTCATAATCACTTCCTATCAACGTTGATAAATTATCCATCGCTTGTGCAATTGATACGCCTTTTTGCTCTGCTTTATCATTGTCAATCTTCAATAAATACTGCGGAAAACTCGCGCTATAAAAAGTAAATACCGAACTGATTTCTGGACGTTTACTCAATGCAGCAACAAACTCCTTACTCACCTTTTCCATCTGTTTATAATCGCCACTTCCGACTTTGTCCAAGAGTCTCAACTCAAATCCACCTGCAGCTCCATACCCAGGTACAGCTGGAGGTTGAAAAAATTCGATCGTAGCTCCTGTTAGGCTTTTTGATTTTTCTTCTAATTCTTCAATAATTTCTTGTGCTGACTTCTCTCGGTCTTCCCAACGTTTTAAGTTAATCAAACACGATCCTGTATTGGCACTGGTTCCTTCCGTTAAAATCTCATACCCTGCTAAAGAAGAAACAGACTTTACTCCCTCAATCTCTTGCGCTAATTGCTGTAATTGAGCGGCGACTTCATTAGTGCGCTCTAATGTTGCTCCAGGAGACGTTTGAATAATGGCATAAAACATCCCTTGGTCTTCATTTGGTATAAAACCCGTTGGCAATTTCATATTCAACAAATAAATAGCGCCACAGAAAATAGCCAACATACCAAAAGTCAATACTCTTCTACTTGCCGTTTTATTTAATATGCTTTTGTATCGATACGCTCCTCGGGTAAACAAGCGATTAAACCCATCTAGAAAGCGATTCAATAGCGTTCTTTTTCTTTCTTTCCCGTGGTTGTTTCTCAAAATCATCGCACATAAAGCCGGCGTTAATGTCAAGGCCACAACACCAGATAAAACAATCGCGGTTGCCATGGTAATAGAAAATTGACGGTAAAAAATCCCCACAGGACCACTCATAAAGGCAATAGGAATAAATACCGCTGCCATCACGCAAGTAATGGCGATAATGGCGCCACTAATTTCTTTCATCGCTTCTTGAGTGGCTCGATATGGAGATAGATGTTCTACTTCCATCTTGGCGTGTACAGCCTCAATCACGACAATAGCATCATCGACAACAACACCAATCGCCATGACCAACGCAAAGAGTGAAATCAGGTTTAGCGTAATGCCAAATACACTCATCATGGCAAAAGTTCCAATTAAAGAAACGGGAACCGCTAACGTTGGAATTAAGGTTGATCGCCAATCGCCTAAAAAGACAAAGACAACTATACTTACTAAGACAAAAGCTTCAAGCAACGTATGTACAACTTTCTCCATCGACGCATCTAAAAAAGAAGATACATCATAACTAATTTCATAGTGCATTCCTTTAGGAAAATCTTCTTTTAACTCCGACATTAAATGCTTCACCTGATTGATGACTTCACTTGCATTACTTCCAAAAGATTGTTTGATGACAATAGCAGCAGAAGGCTTGCCGTTCAGATTCGAATAGATATCGTACATCGTGCTACCAAACTCTACATCAGCTATATCTTTCAATCGAAGAATTTCTCCTTCTGGCGTCGATCTTAAAATAATATCGCCATATTCTTTTTCTGTATTAAAACGCCCGGAATATTTCAAGACATATTCAAAGGCTTCTGCTCTTTTCCCTGAACTTTCTCCAATACGCCCTGGAGAAGCCTCTATACTTTGCTCTTGCAAGGCTTCCATTACTTCTTGAGCAGAAATATGAAGTGCAGTCATACGATCGGGTTTCAGCCAAATACGCATTGCATATTCTCTATTTCCCAAAATATCGGCGACTCCTACTCCATTAACCCTTTTTAATTCCGACAAGATATTGATATCCGCATAGTTGTATAAAAATTTCTGATCTGCTTTAGCATCGTCACTATACAAGTTTAGATACATCAACATATTGGATTCTTCTCTTGTAATTTTCACTCCTTCACGGACCACTAAAGGAGGTAATTTATTAACCGCCGAAGAAACGCGATTCTGCACATTGACAGCGGCTAAGTTAGGATCCGTTCCCAATTCGAAAATAACTTGAATCGACGCTTCTCCATCATTCCCCGCATTAGACTCCATATATTTCATTCCAGGCACTCCATTAAGTGCTCGTTCTAAAGGAATAATTACAGATTTAATCAATAATTCTCCATTGGCTCCCGGATATTCTGCCGTAATATTAACCTTAGGAGGAGAAATCGAAGGAAATTGAGTTACGGGTAATTTCAATAGCGATAGTACCCCTAAGAATACGATAATCAACGAAATAACAATCGACAGCACAGGTCTGCGAATAAATAGTTTAAACATCTTGATTCAGTGAATTACTTAATACTCAATTAATCCGCACTTAAATGCAGCGTTTTCAATACTTCTATGGGATTTTGGACTGTGGCATGAATGTGATCTCCTTCTTTTACGCGTTGAATCCCTTCAAGTAATACCTGGTCTTTAGCCGAAAGGCTATTGGAGTCAATCACATAAATATCAGGCAATTCATAGCTTACCACAATTTCTTTCGCTTGTATAATACCTTCTTTATTTACGACAAATACGAATTTCTGTCCTTGTCGTTCGAAGGTTGCTTTTTGCGGAAGAATCAACGCCTGTGCCAAAGGAATAGATAAGCGTACTTTACCTGTTTCGCCATTGCGAAGTAATTGATCTGGGTTGGGAAATTTTGCACGAAAAGCTATATTTCCCGTTTCATTGTTAAATTCTCCTTCTATGGTTTCTATTTTTCCCTTAAATGGCAAGACTTTACTATTCGCCATCACCAATTCTACCGCTTCACTTTCTTGTTTCTGAGGGGTTGTTTTATAGTTCAAATATTCCACTTCGGATACATTAAAATAGGCATACATAGCGGTATTGTCAGATAAGGTAGTCAGCAACTCTCCTTCGTCTAATAGACTACCTAAACGTTTAGCTAAATGCCCAACATAACCAGAAAATGGCGCTCTAATTTCGGTATAACTCAAGTGGATTTGAGCCAATTTCATTTCGGCTTTTGCCTTTTGCAAACGCGCTAGAGCTACGGCTTTCTCATTGGTAGAAACAATATTATTACGGGTTAAGTTTTCTACATTTTCTACTTCAATTTGGGCTTCTGCTACTTCTGCTTTTGATTTATCTAATTCAGCCTCATGCAATTGAGGGCGAATGCGAAATAACAATTGGCCTTGGGTGATATATTGCCCTTCATCGACCAATATCGCTTCTAAATACCCTTTTTCTTGGGTGCGAATTTCAATGTTTTTTACGGATTTAATTTGAGAGACATACTCTTTGGTTACAACTGTATCCCTTACTAAAGGTGTTGTAACTGGATAATCTTTAACCTCTTCTTTTTCCTGTTTTGAGGTATTACAGCTAAATAACCCCATTACAGCGCTTAGAGAAACAATATAAACTACTGTTTTCATATCATACATTTTGTTCATTAATTTGATTGAAAAGTCAGCGTCTCAAAAGAACGTTGACCGAAATTGCCGACAAAAGTGCTAGGCAATTAAAATGAATGCATTACAAGCTAGAAGAATCAGATTCGCAATACGCGATACACAATATATTTATAATCAAATAATTGTATAGACGCCACATAAGAAGTACGGCGTTTTTTAATAGCAAAAAGAATGAAGTATAAGGAAAATAAATAGCCGCCTACTTTTACTAAAGCAGAAGCGAAAACAAGAGAATCTTGTTGATCTTGAACATGGGAATCTCCTTCATCTAGTTCTACACTAGAAAAAAGAGAATCTTTCCTGTATTCTTCAATATTTTTTTGCGTGAATGTTCCTTTTTCTTTTCCAAGATGCTCCACTTCGATCTTTGCCTTAGTACATGCAGCTGATCTGGTGTTTACCTCTTGCCCCAATACGTTAGTAGCCCCTATAAAAAGGAGGACTAAAACAAAGAAAATATGGGTAAGGATACGTTTCATAAATCGTATCAAATATAAGACGAGATTTAAATTTACGTTTTAGCTTAACTCTTTTTAACACGTCGAAAGAATCAAATTTTTTTAACGATTTGAAAATGAAATTCTTCCTTTATTTTATCTTTTACTACTAAAACAAAATCAGAGGTAAAATTGGGATAATTGAATGCAAATTACGTATTTTTCTAGTCCATTTAGTAGGTACTTTAACCTAGAATGGAATGTATATTTTTTGCAAAATCTCTTGATATTCTTTCTGAGCCTCACTACTAAAGGTAATTCCTCCTCCACTTTTGTAATACAGCTGTTGTCCTTGTTGTTCAATAAAGCGAATCATCACAGCCGTATCTAGTGAATCCCCAGTAAAAAGTCCACAAACACCTGTATAATACTCTCGGTCGTATTCCTCTACTGCTTCAATAATAGCTACCGTTTTTTCTTTAGGAGATCCTGTAATAGACCCTGCAGGCAACAGCTGATTTAAAATATCGCCTATGTTATCTTGCCATCCTGCTTCTAAATCACCACTGATCTGCGAACTCATTTGCAATAACTCTCCCTTGGTAGTTTGGAATTTATCCAAATAGCGAAAGCGATCAACGCCTACTTTTTTAGCCACTATATTCAAATCATTGCGAATTAAATCAACAATCGTATAATGTTCCGCCGTTTCCTTTTCATCTTGGAGAATTAAGGTTTCTGCTTGTGGAATTGTAGCGTCAATGGTTCCTTTCATCGGAAAAGAATAGATGCGATTCTCTTTGATTTGAATGAAAATCTCAGGAGAAAAACAGATCATTTTATCTTTTACCCAAAGCTTGTATTTGGCTTTACTTGCATAAAAAACATCTTGTAAGCTTCCATCTATTTCGATAGGGGTAGAAACCGTTAAATTCATCAGATAGGTATTTCCCTTTTGAATTTGTTCAATTACTTGATTAAATCGATTTTGGTAGGTTTCAAAGGAAAGTGGATAAGCGTGAAGTTGCAGTCTCTTACACTCTGGTTGATTCTCTTGATTGGTTACTCCATTAAAAGCAAATAAAATTTCCTCAGCATCAACCTCATCTAAAGGAATGACTTGCCCTTTTTCTCCTTTGTAATCCACAAAAAATAAAAAAGGTTTTCTCGCCTTTCCCAATGCATTCATACTTGAGATAATTGTATCTTTGATGCCCATAGTCTAATCTAAATTGAAGGTCAAAAGTACAAATTGTTTATGAGCCAAAAGAAGGAAATTATAATTATCGATAATCGAGATTCGTTTACTTACAATTTGTATCAAATTTTCGATGAGCATCCCCTTTGCAATATCCATATTGTGCAGAGTGATCAAGTACAACTTGATGATTTAGCGGCCTATGACCAATTGGTTTTATCGCCAGGTCCAGATGTACCTCGCGCCTATCCAATTCTTTTCGATATTATTGCGCGTTATGAGCATTCAAAACCCATCCTTGGTGTCTGTTTAGGTCATCAGGCTATTGGAGAATATTATGGGGCAGAACTGTATAATATCGCACAAGTATTTCATGGGCAAACGCGTTTTTTACAACTCCTTACCCCTGATTTGCTTTTTAACAATATCCCTGACCAAACTCCCATTGGATTATATCATTCTTGGGCGTTGTCTCCACAAAACTTCCCGGAAACGCTGGAGATCACAGCCATGAGCAATGATCAAATTATCATGGCTTTTGCTCATAAAACAAAAAACGTAAGAGGGATTCAATTCCACCCTGAATCCTATATGACTCCAGCGGGTAGGCAAATGCTTGCCAATTGGATTGAGCAATAACACCCCCCTATTGGTGATTTTTTAGCTTATTTGACCTAAGAGTTGATACCTTCTTTACAAGATTTTTAGTGTGGATGAATTGTGCTTAAATCATAAAACTTCTAAAAAATATTGTCAGGCTAAATGGAAAATGGTAAATTCAAGGTTTTATAGGTTAAACAAATTTTTTAGATGAAAGCTGGAATAATACAAGATCCTAAGGTTCAGAAATATCTTCCCTATTTAGGCGCTTTAGCTATTTTTATGCAAGCATTAGATGGTACAATTCTAAATACAGGTCTTCCTTCTATCGCTAAAAGTTTAGGTGAATCTCCTCTTGAGATGCAAAGTATTATTGTTTCCTATACCCTAACGGTAGCGTTATTGATTCCTCTAAGTGGTTGGCTTGCCGATCGATTTGGAACCAAGCGTATTTTTATATTAGCCGTTGCTTTATTCACGTTAGGCTCCCTGTTTTGTGCTTTATCTAATACGTTAAATGAGTTAATCTTTGCCCGTATATTTCAGGCTATTGGCGGTTCCATGATGGTTCCTGTAGCCCGATTAACTCTCCTTTATGCCTATCCCAAAGATCAGCTTTTAAAGATTATTAATTTCATTACGATTCCCGCCTTAATAGGGCCGATGTTAGGGCCTACTGCAGGGGGATTTTTAGTTGAGAAATTATCTTGGCACTGGATTTTCTTGATCAACTTACCCGTAGGGATTATCGCTATCATTCTCGCTCGCTCTATTATTCCTAATTTCACCAATAAGGTTGAGCGATTCGATGTGCTTGGATGGATCTTTTTCAGTGGTGGATTGACCTTATTAACCTTGGTTATTGAGCGCTGGAACTCCCCTACTATATCTGTTTTTCAATTAGTCGGTTTATTGGTCTTAGCCTTATTGCTTATCGTGGCGTATATAGCCTATGCCAAACGAAGTAGCCACCCACTCATAAAACTAGATTTATTTAAAATCAAAACCTTAAATATTGGGTTGATTGGTAACTTAGTCACGCGATTTGGTATTGGTGGAATGCCATTAATGATTCCATTACTTCTGCAATTAGGTTTTGGATACTCTGCTTTTTATGCGGGTTTGATGATGATTCCACAAGCATTGTCCAATCTAATTTCTCGAAACTTTGTCATTCCAATTGTGAAGCGCTATGGTTACAAAAAAACTTTGGTATTTAATACGATTGCAACGGGTGTGCTCATCAGTTTGTTTTTCTTTGTTAAACAAGACACTCCGTTCTATGTTATTATTTTATTGATGGTATTTAACGGCGCTTTTAACGCGGTACAATTCACTTCTATGAATACAATTTCCCTCGCAGATTTAGACAATTCAACATCAAGTGATGGAAATAGTTTACTATCAGTTACACAACAATTGGCAATTAGTTTGGGAATTTCCATTTCGGCTATGTTTTTACAACTCTTTCAAGGGAGTACGATTGATACACCCAATCACCCTACGGCGGTATTTAATTATACCTTTTTAGTCATGGGTATTTTAACCATTTTATCGAGTGCTGTTTTTATGAAACTCAATAGAAATGATGGGGCTAGTCTATCTGGTACACAGGATTACAAGGCTAACAAAAAATAAACCTCAAGCTTTTCAGCTTGAGGTTCTGCAAATTAATATAAAACAACATAACTAAATAGTTATAGCGATTGCATCAAAAGCATAGATGGAGCATGATTCAACCAGATACTTCTCGTTTCAATCAATTTTTTCCAACTATCTAACGTAATGAGCATCAAGTCAAATTCCTCTATGAATTCCTTCGATACTACTTTGTTACTTACGATGCGTATGTGATTTGGCTTATACTGTTCAATAAGCCTGATATTTTCTTTAAACTCAGTATGATTTTCTAGCTCTCCTGTAGCATCTAAAATCGAAACTTGCACATCATTATTGCGAATCATCTTCTGCGCATACGACAATAGTTTTAAATCTCCTTTGCTAAAAATAGGCAAGAATACATGCTCTAATTTTTGAAAATCCTTGTTAATCAAAATTCCTAATGGAACTTTTGTTCGATTCATTATTTGCTGTGTACGTGCATTAAACCATGAATTTTCAAACAATTTTTCTCTACCTGTTACTTTGTTTAACAACACATCTGGATTGATGATACGCGTTGTAAAACCAAGGATATTTCCCAATACAGATCCGCGATAAATCGAATATCCCATTTCGATCAGTAGTAAATCACAAGTTTCTTGGTGAACCATACCTACAACATCACTTTCAATGTCATTGGATACCTTATAATAGGTCTGAACCTCTTGGTCCATTTCTGTCGCTTGTTCTTGTACTGCTTCAAATATCTCCTCTTCATAATCTTGTGTATTGAAGGAGTTTAATTCTTGACTATCAATCATGTGCATCGCAGTAATACGCGTATCTACACTTGATTTACCTGTAAAGGCATTGGCTAACTTCATCAACGGAGCTAAACTTAGTTTATTTTCAAAGAACAAGAACACTTGATATTTTCCAATAATCACCCCTTTGTGCTGTGGTTCATCTCCAAGCGGACCAAATATTTTCGCAATTAAATCCAATAAAGGCCCTGTCATAAAGGTTGTAGCTAGCGCCATAATCACCATCATGGCAAATACTTCTCCTGTCATTACTCCGAGGTCAAAACCAATATTTAAGACAATGAGTTCCATTAAACCTCGAGTATTCATCAAAGCACCAATCGTCAAGCTATCCCGCCAATTTATACCGACGAACTTGGCTGTTATGGCGCTTCCAACAAACTTACCAACGGTAGCCACAAGAATGATCAATCCCGTTATTTCCCATAGGTAAGGTTCATTTAGCAGTCCTATTTCTGTACGTAATCCCGTATAAACAAAGAACAAAGGCAAGAATAAAACAACAGCTACATCTTCTACTTTTTCGATGAATATCGTTCTAAACTTCATGTTATCTGGCATGATAGCCCCTGTCATAAACGCACCAAACAAAGCGTGAATACCAATTACTTCTGTACAATAGGCTGAGATAATCAACGTCAATAAAAAGATAGCAACAGTTCCTTTCGATAGCAACTTACTATTCCCTTGATATTTTGCAATTCGCGCTAAGAAAGGACGCACCAGTTTCAACATGACGATTACATAGATAATAGCTAATGCTATGATATAAAGAGAACTCACGAAACTTCCTGCTTGTACAATAGCAATTACTGCAGCTAACAAACACCAAGCGGTGATATCATCCGCTGCTGCACAGGTAATTACAATGGTTCCTATTCGCGTTTTCTGCAGTCCCCTTTCTTGTACAATCCGCGCCAATACGGGAAAGGCTGTAATACTCATGGAAATTCCCAAGAAGAGTCCAAAGGAAAGGAAATCAACACCATCTGGTGCAAACGATTCGAATATATAGTAAGCCAACGCCATTCCCAAAGCAAATGGGATCACAATACTCGCGTGGCTAATTAAAACAGCATCATGCGCTTTATTCTTTAAGATTTTGAGATCCAGTTCCATTCCAATCACAAACATGAAGAGAATTAATCCAATTTGACTCAAGAAACTTAAATTCCCCAAAGATTGCGTAGGGAACATAACAGCTGAGAACTCCGGAAAATAAGTTCCTACCAAGGAGGGTCCTAAAGCAATACCGGCAATAATCTCACCAATTACGGAAGGTTGTCCAATTTTTTTACAAATCCATCCAAACACTCTTGCAACCAAAACAATGGTTACAATTTGAGCTAAAAGTAAAGCTAAGGGACTTTCTAAATTGTGTACTAAGGTTTGAAGAAAATTTTCCCAAGCCGTATTGTCTGAAACAATGGCTTTTGTATTTACTTCCAATTTTGATCCTTGTGTAACTACCCAATAAATAAGAGCCGTACATCCACCAATAATTGAAACGTAAAGTAGGGTATTCCTATATTTTGACATCATGATTAAGGTTTTCGATTTCAGAGGCAAAACTCTGAAATTTATAGGTTCAAAAACCATGCCTTGAGTTCAAACCAAGCTTTCTTGTAATGAAACGCGAAATTCTTGTAATGAAATTATATCTTATCTAGGAAATCTGTTTTAAAAGTAACTCCCAAGGTCAATTCGAGGGGTTTTCCTTGCTCGGTAAATAGCTGTGTGGTAATCAAATCATGCCCAAAAAAGCGCACAATCTTTAGCGCTATAATTTCGCGTTTATTGATACGACAAAACTTATGAGCAGGCAATACCTCTACTAATTTATCTAATGCAATATTCTTAGCAATCAAATGCTGTTCTCCTTCTAGTATAATTTCTTTATCGCGACCGTCATTTTCACACGTTTTGATATAAAGAATATCATCAAACTGTAAAATGGCTTTCCCTTTGTTAGAATTGATCGTCAATGATGTATTTTGTTCGATAGGTTTCAACTGGCGCATTGCCTTTTGAATCGCACGCTGCAATCGCTCTTTTTTTATGGGTTTAGCGATATAATCAATTGCATCTACCTCAAAGGCTTCTAAGGCATATTCTTTATAAGCGGTAACAAATACAATTCCTTTGTTGGTCAGCAATTGAGCCACACTCAATCCATCCATACCTGGCATATTGATATCGAGAATCGCCAATTCAAAATCCAAAGAAGGAGCTTCTTCCAAAAATTGTGTAGGATCATCAAATACTTTCACTATTTCAATTTCGGGAATTTGTTCACATAGCATCTTTAGGTATTTTAATCCCAGCAACTCATCATCTAAGAGTATACATTTTAGCTTTGAAATCATACAAATTAATTTTTAAATGCATCGAGTGTACTTGCTCGTCTTCTGATTTTTCTAATTTATAATAAGGACCGTAAATCAAATGCAAACGTTCACGCAATGCGGATAAACCATATCCTCCTTTTTCTTTTCTAAGTGAACCTTTTGAGGATTTCTTATTAGAAACGACTAAATCAAAGTGTCCATTTTTCAACTTAAACAGGATGGTAATAAAGGCATCATTCCCTGTTAAATCTGCGTGCTTAAAGGCATTTTCAATCAACTCCACACAAATTAAAGGTGCAACTAAATCTTCTCCGTACAGTGCCTCTACTTCTCCAATATTCGAGCGAACATCCAAGCGAAAAAGAGGATTCAACTTAATTTTATTAATATCAATCAAACGCAAGGCAAACTCATGTTCTTCTTTTAACGTTACTAGTTTACGTTGGCTATCATATAAAATATAATCTAGTACACCTGCCATCTTATCCAAGGCATAATACGTTTGGTAAGCATGAGATTGAATGGAATTTAAAATATTTTTGAACAAATGGGGGTCCAACCTCGATTCCAAGTTCTCCAATTGCAAATATTTGATTTTAGTATCAAATAAATCTTTTTCTTTTTCAAAAGCAACACGCTGCTTGTTGTATTGTAATAAAAAATACAACAAAATCCCAACAATGATCAATAATAACAAGATGATAAAAAGATATAAATACTTCATGCTCTGCTCTTTTAGCTACTATTTTTCAACTGCAAATTTATACCGTATGGCTCTTCCTAGTGAGGATTATGGCAATACGGTTTAGTCGAATCAGTTGAATATTTCAGCGGTTTACTCTCTAGTATTGCTAACAAATGTACAGTTTTCTCCGTATATACTCTTTCCTTCAGTTGGAATATTTAATATTCCTTGTATAAAACAAAAAAAGAGAAGTTCATTTTAAACTTCTCTTTTTACACCCAATCATGAGTTATAATATGTTGTGCTAATTCTAGAAATCGATCTTAGCAATTTTGAATTCATCTCCTCTTTTGATTAAATGGAATTTCTCAACTGCTGCCGTTTTTTCGTATTGAACATCGTATTCAAATTCGAATTCTTTAATTTTTTCTTTTTTGTTTTCCTCTGTCATATCGCCCTCTCTAAAAACAGCTTTAACGATATGTCCAAGTTCTGTTTGTCTCTCCTTTAATTTAGCATAAAACTCCGCTTCTGTCGTTGTTTTAAAAAAATCTTGGTCGAGATATTGTTTCAAATCGTCATACTTTTCTTCTCCTAAATTATAGTAATACCAACCTATTAAAGTTTTCCCTGCATTCTCATCCCCCAACGCTCTACTGTTTTTTGTTTCTTTACAACTAACGAATAGAAGAACGCTACAAATAATCACAAATAAGTTTCTCATAAAATTATGGTTTATAGTTAATCAATGCTTTTCCACCTCCAAGCTTATTGTTGGAAGCACTTTAAAGTTAAGAAAAATTTATGATTTTAACAAAATAAAAAACAATATTTATTAGAAACTTTTCTTCTGAAAATAATAGGTATACACCCAGGTTAAGGTAAAGGTTGGAATGATATCCAATCCTGGAGATAGCTCTTCCACAAAATTAACTAATGCTCCTACTTTCCCTACTTTTCCAGGGTACATTTTGGCTAAGATAAAAGCCGATATGGGGGCCCAAATCACATCGCTAAATTCTCCTAAGCCAGGAATCAAATAGCTTGCCATCCCTAATAAATCAAGGAATAGACCAATAATCAACTGTCTTGTTTTGAGTGAATTTGTTTGTGTTTGTTGCTCTTGCATGGGTCGGTTTATTTTAATTTAGAAGCGTAATTCTTTTTAAATTTTTCGACTTTTGGTTTTACCACCATCTGACAATACGGGTTTTCTGTTCCTTTGCGTTCAAAGTAGTTTTTGTGATACTCTTCTGCTACATAAAAGGTTGAAGCGGGACTTACTTGTGTAACAATAGGCTGATCAAAAACCTTTTCGTCATTTAAAATACCGATATATTCTAAAGCTGCTTGTTTTTGTCCTTCATCTACATAGAAAATTTCACTTCTATATTGCGTCCCCACATCCTCTCCTTGTCGATTTAACGTCGTTGGATTGTGTGTTGCAAAAAAGATTTCCAACAATTCAGTATAACTAATCTCATGTTCATTATAGGTAATCTCAATGGCTTCTGCGTGCCCTGTTTCTCCAGTACAAACTTCTTCATAAGTAGGATTCGCCTTCGCTCCTCCTATATACCCTGGAACTGCGTCGATTACTCCTTTTAAACTTTTAAATACCGCTTCTGTACACCAGAAACATCCCCCTGCTACTATTGCTTTTTTCATTTATTCAATGCTTTACTACTTCTTTTTACTAGGTCTAAGTTATTAATTATCATTGGAAGTCAATAATCATTTGAAATATTTTTCCTTTTTTAATTTTTAATTGAAGTAAAACATTGTTATTTTGTAATCGATCAAAGACAGTATTATGATACGAGCAACGAATATTAGAAAATCCTATGACCAGTTAGAAGTTTTAAAAGGAGTTGATATCCACATCAAAGAGCGAGAAATCATCTCTATTGTGGGTGCATCTGGTGCTGGGAAAACAACCTTACTTCAAATTTTAGGGACATTGGACAAACCTACTATTCAACCAAATAGCTCTCTTGTCATCAATAATACAGATGTTTTACAGTTGAAAGACAAAGAAATTTCGACCTTCCGAAATCTAAACTTGGGGTTCATCTTTCAATTTCACCAACTACTTCCGGAGTTTAATGCCTTAGAAAATGTATGTATTCCAGCCTTTATTGCAGGAAGAGAGAAAAAAGAAACGGAACAAGAAGCTAAAAGATTATTGGACTATTTAGGTGTTTCACATCGATCACACCATTTTCCTTCCGAACTATCCGGAGGAGAACAACAGCGTGTTGCCGTTGCTAGAGCCTTAATTAATAAACCCAAGGTAATCTTCGCTGATGAACCATCGGGTAATTTAGATACAAAAACGGCAGAGAACCTACATAATCTCTTCTTCCAATTGAGAGAAGAATTTGGTCAAACTTTTGTTATAGTAACACATAACGAAGAACTAGCTGATATGGCTGACCGCAAACTCATCATGACCGATGGTTTGATGACTAGTAATTCATAGCCTTGATACAAAATAAAAAAAGGGTAGCTCAAATGAGTTACCCTCTTTGTATCCATTTAAAAAGCTGTTTATTTCTTTTGTAACGTCAATTTGATACCATTACTTGGAATCATGCTATCTAAGTATAGGGTTCCAACAATCTCTCTATTGGTATAGCTCGATACTTTAAAGTAATACTTGATTGTTG
This sequence comes from Myroides sp. TSA_177.3, assembly GCF_052691955.1. Classification (NCBI taxonomy): domain Bacteria; kingdom Pseudomonadati; phylum Bacteroidota; class Flavobacteriia; order Flavobacteriales; family Flavobacteriaceae; genus Myroides; species Myroides sp. TSA_177.3. The sequence goes on from NZ_JBQZGD010000002.1 coordinate 55,841, forward strand.
AGTGCTTATCCTCAAGAAGTAGCGTGCTTGAATTGTACAAACTGTAATAACGCATTTCATCAACAAGGTACAATACCGGATTGTATTTTCCCATATTCTTAGCTTCCGCCTCCATCTTTTCCGATTTGAACTTCATTTTGATCACATACTCGGTGTTATTATCTTCATATCCTCTCCATTCACCATAAAACATTTGTAAATTGATATTCACGTGATTGTCGTCATCGTCATCATCGTCTCCTCCACCAGTTCCTGGATCTACATCTACTACGCGTTCCAATTGTCCTGTTTTACCATTTTTAAAACCATCTTTGATAATCATATCAACATCTAGTAAATTGGCCGTATAGTTCGAAATATTAATTACTCCATAGTCATCGTCTTGAGAACTCCCATCAACTAAAGTCAACTGTACTCTATTTCCCTTGACTGTATAGGTTCCTTTTTTCTCTATCCCTCCTTGTGTATAGGTAAAATTCATGTCTTTTTTGAATTCGAAAATAGTCTCTACTGCAGACGGAATAAACTTCCATTTTCCGGTTACTACGGCATCAACATCCTCTTCGTCCATAAAGCGAATCTCAACTGTATTACTGGTTTTAAACCCTGCTTTTTGGGCATAAACTTTAAAGCTTGCTGCTGTTTTTGAAGAAAAAGTCGTAGCATTTAAGGCTTGTTCATTGACAAAAAGCTTCGCATCTGTTACGACATTTCCCTTTTCATCGACAACTTTAAACGCGATATCTTCATTGACAAAAGCGTCCTTCGGGCTAGCCGTTAACCTCAAAGTAGGTAATTTGGTTGTGGGTGTATTATCTGGGTCTACTGTATTATCATCTCCTTTACTACAACTAGTTACCATAATAAATAGTAACATTAGGACATTCAATAATCCTGCTTTTTTAAAACTCATAGTGTGTGTGTTTAAAATAATTATAATTATGTGTGTTACTTAGCACTATTGATACAACTTTGGGATCAACCCTTTGGTTCCTTCTATATTCTTGTGATTATTGGGCTATTTTACTGTTTCTTATAAACCGAATAACTGCTATATGTTTTGCCTGCTAAACGAGTTTCTTGCTCTAGATAAAAGGTTTTTTTATCTGCACTGAAAAAAAGCTCAACTGTTTTATTTTCAGTTGTATTTGTTCCTTTCAGTTGATACTTATCTCCTCCTATTTTCGTCCAAGTTCCTAAGACTACTCCATTGGATTTGCAGTTAATCGTATTGTCAATTTCAGTATAATAGTCATCATCACTTCCAAAAATGCTAATTCCTGCGTTTTTACTTGGCTCGCCTGCAGCTTTGTATTTCACGCGCTCCTGGCTATAGGTTTCGTGGGAATACTGATCCTTTCCGAATACATAAACTTCTTTGAGATCACAAATTCCCAAAGTAATCAAACGATCATTTTCTATTCTTTCTCTCAATCTCCAAATCCCAACGAGGTCTTCTTTAGGCGTATCTGAGGAATCGTCATTTTTATTACATCCTAGTAACAAAAGGAATAGGCCTATGACAGCTAAACTTCCTGCTCTTTTCATCTCTTCTAAATTTATTGTACAAATTTTAATCCAACACTTACGATATTCGCACTTAACCCATCGTTTCGATCATAGTAGTTGTACCTGATTTCAAAATTTTTCAAGGAGAAGCCTCCAATCGCTGCTTTGCTAAAAGGGTTGTTGTAAACCAAACCACCTCCATACTGATGACTATCAAAGGCAGATAAGTCGTAATCAGAAGTGTAATATTTTTGCTTGGTTGTATGTTGACCAAAGGGAGCAAAATATTTAGTTTCACTTTGGGTGTAGAAACGATACATCGGAAATAGCGTAATGCGTTCTGATATTTTTACAGGCAATTCCAAACTAAAAGTATGCGATCGCAATTCCCAGTCATCCGTATAAAAACGGTAATAGCTGCGTAGGGTTAACCAATTGTTGACGTAGTAATTCAAACGCATACCAATCGGTAATTTAAAACGCGTATCAGGTAGGCGTTCGATGTCATCTGCTAAGCGATACACTTCTGTATTTTGCGGAGAATCATAGAGTGGAATATAATTTGGCGTACCTATATAGTAAGCGGGTTTATCTGCAAAATAGATGCGGTGATAAGGCGTTGATAGCAATCCCTTTTGATATAAAACATCAGCAAATACAGCGAGTTGCATTTTTTCTGTTACAATTTGTGTGGCGAATAATGAAACCGCGTATGAATTGCGTTTATAATCATCAAAAGCGACAAATCGATCAGGTAAATATTTAGTCGATACATTTCCGTTTTGGTCATAAATTTCTACATTGGCAAAATAGCCTGCATTTTGGAAATTGGTCCCATAGGTGTGATATTCATCTAATTCAGTAGGATAGAAAGGCTTCCACGTATCAAAATAAGCATTGGCTTTTAGCCCAACTTCTGTATTCTTTTCATTGAAGAGCTTTGTTACACCAATGCCTACGCCGATGGATTCATAATCAAACTCTCTGGCAACAGCAGCATTAACCGTAAGAATGGTGTTTCTATCATCCGAACTATGGCTGTAATTCGCTCCCAAATTGTACAAGACATCTTTGCGCGAAGGCCCTGTTGAGGCATACCAAGGGCTACCATATTGCAGTGTTTTAGTGCTTTCAACTGAAGTAGCACCTGTAGAAGCCCCCGTAGCATTTACTTGCGTAATCTGTCTACTCATAAAGGGGTTGATATTACTTGAAGACGCTGAAGTATAAGCTGAAAATCCCACATCAAAAGACAATACTCCATCCAAACGCACTGGAATAGACAAAATCATATTTCCGGCGTAATTATCCAGTTCTTCCGTTCCCATTCCGCCATTTACAGCCGAATGCTTTCCTTTTTGATCATAATAACTACCTAAAAAATCGAGTTCTGTTGTTTCCAAGACTTTCTTTTTATAGCTGGGTGGAGTTGAGTTATGTTCTTGTGCAGATAGCAATCCTGATACACAGGTTAAAGACATTAAAGTAATGAGTCGTTTTTTCATTGTTTTTTATTTAATTGCATCCACAACCTCCCCCCGTTTTACCTCCATTGGCGCCCGAAGCCCCTTCTCTGTATACCTGAAAATTAGTTTCATAGCGTTCGCATGTATGCGCACTTAGTACCATATCGGGATCATTGATGTATTGCTTCTCGTATTCTTTGACCGTCTGACAGGACGGGAGAAGCAAGACCAAACATCCCATGTAAAATAGTTTTCTCATTGTTAAATCGTATTGGTTTTAATGTTATTTGAGGTGAATAAATTGGCTTTATGATCGACAATAACGCAGCTAGCGCTGGGAATCTGGTTGATGAGGTGCAAGCCCGTTTCAATTCCCATCACGGCAATAGATGTTGAAATTCCGTTAGCCAATTCCGCTTTAGGAGCAAAAACAGTAACACTTGCTATTTCTGTTGTAGGCATCCCAGTACGAGGATCAATAATATGCGAGTACTTTTTATCGCCGATGACCGCGTATTTTTCATACGTTCCCGAAGTGACAACAGCGCCATTCTCTAAAGGAAACGTAGCGAAAACCTTTGCCTTATTTAGGGGATTTACGATGCCAACTGACCAAGGTTTTCCATCGGGTTGAGTTCCCCAAGCTGCCATATCCCCCGAGGCATTAACGATTCCTGCCTGCACGCCCTGCTGCATTAAAAAAGCTTTTGCATAATCCGCCGCATAGGCTTTTCCGATGGAACCAAAACCTATTTTCATCTTTTTTTGCGCTAAAAAAAGCGTTTGATTTGCTCGATCCAATTGAATCTTTTGATAGCCCACATGCCGAATAGCCGCTTTTAATTCAGCAAAAGAAGGAAGCTTCTTCATGGTCCCATCATAGGTCCAAATTTGATTCAAACCCGCCATGGTAATATCAAAAGCACCTTCGGTAAGTTTGGAAAAATTCAACGCGCGAGCAGTTAGTTCCAAAAGCTCTTCAGGAACTTGCACAGGCTGTATACCAGCATGAGCGTTGACAATAGAAACAGGGGTATCAGGCATCCACTCTGAAAGTAGATACTCTATGCGTTTCATTTCGGCTATGGCCCTATCAATTAAAGCATGAGCTACTTCTAACTGATCAGCGACTATAGTAACATCGAAATTACATCCCATGAGGAAAAACGCTCGACTAAAAATGGAAGACATAGTAAAGGGAATGAAGAAAAATGGATGCTAAACCGTTTTTATTTTATTGAATAAATTCACGTAGTTTTTTGATGTAGGCTGCAGGCGTATCTTTCGAATAACTCAATTTCCCCAGTACTTTTCCCGTAGAATTTAATACCACAACCAAAGGAAAATATCCTTCTTGGTTGTACTGATCGGCCAATTGACCATTCTCTTTCTTAACCTCAGCGGGTAACTTTGATTTCTTTAAAAAATCAGCCTTGTACAACACCCAATTCTTCTTTTCTGCTTCAAAAAGGGCAGATTGAAAAATTTCTTTTTCTAATTTGATACAAGGAGCACACCAATCGGAGCCAGCAAAAACTAACATAACAGGTTTATCTTCTGCAGTTGCCTTTTTTAGGGCATCGTTAAATGTTTGGCCTATGCAAAAATTGGTTACTACAAAGGCACAGAGTACATATAATTTTTTCATATTTCTTTGGGGTTATATTTTTAATCCTCTATCATTCGATATTGCCTTTTTCAACTTTTATACAGCTACTTCTCTTCTTTCATCCTGAGAAAACGAAACTCAAATCCATCCCCTTTGATGAAAGGAAAACAAGAAAACATGCCGATCTTTATTTGTTAATTATAAGTCAATACCTCGTGAAGGATATACTAATTTTGACGGCAAATATATATTTATTTAGACCAAATAAAAACAAATAAGTTAAAATTTTACTTCAAAAAACCAGTAAAGCTCTTTTTCAACCCATTTCACCCCTTAAAAACCCCTTTTTTTAGCACAAAATTTAAATCAAATTCAAAAAATAATTTACCAATTTTTACATATAATGAATTTATTTCTTAATAATAAATGAATATACTCAATATTTAACCCAAAAATCAAACATACACCTACTAATTAGCAAGCATTAATTTTCATACAAAGTTAAAAAAATCTTATATTTTATTTTTAATAAATCTAAATAAACATATATTTGCGTCAAAATTTACTGAATTTAATCACCTCATAACCACTTTATGAAAACAAGATTACTGGTTTGTTTGGCCTTACAATGCTTCCTTACGCAAGCCCAAGACAAAGACGCTATTCCGCTTCAACAACTCAAAGAAGAATTAAAAAAAGAAATCCTCGAAGAGCTTAAAGAGGACAAGAAAAAATTAGTCAGCTTAAACAACTTTACACTAAGTGGCTATGGCGCTGTTAATTATTACAACTATGGGCGTTATGATACAGATCCAAACATCAAGAATAAATTTGATGCAGAACGATTGAATTTGTATTTAGGCTATCGCTTCAATGATTGGATTAGTTTAAAAACGGAAATCGAATATGAACATGGCGGAACGGGTTCTACTATAGAGCTTGATACACAAGAAGAATTTGGTGAATATGAGAAAGAAATTGAATCAGGAGGAGAAGTAAAACTAGAGCAAATTCACATTGATTTTAAAATTCGCCCCTACTTCAATGTTCGCGTTGGACGCATGAAACTACACCTGAGTTTGGCACAAAATCTCGATCGTCCAACACAGTATTTCACCACATACCGACAAGAAATGGAAAATGAAATGCTTCCTCTGGGGTGGTATGAGAACGGAATTCAATTCTACGGTACATTCTTAAAAAATAGATTTAGCTATGAATTTTCCATCACCAATGGATTGGATGCTACTGGATTTAGCTCGAGAAATTGGATAAAAAGAGGGCATCAAACCCGATTTGAAATGGCCGTTGGCAATAGTTTAGCGTACGCTGCTAGACTCGATTACAAATTTGGCACTAATAAAAACACATTTGCGGGAGTTTCAGCCTACATCAACGATGCAGCGGCTAATAGACCTAAAAATGACATGGATGTTTCTGCTTATGTCAGCATCCTAGAAGCCCATGTGAGTTATGATGAGGACTACCTAAAATTTAGTTCTGTCTTCTTATATGGAAATGTAGAGAACTCTAACATTGTCAGCCGAAAAAATGCCAATCTTTCCAATAATCTGGGTGTGAAACGCACGCCTGTAGGGAAAAATATGATTGGTTTTTCTGGGGATATTGGGTATGAGGTGCTCCACTTCTTCAACAATACAACAACGCAAAAACTCTATCCTTTTGTACGTTACGAATACTATGACACCATGCATGAAACAGAAGGTGCTGTAGTTCGAAAACCGCGTTGGGAAAGAAGTGTTTGGACCAGCGGAATCAACTGGTTTGTTCATCCACAAATCGTAGTTAAAGCGCATTACGCAACAAGACGACTAGGTTCAGACCACTTTGATCCGGTGACTTCTTTAAATACAGGAAACAAACAGAAAGAGAATACGTTCTCTGCAGGAATTGGATTTACTTTTTAATTATAAAAAACAAATAGTATAAAATAATGAGAAACAAATTTTTAGCTTTAGGATTGGTTGCTACTTCTTTCATGATGATGAACTGTAGTAATAATGATGACTCCTCTACAGACACCAAAAAGGATGATTTATACGCAACTGTAATTTCAGATTTAACAGGAAGTGTTGTTACAGAAACCTATCGCGATCTAAATGACAAGGCCAATGCTTTGAGAAAAGCGATCAGCAACTTTACAGCTAACGCAACAGATGCAAATTTAGAATTAGCTAAACAAGCGTGGATTGAAACGAGAAAACCTTGGGAACAATCAGAAGGGTTCTTATATGGTCCTGTAGATACAGAGGGAATTGACCCAGCTATGGATACTTGGCCTGTGGATGTAGAAGCGATGAACAACATTTTGAGAAGTAATCAAGCAATCACTGCTTCTTTAATTAGTTCGAATAACGAAGCACGTGGTTTTCACTTAATAGAGTTCTTACTATGGGGAGAAACTGGTTCTAAAAAAGCGGCAGATATTACAGCTAGACAAAAAGAATACTTGAAAGCTGCTACGGAAGACTTACAACAAAATACGCAATTGCTTTATGATCAATGGAAAGTTGATGGTGGAAATTACGTTGCAGTCTTCAATTCAGCGGGAATAAACTCGACAAAATACCCTTCAAAAGCTGCAGCATTAGAAGAAATTGTCGATGGATTAATTACCATTGCCGATGAAGTAGGAACAGGTAAAATTGAAGATCCATTAAACTCAGAAGGAAGTACTCCTTACCCAGAAAAAGAAGAATCTCGTTTTAGCAACAATTCTAAAAGAGACTTCGCAGACAATATGAGAAGTATTGAAAATATCTATTTAGGCCGATACAATAAATCGGTTAAAGGATTATCTGAAATTGTTGCTGGAGATAACAAAGCCTTAGATACGGAAATCAAAACAGCAATCACCGCAGCAATTACAGCTATTGAAGCAATTCCTGGAACCTTTACAGAAGCTATTTATAGCCATAGACCAGAAGTAATCAAAGCGCAAAACATTGTTAATGATTTATCTACTTTATTAGAGTCTAAATTGAAACCTTATATCAATAGTCTTTAATTCATCTTACTAACCCAATCTATAAAAGAATACACCCCAAAAGGTGTATTCTTTTTCCATACAACACCCTCTGATTTCCTTTTGCAATGAAATACATTTCACTCCTTACCGTACTTCTTTTTTCTTCTTTTTTTATCTCTTGTTCTAGTGATGATGCTACGCCTTATGAAGAACTTCCTTCTTTGTTGGATCGTCAATTGGCAGGTGGAGCCACTACTGTTTTTATCAATACCAGTAATGCGTATGGTACCCCTGCTCCTAATTTATCAGGAGCTGACCTAGCCTTACATCTAACAGGAGACTTGACTTTTGAATCCGTTTATGTAACTCCGCCGAATAAAGTAAATGGTGGTTTAGGTCCGATTTTTAATAATTCTTCCTGCATCTCTTGTCATCCCAAAGATGGTAGAGCGCCCTTCCCTACCAACCTCAATGCGAGAAGTGGTTTTTTCATGCGTGTAAGTTTACCAGGCATCGCGGATAACGGAGGCCCCGTTCCTGTTCCTGGTTTTGGATTACAAATACAAAATCAGGCGGTATTTGGTGTGGAACCAGAGGCTCAATTTCAGGTTACTTATTCCACTCTCGTAGAAGAATTAGCAGACGGAACGAAAGTAACTTTGCGTAAACCACACTATAGTTTGGTCGAATCCTATATTCCCATTCCTGCCAATATCTTGTTATCTCCGCGTATTGGTTCTCCAGTATTTGGTTTAGGTTTACTAGAAGCTATTCCTGAGGAATATATTCTTGCTCAAATTGATGCAAACGATGCCAATCAAGATGGCATTTATGGAAAGGCTAATTATGTATACGATGTGATTTCCAAACAAACAAAATTAGGTCGCTTTGGATGGAAAGCCAATACGGCTTCACTCCTAGAGCAATGTGCAGCTGCTTTCAACAATGATATGGGAATTACCAACTATGTATTTCCTTATGAAACGGGATATGGACAGACCAATGGAGATGATGGCTTGAAGGCTGGAATAGAAGTGTCTAATGCTCTTGTTGATGCGGTCACTTTTTATACCCAAACCTTGGCAGTCCCAGCTTCTCGCTTTCACGACAATCAAAATGTCCGCAATGGCGCGCGTATCTTTGAAGAAATTGATTGTGCAAAATGCCATGTCCCGAAACAAAAAACAGGACCTAGTCCAATCAAAGCCTTAGCTTATCAAACCATTTATCCATATACGGATATGTTGTTGCACGACATGGGAGAAGATTTAGCCGATGGTCGACCGGATTTTATGGCAACGGGCAGAGAATGGAAAACAAGACCTCTTTGGGGCATTGGTTTTCAGTATTTAGTCAACGGACATACGCAGTTCTTACACGATGGTCGAGCAACCAACTTGACGGAAGCCATTCTTTGGCATGGTGGTGAAGCACAACGCGCTAAAGATAAATTCAAACAGTTGTCCAAAAAGGAAAGAGAAGATCTATTAGCCTTTTTGAATTCGCTTTAAAACAACAGTTTTCTTTAGGTTTAATTCCTACCTTTGTTAGATGAATAAAGCTGAACTCAAAGAATTTTTAGACGAGAAAGTACTGTTGTACAACAATCCTTCTTTTATAGTGGATGATCCTGTACAAATTCCTCATTTATATACGCAAAAAGAAGATATTGAAATTGGAGGTTTTCTAAGTGCAACCATTGCTTGGGGGAATCGCAAAATGATTATCAAAAATGCGCATAAAATGATGGAACTAATGGGCAATTCTCCCTATGATTTCGTCATGAATCACAACGAAGATCATCTAGATGCTTTAACTGGATTTGTTCACCGTACCTTTAACAGTACGGACTTCGCTACTTTTATTCAGGCGTTACAGCATATCTACCGCCATCATAGAGGTTTAGAAGGAGTATTTAGCGATTCTTCCCTGCCTCTACAGGAACGTATTTCAAAATTTAAAACTTTATTTTTTGAAATTCAACACCAACAACGTACGCAAAAGCACATTTCGGATCCATTAAAAGGATCGGCTGCAAAACGCATTAATATGTACCTCAGATGGATGGTGCGCCAAGACAATGCAGGCGTAGATTTCGGTATTTGGAAAGGCGTATCTCCAAGTGAGTTGTCCTGTCCTTTGGATGTGCATTCAGGAAATATGGCACGCAAATTGGGCATTTTAAAACGCACACAAAACGATGCCAAAGCACTATTGGAATTGGATACGGCTTTGCGTGAATTAGATCCTGTTGATCCCGTGAAATACGATTTTGCATTGTTTGGATTGGGCGCGATTGAGAAGTTTTAAGATGGGTGACGGAAAATGAGAGAGAAAAAAAAACCTCAATAAGAATTTAACTCATTGAGGTTTATACATCTATAAACTATTTTCACATAGACAAAAAAATAACATATTAAATCAAATAGTTATCAATACGATAAATATCTTCGGTTGTGGATTTCATATAAATGTACTTCTTAGTTATGTATAGCTGTTTGATAAATGCTTTATTGAACATAAAAGGTTTCTGACTCTTCAATTCCCATGTATTAGTATATTCTTTTACTACTATTTCATCCTCTTTTTGAAAGAGCAGACTATATCCATTATTACTTTTCCAAAACTGTAAATTTTTATACTTAATATCCTGGGGATAAGAAACTTTATTCACGTTCTCATCCCATTCAAGTTTCTTTTTTGTACCTAAAAGAGGTTCAATAACATAAGGAAAATCCTTTAACACTATAGTTTGATCTTGCGATATAAAACTAATTACATTGATGAATTCTAATGTATTAAAATTTTTATATTTTTGAAAATCAAGCAAATCCATACTATCTAAGTACTTATCAAAAGTTATCCTTTTATTTGCAGCATCAATATGAAATTTAGTAAATAAAGGATATGATTGATCTTTGTTAAATTGTTCATCTGAATAAATAACTTGATTTAATTTCAATAGACTATTGCCTTGTACAAGTTCATCTAAAGCATAAAAGTATTGTTCATTTTCAAAATCAAAACTAAAAATATTTTTCAGTACATTGCGCTCATTAAACTCTTCTTTTTTAAGCACTAAATAATTTGGTTTATTTCCAATACGAAAAACTTCTTTCTTATTCCCATTTTCATCTATAATTTCGTCATCTGAAATAAAAGGACAATATAAGCTAATGTAAAATTTTCCTTCAGAGTAGGTAACATTTACTAATTCTATACCATTTTTTCCATACCTTGACATTAAATCAATATTTTTTTCTAAATCCAAATATTCTACATTCTTTAGACTTTTTTTGGCAATATCTAAAAAATCAATTGCATCAAAATTAATTTCGGTATTTTCAACACCATCAATTAAGTATAGTTTTTTAAACAGAAAATCAGTAATCAATAAATGATCATCATTATAATCTGCTTTTATTAAATTCCTATTAGAAAACCCTTTTTCTCTGATATTCAGTGTCATCGTAAAACTTAAAACGCTGCTATTGAATCTCTTTAATTTTTCTTCATCTATATATGCCCCTTTTTCTGAAAAAATAACATTGCCATTATAAATAAAAACTAAACCCGATAAATCATCTAAAGGCTGATTCGTCAATGCATATAAACTATCAGAAAAAATCACCTTTTCTTTTATTATTTGATTTTTAAAAAATCGCTTATTAAATTCATCAAATCTTTTTCCTTTAGAACTCTCAGGAAATAAAAATTGAATATCACTTTTTCCTATGATATGCTGGTTTATGTTTACATAACAATTAAAACAATCATTTTCTGATACTCTAAAATACACTTCTTGTGAAAATGAACTAGTGGAGAAAATAAAAATAAATAAAAAAAGAAGGCTCTTATTAACGCTTTTAAAATAGGTGTCAATTACTTCCATAAGGTATTAATTATAAATAAAATTTTAAAATATTCAAAATACAAAGTTGAACCTACCGACCCCAGCTTACCAGCATTGGCTTCTAAAGATTTTTTATCTATAATAAAATATTCATCCTTTTTTTCCTGAATGATAAATTAATATAGATTCATTTTCATTAATTTTTTGGCCACTTGATGGTGGTGACAAACGAATTGGCTCCATTATAGTTACACATTTTTCCTTTTTAGAGCCACATGAAATCCTATCCTCGACTCGCCAATTGCCCTTCAAAAATAACATCTTTATCAGAATCAGGTTTAATTTGTGCATAACCTGATAATGAAAAAAGGAATACTCCTAAAAAATAAAAAAATTTCCCATAATATAAATATTTAAAAAAATTATTTATTCTGAATTTAGAAAAAAATGTTAACAAACAAATTTAATTAAAATAATTTTTATTAAAAAAATTAATAATTAAACATTTATTTTTAATATTACCATTTTAATTATCCACTTCTAGATGTACCTCAGGTAGATGGTTCGAAACAACAATACAAGTGTTGATTTCGGTATCTGGAAAGGCGTATTTCCTAATAAGTTAAGCTATTATTATCTACTATAAAAGAGTTATAAACCGTTTCAATACGCTTGTCATTTAAATTTAAATGGAAAGTAAAAAGTATTACTATTTTTTCTATCTTTAAATTATGATACACAAACTATTAACTATTCTAATATTACTTATTTATTCTTGTAATTATGCTCAAAATTACGACTTATCGAGTTTCGTTAAGCCAGGAAGTCCCTTGTATATTGGAAATTATGCAAAAAATAGTAGAACAACTATTTCTTATCAAGGATTTTTGAAAGGTGAAATGCTGTATAATAACCAACTAATTAAACTTGATTCTTTTTATATTCGAAACAATATTCTTAGCGATAAACTAAACAACCTAGAATATAGTTTGCGTAGTACTAAATTAAAGCAAGTATCGTTTTCTAATAAAGATGGTCAAAAACTAGACCTTTTTAGAATATTTCCTAAAAAAGAGAGTTTGTATAGAGCGTTATGGCACGATGACAATATTATTATCTATGATAATTACTTAACTTTTGATACTGCTATAATTGATACATATAATATAGTAGTGTATTATAAAGGTGAATATTATAATATCCCTAAAAATAAAAAGAGAAGGCAAAGAGTAATTGAAAATACATTTGATGATTTTAATGTAAAAAACACAATAGAAAGTTGGTGTATAAAAAATATGTAGCATTATTTCGCATCCTAAAAAAGAATTTCCCAAAGAATAATTGTATCTTAGAAGGTAGGACTTAATCGCGCAATTAAATCAATTTCAACATGATACCGCAAATAAAAATCAAACGAATTTACGAAGAACCTTCTGCAGCGGATGGCTATCGCGTTTTGGTCGATCGTTTATGGCCGCGGGGTATTTCCAAAGAACATGCAGCAATTGAGGAATGGGCCAAAGACATTACTCCTACTACAGAAATTCGAAAAGCCTATGGACATATCGTTGAAAATTGGCCAACTTTTACCTACCAATATCTACAAGAACTCAAACACAATGAATTAGTTCCTACATTCATTGAAAAATGGGAAGAATACCCAGTTATTACGTTTGTTTATGCTGCGCGTGACACAGAACATACACATGCGCTGATTCTTCAAGACTATATGCAAAAATTGTTTAATCAACGCTTTGATGTTTAAATCTTTGGATAACTATCAACCGAAAGCTACGTTGCCTCTGGAAGAAAAAGTACTGTTATAGAAAAAATAAAAATGACGCAAAGCTTTCTTTTTTTAAGAAACTTTGCGTCATTTTTATTTTTGGGCTTTTTTGAAAAAGCACTTACCTGTATTAATACGTGATCGTTTGGTATTCCAATGGGATTTTACCAAAGTAAATGGCTTTTACAATTCCATCAGAAACTCCAATTTTTGGTACGTAAATCTGTTTTGCTCCACTTGATCTCATGGCAAACGTATAAATTCGCAACGCAGGAATGATTACATCCGCACGATCGGGATTTAATCCCAATATTGCAATACGTTCGTCATAGGTCATTTCTGTCAATTTTGTCAATTGTTGGTTCAAATAACTATATGACAAGGGTTTATCCTGGCTTTTACCAGACATCTTAAAGGCTTTATTGATGTTTCCTCCTGAACCGATAACAATCAAATCATGCAGATCTTTGGTTTCTTCTCTAACCCAATTTTGGATGTCATTCCACACACTTTTAGATACCATATCGTTTAACAAACGGACAGTACCGTTGCGAAATGATTTAGAAGCCAAGGGCACTCCTTCTTTGAAAATTGTAAATTCAGAACTCCCCCCACCTACATCAACAAACATCACATTCTTCGTCTGATTGATGTAATTTTTCAAATCCGTAGAAGCAATAATCATCGCTTCTTTTTCGCCGTCAATGATATTGATTTTAATCTTGGATGCAGCAAAAACAGCTTCTGCTACTTCTTGTCCATTGTCCGCCTCTCGCATGGCACTAGTAGCACAAGCCATAAAACGCTCGACTTTATTCACGCGCATCAACAAATAAAAGGCTTGCATCGCTTCTATCATGCGTTGCTTGGATTCACTGCTAATTTCACCTTGCGTAAATACATCTTGTCCCAATCGAATAGGAACGCGAATCAGTGAACTCTTATTAAAAACGGGATCTTTCCCTTTCGCTTCCACAATATTCATAATCAACAAACGCATCGCATTGGAACCGATGTCGATTGCTGCATATTTCTTTATCTTCAACATGAATTATCCTTTTAGTTTGTCTTTGTAATAACGGTACATTTCTTTTTGAGATTGAAAGTCTTCTTTTCCATTTTTATCCCTGTATTTGTTAGATAAATCACCCGATTGAATACGCGTTTTTACATTTCCTTTCCAGCCAATTTCAAACGTTTCAATCAATTCCTGTTTGATTCGTTCATCGTAAATAGGACAGGTCACTTCCACGCGTTCATCTAGATTTCGCGTCATAAAATCCGCAGAAGAGATATATACTTCAGGGTTGTTGTTATTGCCAAAAATATAAATACGCGAATGCTCTAAGAAACGATCCACCACACTAATGGCTTCAATGTTCTCACTCATCCCAGGGATACCTGGTACTAGGCAGCAAATCCCGCGAATGTTTAATTGTATTTTTACTCCTACATTACTCGCTTCATACAGGCGATCCACCATTCTCAAATCCGATAAACTATTCATTTTTAGTCGGATGTAGGCTGGCAATCCATTCTTTGCATTGCGAATCTCTCGATCAATTAATTTATAGAATCCCGATCGGGTATAATGGGGCGATACCAGTAAATGCTTATACTTGTGTACACGGTAATTCACTTGTAAAAATTCAAATACCTTAGACACATCTTTCATAATTTGATTATGAGCAGTCAACAAGGTAACATCCGTATATATTTTCGCTGAACTTTCGTTGAAGTTTCCGGTAGAAACAAAACCGTATCGCTTAATTTTCTTATTTTCTAATCGCTCAATCACACAGATTTTACTGTGTACTTTGAGTCCCTTTACTCCAAAAATCAGTTGCACTCCTTCCGATTGCATCAATTCAGAGTAGTAAATATTGCTAGCCTCATCAAAACGCGCTTGCAATTCAATTTGTGCAATTACCTTTTTTCCATTTTTCACAGCATTGATTAAAGAACTAATAATCTGAGAGTTCTTAGCCAAGCGGTACAAGGTAATTTTAATAGACAAGACTTGTGGATCCAATGCCGCTTCACGCAAGAGTCGAACCAAATAAGAGAACGACTGATAAGGCGTATAGATCAAATAATCTTTCTTTTGCAATTGCTGAATGATACTGTCTTCCATATCCAAATCGCGTACGGCTGCCGGTATTTGTTTGGGATAGGTTAGATCAGATCTTCCCATTGTTGGGAAACTCATATAATCGCGTCGGTTGTGGTATCGTCCACCAGGAATGATACTATCGTTCATTTCAATCTCTACATTTTTAAGTAAAAAATCCAATAGATCTTGATCCATTTCTTGATCGTAAACGAAACGAACAATTTCACCTTCCTTTCGGTCTCTCACTCCACTAGAGATTTTTTCGACGAAAGACTTATGTAAATCCGTATCTACCCCTAATTCCGCATCACGCGTAATTTTAATCATAAAAGCTTTTTCCGCTTTATAATCGAAAATACCAAAGATAGACGCTAGATTATCTCGAATAATATCGTCAATTAGGATGATGTATTTTTTATCATCTTCTGAGGGTAATTCAACAAATCGATTGACGATGTTCGGGATTTCAATAATGGCATAACGCGTTCCTTTTTCGCGTTTATTTGCTTTACTTCTTTGGCTTCGCAAGGCTTCATCTACCTCAAGCTTTACTGCTAAGTACCCATGTGTATCTCTCAACAAAGGGAACGGAGCCAAGTCACTCAAGATAACTGTGACTAAATCATGCGATAGGGTATGTAAAAAATAATCTTTGACAAAGGCTTTTTGCTTGTCATTGATCGTATTTTCATTGAGTATAAAAATTTTCTCTGCTTCTAATTGCTTTTCAATTTCAGCAAGGATACGCAAGCTCTCGCTTTGCAAGACGATTACGCGATTGGTAATTTGCGTCAACAAATCTTTGACTACTACTCCACTTCCCAGGCGACGATTGCTTTCGCCCGTTAAAACCATCCGGCGAATCGTTGCATAACGCACTCTGAAAAACTCATCTAAATTATTAGAGAAAATCCCAATGAAACGCAAGCGCTCAAGTAAAGGGACTGTGATATCTCCGGCTTCTTGTAAAACTCTTTCGTTAAAAGCCAACCAGCTTTTCTCACGATCAACATAATAATATTTAGGTGTTGCAGTAGTTGTATTCATTGCTTATTTTAAATCTCTAGGAAAAACTTTACTTATTACAGTTCCGTTTTTAATTTCTTTCCAATCATCTTGAGGGAAGTCCATCACAACCACTCCTGATGTTGGCACATTATCAATCGAAACCATACCAAATTTATTAACAAAATCCGTGATAGCATCATTATGTCCGAAAATAATCAGCGCATTGTGTGTATTTTCACATTTTTTTATCGTTCGAGCCAGTTTCTTGACGTCGAAAGTATAAATATCTTCTTTTTCAATGACATAAGTTGGATTGATATCTAAGTTTTGACAAAAAAGAGCGGCTGTTTGTTTTGCTCGTTGCGCCGTACTTGTCCAAACAATAAAACGATCCGGTAAAAGTGAAGCAATTGCCTGAGAAACTAAAAGCGCATCCTGCACCCCACGATCTTTTGAGATTGGTCTATTCTTATCTTCCGTAATAGCCTCCCAACACGATTTTGCATGTCGAATTAAAATAAGCGTTTTCATAACTAATTGTTTTTTTTACTATATTAATTTACAAAATAGTGGTTATTTTATTTTGTTTTTTCATACTTCCTATTAAATCTAAGAAAAAAAATTAGAAAAAAATATATTTTAAGCTATAAAATAAAAACTTTACTTTTGAAGTATTATATTTTAAGCTAATACAATGAAAAAATTCTCTATTGAATTCAAATGGGCTGCTTTGGCCACCTTGGCTGCATTAATTTGGATGTTTATAGGAAAGTCGATGGGATTCCACACTGAAAAGGTGCGTTTTGAGGTACTACATGAGATGTTATTTAGTTTTTTACTCTTTATTTTTTACTGGTTGGGGATCCGACAAAAAAAGAAAGACTATTTTGACAACGTGATGCAATGGCAACAAGCCTTTCTAACGGGGTTAGTTATGTGTATCATGATTACCTTGTTCTTCCCTATTGTTCAATTCATTACCTTCAATCAGGTAAGTCCACATTTCATGGAAACCCTAGAACAAGCATTGATTCACGATGCTAAAATGAGTGTGGAAGAAGCCCAGAAGAATGCTTCTTTTGACTTATTTTTAAGAAATGGTGTGATGAATAATCTCTCATTTGGTATTATCTTTACTACTATAATTGCTTACTTTTTAAAAACAAAGAATTACGACCAAATAAAGGCCGCTGCACAAAAGCCAGAAATGGTTAAAGTGAAAAAGCAAAAAGGCAAAACAAAACGAAAATAATTCTAATACAAGAACACTATGGATATCAGAAATATACCTCAAATAAAAAATACAGAAGCTGATAATTTCTTTTTATTAGCTGGACCATGTGCCATTGAAAGTGAAGAAATGGCTATGCGCATTGCAGAACACATCATAAAAGTTACAGATAAATTACAAATTCCTTACGTATTTAAAGGGTCTTTTAAAAAGGCAAATCGTTCGAGAATTGATAGTTTCACAGGGATTGGTGATGAAAAAGCATTAAAAATACTAGCAAAAGTTGGAAAAGAATTTGGTGTACCAACTGTTACAGATATACACGAATCTTCTGATGCCGCTCTAGCAGCTGAATATGTAGATATTTTACAGATTCCAGCTTTCTTAGTTCGCCAAACTGATTTAGTAGTTGCAGCAGCAAATACAGGTAAAGTGGTTAACTTGAAGAAAGGACAATTTATGAGTCCAGAGAGCATGAAACACGCAGTACAGAAAGTACTGGATTGCCACAATGAAAACGTGATGGTTACAGATCGTGGAACTATGTTCGGCTACCAAGATATGATTGTTGATTACAGAGGAATTCCAGCTATGCAACAATTTGCTTCAACGGTATTGGATATTACCCACTCTTTACAACAACCAAATCAATCGAGTGGTGTAACAGGTGGACGTCCAGATTTAATTGAAACTGTAGCGAAAGCGGGAATCGCAGTGGGTGTTGATGGAATTTTCTTAGAAACACACTTCAACCCAGCAGAAGCGAAAAGTGATGGTGCGAATATGTTGCACTTGGATTACTTCGAAGACTTGATGACTAAATTAGTTGCAATTAGACAAACGGTTCGCCAGTTCTAAGGTTTATCATATAAAAAGAGGATGCTAAAGCATCCTCTTTTCTTTTTGTATTTAGGGTATTTCTATTTCGTTTATTCGCGCATAATCTACAATTCGCTGATACTGTATTGCATCTTGAAATTTAGGATGCTCTTTATAATAGTATAAAAGGCGCTCTACGGCATAAAAATAGCTTGAATGTTCTATTGCTTGCTCATAGTGTTCAACCGCCTTCTTTTCGCTTTGTTTAACGCCATACCCATGATCGTATAGAATACCGTAATAAATGTGAATATACGGCTGGTATTTGTTGCGCTTCAAGTATTTTAATACTTGATCAAAATCACTTCTCTGATAGTAAATCTCGATCAAGTTTTGGGCATAACTTCCATAATATTTTTCCGATAACACATAATAAGACAAGGCTTTATCGTAATCTTGTACCACGTGTTGTCCATAGAAATACAAGTCGCCTAAATTGTTATTGGCCCAAACACATCCCAATTCAACAGCTTTTTCGTACGCTTGAATCATCGCTTCAAAATCATACGCATATCCAATGCCATTTTGATACAAATACCCGATGGTATTCCACGCATCGGCATAGTCTTGTTCCGCAGCTTCTTCTAAATAAGCAATTCCGTTCGCTATTGCTGTCCATGCATTTTCATCGGTATAAATCACGCCCAACTCATACAACATACGCGGATCTTTGCGCTCCGCTCCAATTGTAAAATACTTGATGGCTGAAGTCCAATCCTCCTCATCTCTGGCGGCAATTCCGCGTCGATATAACGTATCTACATCAAAATACGCCTCATACTGATCGCCCATTCGCTGCGTCCAAGCTTCGTAAAACGAAGTAAAAAAAGCTAAATCTTTACCGCGTAAATTATAGCGTTGTTCGTATAATTGCCCCATTTGCTCGTTGCTAATTTCTTGGCGATTTCCTTCAAGATCTAGATCATACATTGTCGTTCCTTGAAACAAGCACAAACGCTGCGTATGATAATCAATGGGTTCGCATAGATACGTATACAATTCACTTAAGGTATGTGTCTGATAATCAAAATAACGCATTCCCTGTTTTTGGGTCACTAGCAGCAACAACTGGTTTACATGTTCTATTTTTAGATTATCCTGCTGGGGTTCAATTAGCCAACGATGGGATGCGGTATGGTAAAACCCATACCCCTCTTCCGTTTGAATCACATAGGCATCGTGCATGTAATTACACAAATAATTCGCATGAATTTTAGCAATTACCTCATTGGTTAGTATGTTCTTTTGTTCTTGGCAATCAAATAGCTTCCATTGCTTCTCTACTTTATAGGCAAAAGAAGTGTATGCTGGAAATAGCATGAGTTGGTCAATATCCGTCAGTATTGTTTCCCCCATGGGATTGATTACACTATTCTTTTTTTGATACTTATTCGGTTTAATCCAATAGTACCCCAAAGGCAATTCTTCCAATACATCTTCGGGATAGTCCCCAAGGTATTGTCCCGTTACAGTATAGTATTTTCGTTTTGATGTTTGGGGTTGTTTTGCAAAAAACTTAATGGGATAGTCGAGTTCAAATGCCGTCGCACTTGTTTCTTCAATGATATACTTTCCTGTATAATCGAGTAATTGATACTGTTCGTCTTGTACAACATTGTAATAAGGACCGTACAACTGCTCTATTTCTTCATATTCGGGTGGAATCCCCCACTGATGTGTATCAAGATGAAGAAGCCCTGTTTTTCCGTTTACACAAACAATTCCCACTTTGGTTTGATCAACAAGATACCCATCAAAAGCATCCTCGTATTCTAGGGGTACTAGCAATTTACCTCGATCATTGATATAGCCGAATTTACCTGTCTTTTCTACTACGGCTACATAGGCCTCACTAAATGCGTAAATAACATCGTATATTGCAGGAGCAATAATTACTCCATTTTTGTCTTTTAACCCCTGTAATTCACCTTCCTGAAAGACAACACTACGCGTTTGTTTTACGCTACTTTCCTCCCAATGTCCCAAGCCATATTGTACCCAATCGTGTTCTAAAGCTTCCAGAAAAGAAGTATAACCTGAGGCGCGAATTAAATCATCTAATACACCTAAGTCTTTTGTCTCTATGGCTTTTTGATACAACGTCCATTTTTGTTGGATTTCTTCTACCCACTGTTTGGCCTGTTCTTTCGGTTTCTCTTCGTTCATGGTATACACATCACTTGCATCCATATAAAACGCATCATAAGGCAAATCAGACAAAAATTCAAACATAACCGTGACAGCTTCCGTAAATGCTTGTTTATTTTGTAATTGATAAGTTTCGGTCAACAAATCATAGAAATTAGCCAATCGATTGAGTCCTTCTTCTTTATCAAAATACAACGCCTTTCCTTTCGCTCGTACATTTGCTGATAAAAGGGGCAACAATAGATCCGGAATTACATAATTCCATTCTCCTAAATTCCCTTCAACTACTTGATGGGTTTCACTGTCTATATTGTAGAGGTAAATGCGATGTGCCATAGCTTTATTTTCAGTCAAAAATAAAGCGAACCTATGTCGCAAAAAACAACTGGAGCATAAAAAATAAAAAAATCACTAGAATTAGGTAGATTCCCTTAACTCTTATTTCAATTTGATTTCCTTAATCAGCGCATTCATTGGAATTACTTTTACTTCTTCTTGCTGCAACAAAAAGATATAATCCGTTGTTTTGCCGATTAAAATTCCTTGTATTTGTGTATTGTCTGCATACGTTATAGCAATGGGATTTTCTTGTACAACTGCGCGTTTATTTCGCTTTGCATAAACATCTGCTCCTAAAAACATATACAAAACAAAAAGAAGTAATCCTAAACTATACTTTTGACTCGTATACCATTTGGTTTGATCCATATTAAACATCATTTTCGCATAGGAAGCGGGATGTTTTTTACGCCAAAAAAGATCGAGTTGATAAATCAAGATTGTCAGGAGAATCGTTCCAAGTGTAAATAAGGTAATGGTAAAATCGCCAAAAGGAGCAATTAAAAAATCAAACAAACCTGCATAATCGAAAATATTGACATCGAATAAGATAAACTTCTTGTAATTGAAGAGCATTCCAATAGCGACAGCAACAAGGTAGGCAATCGCTAAAAGCGTTTGTACATCTTTAAATAAACGCTTGAAAATGGTGTTTGAAAATTGATTGTCCATAAGATAAAGTAGCAAAGCAAGAAGTTAATACCCGCTGATTTTAGTTGCTAATTTAAATAAAAAACGACACCATTTAACATTTCATTTAGATAAAATAAGAGCAAAAAAAAACGAGCGAGTACTATTATGTACCCACTCGTTTTTACCTGTTTGAAATTAACAACAACTTTACTTATTTCGTCACAGCATTTTCTACTTCGTCAATCATCATTTTGATTGATTTTAGTCCTCCACCTGATAAATACCATGTTTCAGGGTTTAAGAAAATGATTTTATCATTTTTATATGCATTCGTTTGTTGTACGAGTGCATTTGCAAATTCTTCTTTACTTAAGGTAGCTCTTTTAATTGCTGCTCCACGGTCAATCACAAAGATATAATCTGGGTTTAATTCTTTGATTAATTCATTAGAAATCACTTGACCATGCGTTGCAACTTCGATGTTTTCATCTGCTGGTTTTAGACCAAAAACATCGTGGATAATACCAAAACGAGATCCTTTTCCGTATGAACTCATACGACCTTCGTTTGCTAAAACGATTAATCCTTTTTTATCTGAATTCTCCGTGATACTCTTAATCTTAGCAATACGCGCATCGATGTCTTTCAATTCTTTTTCTACTTGTTCTTCTTTTCCAAACAATTTACCGATAATGCGTTGATTGTTTTTGAATGAATTCATATAATCTTTAGCATCTACATCAAGATTGATGGTTGGTGCAATTTTTTTGAACTCATCATACATTGCTGCTGTACGACCTGCAATAATGATTAATTCTGTATCTGCTGCGTTTACTTTTTCTGCATTAGGTTCTTTAATTCCCCCAACATTATCATATTCCGCTGCGCTGTATTTCTCTAAATAAACTGGTAGATTTGATCCTGGCACTCCTTTCACTGGAATTCCCAATTCATCAAACGTATCTAAAATACCGTAGCTCAATACTACAGGATTTTTAGGGTTTACTTTTACTTCAGAAGTACCCGATAGGTGATCCACGGTAAGTACTGCTGTTTCAGTAGCTGAACTTTGTTCTTCATTTTTTGTTTCTTTACAAGAAACAAATAAAAAAACGGATGCTGCTAAGCAGCTAATCATAAATTTACTCATAACGATGTTTTTATAAATTATTTAAAATAGACACAAATTTTGTGGTCTCCGTTGTCGATAATTTTCATATCGATATCAAAGACATCTTTCATTTTTTCTTCTGTAATCACTTCGTTGGTTGGTCCGAAATACAGAATTTGATGGTTTTTTACAGCAGCGATGTAATCTGCATACGCTGCAGCATAATTGATATCGTGCACAACAATAACAATGGTTTTTTGGTATTTATCTGCCAATTCACGCAAGGTTTTCATAATTTCGACCGAGTGTTTCATGTCTAAATTATTCAACGGTTCATCCAATAAGATATACTCCGTGTCTTGCGCCAATACCATAGCGAGAAAAGCACGTTGACGCTGTCCTCCACTCAATTCATCAATAAATTGATTCTCAATATCTTTCAATCCCATGAAAGCAATACTTTCCTCAATCTTCTGATGATCTTCTTTTTTAAGTCTTCCCTTAGAATGGGGAAAACGACCAAAAGAAACTAACTCTTTTACTGTCAATCGAATATTCGGGCTATTACTTTGTTTTAAGATCGCTAAACGCTTAGCGAAATCTTCATTTGTATAGCTTAATACTTCTTTATTCAACAAATTGATTTCTCCTTTATCTCGGGAAACTAAACGACTAATGATTGATAGAAGTGTACTTTTTCCCGTACCGTTTCCGCCAATAAAACAGGAAATCTTTCCTTTGGGGAAACTTACACATACCTGATTTAAAATCAGTTTCTCACCATATGATTTTGATACTTGATTGACTTGAATCATACTTTATTACTTTTTAACAGCAAGTAAATAAAATACACCCCTCCTACGAAGTTGATAATGATACTTACTGTTGTTGTCATATTAAATAAATGCTCTACCAGATACTGCGCTCCAATAACGGTTACGGAGGTCAGCAAACAACAGGTAAAGACGATTAAAGCGTGGTTGTTTTTCTTCACCAATTCGTAGGTTAAGTTGGCAACCAATAAACCTAAAAATGTAATCGGTCCTACTAACGCTGTGGAAACAGCCACCATAATAGAGATAAAGATTAGATTCGATCGCACTACTTTGTGGTAATTCACACCAAGACTAATGGCGTGATCACGACCTAAACTAATTACATCTAACTGTTTGAAATAACGGATTCCATATAACATTGTTGCCACTAAAATCACAGCAGCAATACTTAAAATTTTCAAATTAATGCGCTCAAATGAAGCAAACATGGCATTTTGAATGATACTAAACTCATTGGGATCAATTAGCAACATAATAAATGAAGCACCACTCTTAAATAGCGTCCCGATTAAAAGTCCGACTAAAAGCAAGGTATACAATCCCTTACTTTCTCTCTTAAAGACAGCGAAATACATGACCATGGCAAACACCATCATCAAGACGACAGACAAGGCAAAATTCCACTCCGATCCTAGTACTTGAAATGTGCGATCTCCATACCATAAAACAATCAGCGACTGCAACAGCAAGAAAAAAGAATCAAAACCCATGATAGATGGAGTTAAAATTCGATTGGCTGTAATGGTTTGAAAAATGACAGAAGAATAACCAATAGCAAAAGACACCAACAACATCGCCAATACTTTAAATCCTCTTCGAGGCAAAACGTAATCCAGCTTCGTTCCTGTAAACGTGAACATATAAATAGCAATGCTGATTAGTAGCGAAACGAGTAATATCGTGATTAACTTATTTTTAGGCATGTTTTGTCTTTTTTAAGATTAGATATAAAAACACCACTCCCCCAACAATACTAACCGTCAGCCCAATAGGCACCTCATACGGGGCAATGATCATGCGGCTAAGTAAATCACAAACTAACAAAAAGATGGCACCGACCAAAGCCGTATAACTAATCGTTTTGCGGAGGTTATCACCAAAAATTAAACTGACAATATTCGGAACAATCAAGCCTAAAAAAGGAATTACTCCTGCTGTCAGTACAACTACAGTTGAAGTAATAGAAACGAACACCAAACCTAAATACATGATGCGTTTGGGATTTAGCCCTAAACTTGTTGCAGCGTCTTCTCCTAACCCTACAATAGTGAACTTATTGGCGTAGAGGTAACATAAAATAACCACCAATACACCGAGATATAAAATTTCGTAATTTCCTTTTAAGATAGATGAGAAATCTCCCATCATCCAACCGTCCATATTCTGAACGAGATTATAACGGAAAGCGAAAAAAGTAGCAATCGCGCTAAGGATATTTCCAAATACAATTCCTATTAAGGGGATAAAAATCACATTTTGCACTTTGATTTTACTAGCTAAACGCAGAAAAACAATACTAGCTGCTAAAGCAATGGTAAAAGACAATACCGTTTTAAACACAATCCCTCCATTGGGAAAGAGAATCATACTAAATAAAATTCCCATTTTACAAGCATCTAGTGTACCCATAGTGGTTGGAGAGACAAATTTGTTCAAGGAAATTTGTTGTACAATTAAACCGGAGATACTCATTCCTACACCCGCAATCAATACTGCAATGGTTCGAGGTATACGACTGACAACAATAACCAGCAATTCATCTTTCGACAATTGGTGTAAATCAAAAATCGAAATATCTTTTACGCCCACGAAAATGGATAAAAAAGAGAGTACAATCAGTATAAGAACTAAGGTAATTCTTATCATAAAAAAGCGTTATTTTTATTTAGAATAAAATTAAATAAGAGCAAATATATAAAACTTGAAGGAGTTGAAAAAACTATTCTCGGTTTGTTTTCTTTAAATAACCTTTTCTCAATTCTCATATTATCAACAGCTTTCCTTAAAAATCAGAAAGCCTTAGTAATTCGAAGTAAATGCATATAAAACCTAACTATTCGAACACATTTGATTTGAATACCGTAATTTATATAAAATTTACTTTTTACTTGGACTAGCACTTACAACTATAGATTTCTTTTGCCCTTCGCTGAGCTATTTTCTGTATTACTACAGACGGCCAAAAATTAATACTATCTTATCTTAAAAAAATAACATACATTAGCATAAAATCAAAAAAACATGAACAACACCTTAAAATTAACTACAATTTTCAGCTTATTATTTCTATTTATTAGCTGTACTTCTGATGACAACCAAAAGGAAGAACCAACAGGCAAAAAAAATTATCTACTAACAAGAGTCAATTATACTGCCTACTCATCCGCCCCTAATCAAACTGGTGATTTCACTTTAAACTACACTCCGGAATATCGCGAGCCTGAATTTGTAGCGTTATTTGACTTGACCTATGATAACGACAAGCAAGTAAAAGAGCTACTTCTAAAAAAAGACATGTACGAAAATGGCCTACTTGTTGCTCGTAATTCTTATACGTTTAAACCTAAATACAACACTTTTCAACAGATGGAGACGTTAACGGTTAGTTCAGAGGCACACACAACAAGTGAATATTCGTTTTCTTATGAAAATGAGCTAGTAAAAAACTTACAAGTCCTAGATAATGCTCGTATTTCATATAATCAACACTTGGTGTACAACAACTTAAAGCAATTTACTCAGGCATCCGTTCAAACAATAGAAAATGAACCTCGAACAATGGAGTTAGCCTATACCTACAACTCAGCCAATCAATTAATAAATCTCACAGATGGAAACAATGAGATTGACTTTAGCTATGATACAGGTAAAAATCCGTTTGACGCTTTACCATTTGATTTAACCACTCTCATTTTAGACAATATTTACTTTGTTCCTCTTACCTATAAATTTGCAAACACTTTAGCAAGTTATACCCTTTCAACAGAAGAATCTCCCTTCATATTTGAACATACATATAATGAGGATAACTATATTACACACACTAAAATATATCGAGGTTCCAAAGTAAGAGACAAGCACTATATGTTAATTGTTTACCAGTACGAAGTCACAAAACAAGACTAAATAAACAACGAATAGCCCAAGACGAACTTGGGCTTTTTTTATATTCTTTAAAGTTTTTATTCTATTTGTATAAAAATACAAAGCACTCTATATTTTCCTTTATCTTTGTTTTTATTGATGTGAAAGTATATGCTAAAAAAATGGTTAAGTTACGTAACACCTATTCCCGTAAAAAAAATCACTTCGAAAATCAACCATAAGTTAGAAATAACCTGGCAAAATGGGCAATTGGTTTTAGATACAAAGAACACCAATTATTCGTATGGTCAATTAGAACAAGTATTTAAAAAGGCGTTTAAATTCATTGGCTATCCTAAAATTAAACCCATGCAACAAGTACTAAACTTGGGGTTAGGTGCTGGTAGTACCGTTCATTTACTTCGCAATGACATCAATTTCACAGGCTCGATGACGAGTATTGAACTCGATGAAGCGATTATCTATGTTGCCCGCAAATACTTTAATCTCGACCGTTATCAAGCAAACCATCAAATCATTCAAATGGATGCTTTTGAATATGTCTTAACTTGTCAAGAACAATACGATCTCATTGTCATTGATATTTTTCAAGATAGTCATATGCCTTCTTTCTTATTTGAGCATTATTTTGTTGATCATCTCAAACAATTATTAGCCCTTGATGGTTTTATTATTTTCAATACGATTGTCCTCACACCAGAAGATGAACAGCGCAATCAAGCCTTCAAAGCATTATTTGATGCCACTCATTTCTCTGTTCGTTTTATGCCAACGACCTTAGAACACAATAGTATTATCACAATTAAACGATTAGCTTAATCTTTTTATTCACTAATAGAATAGATTGTGTGGATTGTATTTTAATTTATTTTGTTCAGTAATACATCAGTTTCTCTTTTACACCAGCAGATTTTATCATTTGTATAAGTTTTCAAAGCAAAACGTCAAATAACCTCATACTCTTCTCAAATTTTATTCTCCTTAAAGAGGGAATGCCGGACTAATATTTAGTATTTTTATCCCCATTTTAGATTTTAACTCAAAAACAATGATCGAAGTTAAACAAGCGAGTACTCGAAAAGAGATGAAGGAGTTTGTCCAGTTTCCCTTCACCCTATACAAAGACAATCCTTATTGGGTACCTTCAATTATCAAAGAAGAGGTAAAAAGTTTTGATCCTTCCAATGATATATTTAAAACTGTAGATGTTCGTTTTTTTCTTGCATATAAAAACAATAAACTAGCGGGGCGTATTGCCTGTTGCATCAATTGGACGGAAGTTAACGATTTGGACAAGCCCAAAGTTCGCTTTGGATGGTTTGATTTCATTGATGATGTAGCAGTGAGCAAAGCCTTACTAGCTGAAGTTGAAAAATTCGGAAAAGCCAACAAAATGCACTACATGGAAGGTCCTATGGGATTTTCCAATATGGATAAGGCTGGAATGTTGACTAAAGGATTCGATCGCATTGCGACTATGATTGGGTTGTATAACTATGAATACTATCCGAAGCACCTCAATCAATTGGGCTTTAAACCAGAAGCAGAATGGATGGAATACAGCCTTGACATCTCTAATTTTGATCAAGAGAAAATCGCCAAAATGTCGCAGATGATTCAACAGCGCTATGGGGTTAAACCTCTTGTGTTCAATACCATCAAAGAACTTATGCCTTATGTAGATGAAATGTTTGCCCTACTTAATAAGACCTATGCTGATTTGCAGAGTTTTGTTCCCATTGAACCTTTTCAGATTGAACATTACAAAAAGAAATACTTGCAGTTCATTCATCCTGATTTTATATCATGTGTCATGGATGAAAACAACAAGATGATTGCTTTTGCTATTACGATGCCTTCATTCTCGAAAGCCTTTCAAAAGACAAAAGGTAAATTATTTCCGTTCGGATTCATTCACTTGCTACAGGCAATGAAACACAATAATCGCGCGGAATTCTATTTGATTGGTATTGATCCAGACTATAGAAATAAAGGAATTACGGCCATTATATTTGAAGAAATTTACGCTTGTTTTACACAGCATAAAATCAAACATATTGAAACGAATCCTTTACTTGTTGAAAATGTAAAAATTCAACAATTATGGAAACATTTCAACCCTGAAATTCACAAAGAGCGCAAAACGTACCGCAAAGATATTTAAGATTATTCTTAACCTGTACTAAGCCTATTAAAACCAAGTGTTCCGCTTGTTTTTAATAGGCTTATTTTTTTTGAATAATTCTCAATTTAAAACAAATAAAACGAAGATTAATTCTGAAAAATTTGCAAGAAGCCCTCTTTTTTTGTAATTTTATGGTTTAAACATTTTATTTTACAATTTTCAACTATTGTAAGTAGTACGTCAGGAGAAGTACATCTACCCTAATTGTATGTGCCAATAAGCACATCAATCCGATACATCAGTTTTTATTTTTTACCGCTGATTTTTTATAATGGAAATGGTTTTTACCTGCGTACGACTACTTAGTTGTAAAAACACACATTATGATTCAAATAGAAAAAAAGAATTCAGACAGTCCCGTCAGTCAAGCAGAAGTAGAACAATACACCAACTTCTTATTTCAACATCTCGAACAATATGGAGATGCAAAAGAAGATATTGCCAAAGCTCTTGCTTATGCACTAGGTCAAGACAACAAACCAGGCGGCGTGATTCTCATCGCAAAAGAGGAAGAACGCATCGTAGGGATGACTGTTGTGTTGAATACCTTGATGGGAGGATTTATCCCTGAACATATTTTAGTCTATATTGCCACAGACCAATCGCAAAGAGGAAAAGGTATTGGCGGACAGTTAATTGATTTCCTAAAAGAAGACTTAACAGGATCCATTGCCTTACACGTTGACTTTAACAACCCTGCTCAACATTTATACGAGCGCAAAGGATTTGAGAAGAAGTATATAGAAATGAGATTAAACAACAAGTAATGGCTTTTTTAACCTTAAATAAAACGAAACTAAAGCACAATTTTGACCTGCTTGAGAACCTATTTGATACGGAAGGTATTACTTGGGCCGTGGTGGGTAAATTGCTCTGTGGTAACTCGTTGTTCCTAGAACAAGTATTGGAATTAAAGCCCAAGCAAATTTGTGATTCTCGCGTTTCTAACCTCAAGAGTATCAAACTCATTGATCCCGATATCGAAACCATTTACATCAAGCCTGCTCCTAATGGAAGTATTGATGAGATTGTTGAATATGCCGATATTAGTTTCAATACAGAGTTAGAGACGATTAAACTACTGTCCAAAGAAGCAGTAAAGCAGGATAAAATACACAAAATTGTAATCATGGTTGAGCTTGGAGAACTCCGAGAAGGCGTTTTACGCGAAGATTTGATTTCTTTTTATGAAAAAGTCTTCAGTCTACCTCATATTGAAATTATAGGCCTAGGAACGAACTTAACCTGTATGTATGGGATTTTACCCAACAATGATAAATTAATTCAGCTAAGCCTCTATAAAGAGCTCTTAGAGCTAAAATTCAACAAAAAGCTGCCCTTTATTTCAGGTGGGGCATCTGTTACGCTTCCCTTAATTGTCAATCATCAACTACCGAAAGCCATCAATCACTTTCGAATTGGTGAAACGCTTTTCATGGGAACCAATGCTTACGATGGTAGTCAATACGAAGAATATGAACAGCATATTTTCAAACTACATGCCGAAATTATTGAACTGCATGAAAAACCAATGATGCCGAGTGGAGAAACAGGAATCAATATGACGGGCGAAAAAATTGAATTTAACCCAGAATGGGAAGATGTAACCAAGTTCAGAGCGATTATTGATTTAGGGCTACTGGATATTGATACCGATCACTTCTTTCCCGTTAATACCAAACACCAATTGGTTGGTTCTAGTTCAGATATGATGGTCATCGACTTGGATGCTAATCCAGAAAAACTAAAAGTAGGTGATACGATTTCCTTCCATATGGATTATATGGGAATCCTTCGATTGATGAATTCAGATTATGTAGAGAAAAAAGTAATTACATAAAAAAAGGAGAAGCTTGCGCTTCTCCTTTTTGTTTTTTATAAGTTACTTAAAAAAAGTTTCTCTAAATCTAATGGTGCAACATATTGGCCTGCTTGGTATACTCTCATATTACCTCCTGAAATTTCGTCAATCAAAATGATTTCATTTGTCGCTTTATCTCTACCAAATTCTAATTTAATATCATAAAGTTCCAACTCTTTTTTGGCTAACTCTTCTTTCACCATCCAACAAATTGTTTTAGTCAACTCTTTCAATGTGTTGTATTCCTCATGTGATAAAATACCCAACATGGCCAAAGCATCTTCTGAAATTACAGGATCTCCTTTTTCATCATCTTTAATTGTAATTTCAACGAAGCTATCTAATGCTTGTCCTTCTGTACAATAATCGTTATATCTTCTGAAAAAACTTCCTACTGCACGGTATCTACAAATTACCTCTAATCCTTTTCCGAAAGGAACTGCTTCTTTTACAACCATAGAAACCTCGTCTAAATCAGCAGTAACATAATGCGTTGGAATATTGTTAGCGTTTGCTAATTCGAAGAAGTATTTGGTCATTTTCAATCCACTTCTACCCGCTCCTTCAATTGTCAATCCTACTGTATTGGCTCCTGGGTCAAAAACGCCATCTGTTCCTGTTACATCGTCTTTAAATTTTAGAAGTACTTGATGATTACCTAAGCTATAAACATCCTTTGTCTTTCCTTGGTACTTTAATTCCATAGTGTGTGTTGTTATTTAGGCCCCAAAAATAAGAAAAACTACGACATATCCCGCTATTTTCAATTTCTAAATTCACTCTACCACAAAAAAAAACCGATGTATGTTACATCGGTTTTATATTTTATTGAATCAAGAAATCACATCGTCTAAAATCTTTAGCTGTTCCTGTTGATCCTTCTCTGTTTTTTGCATTTTGAGACAAGTGCACTACATCTTTTATTAAGCGACTTGGGCTTACTCCCTGTTCTACTAAATAATCAATCACGCGTTGTGCTCTGCGTTCTCCCATCCAGGTGTTGTATTGGGCGTTGTTTCTTGTTTCTACATACGAGCGAATCACAACGGCTTGTGTCGTATTTTTTTGCATATAGCGCAACAATTCATCTGCAGCAACTCTATTGTCATCGTTAAAATAAGAACTATTGAAATCATATTGAATAAAGAACGGCAACATATTCTTTGCCGTAGCAGCCGACAAAGTTGCTCCTTGTCCGCCTATTTCTTGTGATTTTCTAGGATACCCTATTTCTTTAGTCAGGTTGAAATTTACTTCTAAATCATCGAGAATATTGTTTACCACAACTTCAGCTGAATTATAACCTTCTGCTGTACCCACAATTTTCTGAACCTTGTCTATATTTTTACTGTTGATTTCGAAATTTCCTTCTTGATCTACCAACATATCGATGACTTTTTGCCCTTTATCATTATAAAATGACACTCTTCCTTCAGCTATCACCTGATTGTTTTCTTTATTATAGAATGTTCCGCGGATACTTTGGGCATAAAACTGTTGAGTGCCAAGTAAAGACAACCCCAAAACTAAAAAATAGATGTTCTTCATAATACTCTTTTTTTACAAAAACAGAAACTCTTATTCACTTCTGTTGTTTTTTAACATAAACAAGTCAAATATAATTAAAAATAAAATACATTTACTTTTTATTTTTCACTCTTTTAAAAAGAAAACACTTTTATTAGCATCTTCTAGTAAGAATATCTCCTTAACTATTGTATTCTCCTTTCAAATTCTTTATACCTTCTCAAATTGTCCTCGTCTTTTTTAGAACTATGCAAAAATAAGCGTATAACTTGAACGACATCTATTTTAGCACAAAAAAACTTCCTTTTATATTTTTTTACTTCTTCTTTTTGCTTGTCAAATCCCAGTCCGGTCAAGGTTTTCCGCAGGAAGTCTTAATATTTAGCATAAATAAGTCTTCTGTATTTATTTATCATATTTTTCATTTATCCAAAAATCATTATAGTTAATAATTAAAATAAAAACACAAAATACATCATTTAAATAAAAATATTTCGCCTTTTACCTATAAAGCATCCTTTATTTTTAACTATTAGCTCCTAGATTTACCATATCTTTAATTACTTTTTAAGAAAATAAATTAGTTCAACTGAATAAGGTTATCTACATTTGTTCGAGAAAGAAAAATACAGGCGAAGGAGTATACAGCTTAGCGCTAGTAAAATCAACTGTTTCGGTATTTTTTATCTTACCAAAATCGAACTATATAAAGTTTTATACTTTATCTAAGTTATATGTTGTTTCCTATGCAAAAGCCCAACGAGAGTCGTTGGGCTTTTGTTTTTATTATATAGCGTTTAAAACCATCTTTTCCATTTAAAATAGGCAATCATAGCCAACACGAGTAGAAACATTCCCACTAACGTAATAAAATAACCATTCTCCATTTTAAGTTCTGGCATATTTTCAAAATTCATCCCGTATACCCCTACAATAAATGTCAACGGTATAAAAATAACAGACACAATAGTTAATACCTTCATGATTTCATTCATTCGATTACTCTGAGAAGAAAAGTAATAATTGGTCGCACTATCTAATTTATTGAGGTTGTATTCAATTTGATCCAAAATTTCGATGCTTTTATATTGCAATCGATCGTAGAAAACCAAGCTATCTTTG
This sequence comes from Myroides sp. TSA_177.3, assembly GCF_052691955.1. Taxonomy (NCBI): domain Bacteria; kingdom Pseudomonadati; phylum Bacteroidota; class Flavobacteriia; order Flavobacteriales; family Flavobacteriaceae; genus Myroides; species Myroides sp. TSA_177.3. The sequence goes on from NZ_JBQZGD010000002.1 coordinate 89,151, forward strand.
CTGATAATCATATGCGCGTGTTTTTTATCGTGCAACGTTCCCACATTGTTTAAAATCTCCCGCATTGGCATCACTGCGCGTTTTACATCGTTTAATTCCTGCGTATACTCCTCAATACCAACGAGTGTATCTCGATGATACTTCGCTCTTGCATCCAATAATATTTGCTCGACATTATCCTCTACGACATCCAATGTCACAAAAAAGCTATCCATGAGAGAATCAATCAACAAATACAATAAATAACCCGTATCCCTTTTGCGAACCTGTCCAATTTTCTTGCGAATTCGCTCTCGAATGATATGAAAAAAATCACCTCTCTTCTCTTGAAAAGACAGGAGTATATTCGATTTTAAAATAAAACTAATTTGTTCTATTTCGATATTTTGATTTGCATCTTGGTAGGGCAATAACGCTTTTAAACTAAAAAAAAGCGTATCGTCTAAATCTTCAACCCTTGTTCTACGTCCAAAGTTTAAAATCTCGGCCATGATATACGATTGAATTTGAAAGAACTCCCCTATTTCTTGCAATAGTTCAATATCGTGTAAACCGTGCAAATTAAACCACTTGATGGAATCTGCACTAGAATTCTTCAAAACTTCCTCTATTTCCTTCAGGCTTAAATCATTATACTCTTCAAAATGATCTTCTGTATAAATAAAAAGCTGCATAGAAATAGGCACATCCGGAAAAGAACCAGAATATTCCAAAGTATTTGGCTGAAGTTTTCTTATTTTACTATATTTAACTCGTCTCACATTCGTAAATTTGTTTAAATATATGACATTTTTAAACTGTACTTTTAGAGCTACATAAAAAAATTAAAGAACAACCATGAAAATTTTAATAAAAAACATAAAAGAATTACTACAAACAAGAGCAACTTCTGTCGACATGATTTCAGGTAGTGACATGAAAATCTTACCTAAAATAGACAATGCTTTTTTACTAATTGAAGATGAACTTATTTTGGATTATGGCTCAATGGCGGATTGTCCAAAAGAAGATGATAGCATCCAAGAAGTAATTGATGCCCAAGGTTGTGTTGTATTGCCAACTTGGGTTGACAGTCATACCCACTTGGTGTATGCAGGTAATCGTACTTTAGAATTTGTTGATCGCATCAATGGTTTGAGCTATGAAGAAATTTTCAATCGCGGTGGAGGAATTTTAAATTCAGCCAAAAAACTACAAGAAACGAGTGAAACTGATTTATACGAGCAATCAAAAGTTCGTGTAGAAGAAGTAATTGCACAAGGAACGGGCGCGGTTGAAATCAAATCAGGTTATGGGTTAACAGTTGAAGCAGAATTAAAAATGTTGCGCGTGATTAAACGCTTGAAAGAAAACTATCCCATTGCCATTAAAGCGACCTTTTTAGGTGCTCATGCTTTTCCAAGCGAATACAAAGACAACCATACAGCCTATATTGACCTCATTGTAAACGAAATGATTCCGGCGATTGCCAAAGAAAACTTAGCAGAGTACATTGATGCCTTTTTAGAAACGGGTTATTTCTCTGTGGAAGAAACAGAGCGCATCATGGAGGCAGGAAAACAATATGGTTTACGCGCAAAAATTCACGTGAATCAATTTACAGCTATTGATGGTATTGCCGCTTGTGTAAAACACGATGCCCTTTCTGTTGATCACTTAGAAATTGTAACGGATGAAGATATTGAGGTATTAAAAAACAGCAACACTATGCCTGTAGCTTTACCTACTTGTTCTTTCTTCATTTCTATTCCTTACACACCCGCAAAAAAAATGTTAGCCGCAGGATTGCCTTTGGCTTTGGCTTCTGATTCCAATCCAGGCACAACACCTTCAGGTAATATGAACTTTGTTGTAGCAACAGCTTGTATTAAAATGAAGTTAACTCCAGAAGAAGCGATCAATGCAGCAACCATCAATGGTGCTTATGCGATGGGCGTTAGTGCTACACATGGTAGTATCACCAAAGGAAAAAAAGCAAGTGTAATTATCACTAAACCTTTGCATTCTTTTTATGAAATACCGTATGCCTTTGCTAGTAACCCTATCGGTACTGTCATTTTAAATGGGCAAATTCAACCTTATAAAAACTAATTAAACGCAGCTTTAAAATACCGCGACATGACACAAACTAAACTAACGATTTTTACAAGAGACAAACTACTTGAATTGACGAGTTTAAGAAATGGAGAAATAAAATTGGGCGAACGCGTTCACGTGATTCAACAGCCCTCAGATTGGGAAAAAGAACTCGCTCAAAATGAAAGCAAATACGTTGTTTTAGGTATTCCAGAAGACATTGGGGTAAAAGCTAATTTTGGTCGTATGGGAACAGCTAGTGCTTGGGAAAAATTTATTGCTACTTTTTTGAATATTCAACACAATAGATTCAACAAGGGATATTGGGTGACCATTCTTGGACATCTTAATTTTGCTGCAGAAGTAGCAGAAGCTCAACAACTAGACCCAACAAACAAAGCGGATCGCAAGCGCCTTTTTGAACTTGTACAGCTGATTGATAAAGAGGTTTCTCATTTGATTGCCAAAATCGTAAAGGCAGGTAAAATTCCCATTGTCATTGGCGGTGGTCATAACAATGCTTATGGAAATATCAAAGGAACTGCTTTAGCTAAAGGTAAAGCAATCAATGCCATTAACTTTGATGCCCATACGGATTTTAGACCTTTAGAAGGAAGACATAGCGGTAATGGATTTTCTTATGCTTTTGAAGAAGGTTTTTTAAAAAACTACTTTGTTTTTGGGTTACATGAAAACTACACGTCAAAAGGTGTGTTCAGTTCTATCAAATTGCATGCAGATCGTGTAAAATATAATACGTATGAGCAAATTAACATCCGCAAAGAGAAGTCATTTAGCAATGAATTATTGCTCGCAAAAAAACACATTGACGGCGGATTTTACGGGATTGAAATTGATTTAGACGCGATTCCACAAGTGGCTAGTAGCGCAATTACCCCTACTGGTTTTTCTGCAGAACGCACCCGTCAATTCTTGCATTTCTTTGCAGAATCAACCAATGTTGCCTATTTGCATATTTGTGAAGGTGCTCCTTCTTTAGATTATCCAACCAATAATCATGTAGTTGGTAAATTAATAGCGTATCTTGTCTCTGATTTTATGAAATCAAATTCAAATAGCCCAAAGTAGTGAATATATTATTAGTTGAAGACGACAAACGAATCAGCGAATTCATAGTCAAAGGATTAGAGGAAAAAGGAATGCATGTACAATTGGCATCCTCTGGGGATGAGGCGAGAAAACTCGTCCTCAATGGCGATTGGGATTTAATCCTCATGGATATTATGCTTCCGGATATTGATGGCATTCAGCTTACGAAAATGATTCGTTTTAAAAAGGATTATACTCCAATTTTAATGCTAAGTGCACTTAGTGATACCACAGATAAGATTGATGCTTTAGACGGTGGAGCTGATGATTATTTAACGAAGCCTTTTCACTTCAGTGAATTGTTATCGCGTATCAATGCCTTAACCCGTCGAACTAAATTCAACTACGAAAATAAAAATAAGTATTACAATTGTGGAGATGTACAATTGGATCCCGAAAAACACGTAGTTACCCAAGCGGGCAAAATCATTGATTTATCCCCGAAAGAATACAAATTATTATTGTATCTATTGGAAAATAAAGGACGTGTAATTTCACGAACACAAATTTTAGAACAAGTTTGGGGTATTCAGTATGACACCAATACCAATGTGGTAGATGTGTACATTTCGTACATTCGAAATAAAATAGACGAAACACAAGGTAAATTAATTCACACCATCAAAGGAACGGGGTATATGCTTCAGGAATAGTTTTTTTGTTTTTTGTGAAGTTGTTTTTTTATTCAATTCTTCAATCTTTAGTGCATTTTTATCCTTTATATAAAAGAGAATGATTTGCTGCAAGAGAATTTTAAACAACTTCGCAACCTACAACTTCACAAAATTTCAGCGTATGTAATCCATTGTATTAAAAGAAAATCGGTTGTTAAAAGATAATTCAAACAATTTTACAGCCAACGCTTTCACAAAGAACCTACGCATTAAAATTATTTTTTATCTTGGAAGTTTTTCCATCCCTGTCTCCCATATTGCTCAATAAGCATATCCAGTAATACCAAAGCAGCCATGGATTCTACGATAGGTACAGCTCTAGGTAATACGCAAGCATCATGGCGTCCTTTTCCCTCTACCGTTACTACTTCATTAGCCGCATTGATAGATGGTTGATCTTTCATGATTGTTGCAGTTGGTTTAAATGCAACATTGAAAAAGATATCCATTCCATTGCTAATTCCTCCAACAATTCCTCCCGCATTATTTGTTACTGTAATGCCATTCGGCAATAGGATATCATTGTGTTGGCTTCCTCTTAGTTGTGTTCCAGCAAACCCGCTGCCAAACTCTACGCCTTTTACGGCATTGATACTCAACATGGCTTTGGCTAATGCTGCATCTAATTTATCAAAAACTGGAGCGCCTAAACCAACGGGAACCTGTTGTATTACACAAGTAATCACCCCTCCTACTGAGTCCCCTTCTTTCTTTACTTGTCGAATTAGTTCCTCCATTGCTTGTGCCACTTTTGGATCAGGGCAACGCACGGCATTGGTTTCTATCTGGTTGAAATTTAATACTGTATACGGTTGTTCTACGCGAATATCTCCTACAGCGGAAACATAAGCTGTAATTTGCATAGGAGCTAAAATTTGTTTAGCAATTGCTCCGCCTACCACTCTACAAGCAGTTTCACGAGCCGAGCTTCTTCCTCCCCCTCTATAATCGCGTATTCCGTATTTTTGATCGTATACATAGTCCGCATGACTCGGTCGATAAGCGTGTTTAATATGCTCGTAATCCTTGGATTTTGAATTGGTATTCTCAATAGTAAAACCAATAGGAGTTCCGGTTGTGATTCCCTCAAAAATACCCGATAAAAAACGAACTTCATCAGCCTCTTTGCGCTGGGTTACTAAGGTAGATTGTCCAGGTTTGCGTCTGTCCATTTCCTGCTGAATTGCCTGCATATCGAGCACTACTCCAGCAGGACATCCATCAATAATGCCTCCCAAAGCTTCGCCATGTGATTCGCCAAAAGTAGTTAGGCTAAAATAGTTGCCAAAGGTATTTCCATTCATAATCCAATACTATCATTTAATTGAGCCAAACAAAGATACTTCAAACCAATCGTTTCTTTCTTTTATTTCGCTAAAATCAGTCGTTGACGTTCCACATAATCTGCAAGAAGCGGTAGATATTGCTCAAATAAAGGCAAGCGATGAGAATCCTCTATATAGAGAACCTCACTATTTGCACATTGATATGGATTCAACTCCTGTAAGTCTAAAGTTTCATCTTGCTTTCCGATTAGAAGAAAAGCATCTTCTGGCGCAGAAATATCAAGAAGGCTATTTTTTAAATTGGGGGTAAAGATTAAATCTTTATTTAATCGATGGGAATAGCTCAACAACGGACTCAACAAAATCAGAATGGTTTGAAGCCCTTGTGCTTTGCGTTTCTCCTTCCATTGATAAGCAAAATTAGCCCCTGTTGAATCTCCAATAAGGAGTAATGCTTCTTCTTGTTCAACCGCTTGATGGCCTTGCATCAACCACGTACTAAAATCTGTTTCTGGTGTCCATTCTGCACAACTTGCTTGATAAGTAGCGAAATGTTTTTCTAATAACACATACTTTCTTGACTCCTTATTAGAGCCATACCCATGAATATAAATCAACTGCATGCTATCTATTTTTCAATAATTTTAGCCTTATTCGCCTCTACAAATTCTCTGTAGTATATCTTTATTAACCACATGAAAAGAGAAAATAAAATTGGCCCGAATATAATTCCGATGAATCCAAACACATTCACCCCAACAATCACGCCAAAAATAGTAATTAGAGGATGGACATCTGCCATTTTCTTTTGCAGTAAAAATCGAATTAAGTTATCTGAAGTTCCCACTACCACTAAGCAATAGATAAACAAACCTATAGCACTACCCTGCTGACCATTAGCCAACATCATAACGATTAAAGGAATGTAAATCACTGCTGCTCCAACAACAGGCAGCAAAGAAGCAAAAGCCGTAAGAATAAAAAACACAAAAGCATCTTCTACCCCAAAGATTAAATACCCGATAAACGCAACAATACCTTGAATAAAAGCTGTTAGTGGTACCCCTACACTATTAGAAATAACCAGGCGTTTCATATCTACTTTTAGCTCATCCATATTATTGGCCTGCATAGGTAAATAACGCGTTAACCAAGCTTGAATTTGTTGATATTCCTTCAATAGAAAATACAGCATCAAATACGCCACTCCAATTTCCACGACGCTATTTACAGAGGTATTCACAATAGCTTGAAAAGCTTGTGTTCCCAACTCTGTTGCTTTACTAATTGTATTTTCATTGAAGATATCAATATTATAACTCTCTCGTAAACTGCGAACCGTCGATTCAATTCCGGCTTGAATTTTATCTTTATCTTGTAAAACAACTAGAACCTTTTGGGTGATTGTTTGAATTAACAAATACAAGGGAGCAAGCACCAACATGCTACTTCCTAGCATCAAAGCTATAATAGATAAATTCTTGTTCCACCCTTTTTTCTGTGTCATCCAACGATAAGGAGGTAATAATAGCACAGTCAAGCACAAAGCTCCTAAAAAACCAGGCAGAAAAAAAACGAGATTACTTGCCAACAAGTAAAATACAAACAAGATTAAAACTAGAAATCCCAACTGTACTAAAATAGAATTGGGAATTAACGGTTTTGGGTTCGAAGTCATATAGAAATCATTAAAACGTAAGGTTTAAAGTTATAAAAAATAACAATTCACAACCGATTAATTCCTTCAAATCCTGTAAATATATTTTATCCCCTTGTGCTATTTTTTGTTTTTTTTAACTATATTCACACTTTTATAACACTTAACAAAAAACAATGAGCAAAAAAATTTTATTACTTAGTTTTTTAGTTTGCGGTTTACTGCTAGGCACCGCTTGTTCTTCGGATGATTCTTCACCAAAAAAAGAAGAACCAAATCCTGATGATGATGGTCCAGTAATTGAAGAACCAGCCAAAACAGGAACTTTTAACTACACCACATTTAAAGATGTCAAAGTAGGTTTTGGTGATGGTTTATCTCAAAGCGCAGAGGGAACTTTTACTTTTCCAACCGATATAGAAAAAGTACAAACCATTAAGATGTATGTACAAAACCCATGTCAAAATAAAGAATGTGATGAATGGGATCGCTTTGCCAATGTATATGTAAAAAATAAAAAGACAAACGAATGGTATGAAATTGGTCGTTTTATCACTCCATATTGGGTAGGTTCTGAAAAGTTACCTAGAGGATGGGAATTTGACGTAACTGATTTCAAATCACTATTAACAGGAGAGGCAGAAATTAAAATATACACGGAAACTTGGTTGGCCAAAGGACGTGTTTACAGCGTTGATTTCGATTTCATCTATGGAGAAACGGCTTATCAATATTCTGCTGTCGTTCCTTTATTCCAATACAACCAATCGTCTATTGATGGTGTTCCGTATGGAACAGCACAAACAACGGATTTAGCAAGAAGTATTAAGTTACCTGCTAATACTGAACTGGCTTATTTCAGAACAACCATTTCAGGTTGGGGACATGCAACGCCAAATGATGCTGGTGGTAGAGGATGTGCAGAATGGTGCTATAGAACTCATCATATTCAATTAGAAGGAAGCAACGCCTTTGAACATTATATGGGGCCTATTGGTTGTGCCAATAATCCAATCAACAATCAAGCACCTGGAAACTGGAAACCTGATCGCGCGGGTTGGTGTCCAGGTATGGTAGTTCCTCCTTATATCAATAACCTTACAGGTGATTTGAAAAACAAAACTTTGAATTTTAATTACCAATTAGAACCTTGGACAGCGAACAACCCAGAAAATAAAGCATTCTATGCTATTTCTACGTTTGTTGTTGTGCATAGTACTACACCGATTCAACCTGCTGTTGTACAATAAATGGATGAGATTGGTGAGGTGGTGAGATTGGTGAGGCGATGAGGTTGAGAGACTTTAAAAATTTAATCTATAAAAAAAGCGAAAGAATCTTCTTTCGCTTTTTTTATTCATTTGTATCCGATTGATTTTTGCCCATTTTGTATATTTAATTGGCTGCATCGCTCTTCTTTTTTTATCATTAAATCCCAGCAATTACGCGTAATTCTTCCATCATACGAGCAGCTAAACCATCGGCTTCCTCTTGAGAAGGGGCTTCTGTATAAATACGGATAATTGGTTCTGTATTGGATTTTCTTAAGTGTACCCAACTCGTTGGAAAGTCAATTTTCACTCCATCGATTGTGCTAACTTCTTGATTTTTATAATTTTCAGCAATTAGTTCTAAAATCATATCGACATTCAATTTAGGTGTCAATTCGATTTTATTTTTACTCATATAATATTGAGGATACGTTGCTCTTAATTCTGCTACAGATAAGGTTTGATTTGCTAAATGAGTTAAGAATAAAGCGACTCCAACTAAAGCATCGCGTCCGTAGTGGATTTCAGGATAAATAATCCCTCCATTTCCTTCACCACCGATTACAGCATTTGTTGCTTTCATCAATTCTACTACATTCACCTCTCCTACTGCTGCAGCTCCATAATTTCCTCCTCTATTTACTGTTACATCGCGTAAAGCACGAGAAGACGATAAATTCGAAACGGTATTTCCTGGAGTTTTACTCAATACGTAATCCGCTACCGCTACTAACGTATATTCTTCCCCAAACATTTCACCATCATTTGAGATGAAAGCCAAACGATCAACATCCGGATCCACAACGATTCCCAAATCTGCTTTTTCTGCTTTTACTAAAGCACAAATATCTTGTAAGTGTTCTTTTAATGGCTCTGGGTTATGTGGAAAATGTCCTGTTGGATCACAATACAATTCCACCACTTCAACACCAAGTTTACGCAACAAGTCTGGAATAATAATTCCTCCCGAAGAGTTAACACCATCTACAACTACTTTAAACTGACGTTTTTTGATTGCTTCTACATCGACTAATTTTAATTTTAAAATTTCTTCGATGTGAATATCCATATAATCATTTCTTGTGGTAATGCTTCCCAAACGATCTACTTCTGCAAAGACATAAGCATCTTGATCTGCAATTTCCAAAATGATTTCCCCTTCAGCACCGCTTAAAAACTCTCCTTTGTCGTTTAATAATTTTAAAGCATTCCACTGTTTCGGGTTATGTGAAGCCGTTAAGATAATTCCACCATCCGCACCTTCCATCGGAACCGCTACTTCTACTGTTGGTGTAGTAGACAGACCTAAGTCAATTACATCAATTCCCAAGCCAACTAATGTATGCATCACCAAGTTGTGAATCATAGGGCCTGATAGACGTGCATCACGACCAATAACTACTTTCAATTGGTCTTTACCACTATTATTTTTCAAAAATGTTCCGTAAGCAGAAGCAAATTTAACTGCATCAATGGGAGTTAAATTAAAACCTACCTTACCTCCTATTGTACCTCGTATTCCTGAAATTGATTTTATCAATGTCATATTTCTATTTTTTTTCTTACCAACAAATATAAAACAATTCAATCGCTTATACTTTCAAATACTAAGGTAAAATTGTAAATTTGAGTTTAAAGCAATCAGATGAATTTTTTAGCACATGTTTATTTGTCGGGACAGGACGAGAAAAAAGCCATTGGCAATTTTATTGCGGACAGTGTTCGCGGCAAGCAATACTTAGATTTTCCAAAAGGCATTCAGCATGGAATCCTCTTACATCGCGAGATTGACACCTATACAGATAACCATTCTATTTGGCGCAAGGACAAAAAAATATTAGTTCCAACTTACAACCATTATGCGGCAGTGATAATCGATATGTATTACGATCATTTTCTGGCCAAGAATTGGGCTATTTATCACGAGGTGCCTTTAGCTACATATACCGCTAATTTTTACGATACCTTAGAGCGTAATTTTGATTTACTTCCTGCAAAGATTCAGAACTTTTTACCCATTATGATTCGAGAAAATTGGTTTATATGTTATGAAACGGTGGAAGGATTAGGCTATATTCTCTCTCAAATGGATAGACGAACCAAGGGAATTTCGAAAATGTCTCAAGCGACAAGAGAACTAGTCGAATACTATGCTGTCTTAGAAACTGATTTTACTCAATTTTTTAAAGAATTAGAAAACCACGTTATTTCCGTTCAACAAACTTCACGTTTTACGGATATTTAATCTATTTTTTGTATAAAAAAATATTGAGAAGCGGATTACTTATATCGACTATTTAGGCTATTTTTGCAAGATGAAAATTTGGAATAAAAAACGTATTGCGTACTATTTTAAGCAAACCTTTCGGTATGCTGAAGGTATTTTATTTTTTTTAAAATCGATCCTTTCGGATCGCCAATTTTTGTATTTATCCTGTGTATTAGTAGGAGCTTCCAGTGCAATAGCAGTGACCATTTTAAAGTCATTTGCCCATGCTGTTTTCAAATTTGCCACCTATATTGACAATATTTCTCACCTGCCCTACACCAATAGTATTTTACCCATTATTGGTATTCTACTAACGGTATTTGTGGTGCGCAAATTTTTAAATGGTAGCATTGAAAAAGGGACATATCAAATTATGATTGCTGTGGCAAAACATTCGGGAGTCATGCCTAAAAAACAAATGTACTCTCAGATTGTAACGAGTTCCCTGACGGTAGGTATGGGAGGATCACTCGGATTAGAATCGCCAATTGCCATTACCGGAGCTGCCTTTGGGTCTAATTTTGCACAAAATTACAAGCTCAGCTATAAAGATCGTATTTTACTTTTAGGTTGCGGTGTAGCTGCGGGTATTTCTGCTGCTTTTAATGCTCCTATTGCAGGTGTTCTTTTTGCCATTGAGATTGTATTAGCTGATATTACGGTTTCTGCTTTTATTCCGATTATGATTGCCTCTGCAACAGGAACGATTGTCACTGATTTAATTATCAAAGAAGATATATTACTTTCCTTTAAGAAACAGCTGGTATTCGATACGTTCAATACGGGGTATTACGTTATTTTAGGAGTTCTTGCCGGATTATTCTGCGTGTACCATGCGCGTATGTTTCGAAAAACAGAAGCCTACATTTCCAAGTTTACCAATCACGTCTATAAAAAAGCACTGATTGGAGCAACCATGTTAGCTGTTTTAATCTTCCTCTTTCCCACCCTTTTTGGTGAAGGATATGAAAGTATAAAAATACTAGCGGGTGATCAACCTGAAGCGATACTCAACAATACCTTATTAAAAAATTTCGCAACCAATGAATGGGTTCTTCTCCTTTTTGTTGCAGGTGCTGCCTTAGTTAAAACGTTCGCTGTTGGATTGACCATGGGAAGTGGAGGAAATGGAGGAAACTTTGCTCCTTCTCTATTTGTTGGTTCTTACCTCGGTTTTACAGTAGCTAAATTCTTATCCCTTTTAGGTGTAAAAGACATGCCTATTCACAACTTTACCGTCGTTGGAATGGCGGGTGTAATCAGTGGTTTGTTTCATGCTCCCCTTACTGGAATCTTCTTAATTGCTGAAATTACGGGAGGTTATGGTTTAATGGTGCCACTATTGATTGTCTCTTCTATCAGTTTTGCCATTGCAAAACACATGGAAAAGTACTCCATGGATATTAAATCTATTGCGGAAACAGGAATGGTTTTCACCTCTGATAAAGATGCAAATATTTTATCGACAATTAATGCACATGATTTCATTCGCAATGATATCCACATTTTAAAGTCGACACAAACGACACAAGATGCGGTAACTATATTCACACAAACCCAGCAAGAATTTATCCCTGTTGTGGATGACAATCAAACGCTTGTAGGAGTTATTAACCTCAATCACGTGCGTCCTATTGTATTTAGTACGTTCCAAACGAAATTTACCCCCTTGTCTGATTTGATTGAGCAACCGATTACGGTTTCTTATGATGATAGTACCAAGCATATTATCAATCGCTTTGACCTGAGAAAGTCTGACTTTTTATTGGTGCAAAAGGATAAAGCTTATTTTGGTTATATCTTAAAAGCGGATATGTTAGAAGCTTATCGAAATAACTTGAAATCACTTTCCATTAATTAAACGAAAAGAATAAATAGGGAATTAATTGTGCAGCGCTATTTAGGTGATGGGTTATGAGTTATGGGTGAACGTTATGAGTGATGGGTTATGAGTTTAGGGTGAATTTTCTAAATAATGAAAGTTTTCCTTTGGTTGATACACTTCACAACTTTACGACTTTTCAAATTGCAACTTTACTTAATAGAGGTAATTGTATGTTTTTCTTATTCTAAACCATTACACTAGGTGGTAACCGTTAGCTATAAATCTTTTTTCTTACAAGCTATCTACAGTAGACTGCAAACCGTTGACTGTAAACCAAATTTACGCATCAAGCGCAAAAGTTGGGGACTAATTATAGAGCTTTTGCGCGAAACGTAATATAGCATTGTTAACCTTTCGAAAATAAGAACTCAGCTTCTGCATTTGAGATACAGTTCATGAGTTAAGGTAGAAATAATAGAGAGTGCCATTTTGGGGGGCACTCTCTTGTATTATAGTATCTTTGTATTTGTTACTTACCATTGAAATAGAACAACAAAACAACAAAACCAAATTCCTTACAAGTAGCCGCTCAAAAGAAATCTTAAAAATAAATCTATTTCAAAACAAACATACAAAGAACTATGCATTCTTTACAGAGCGTTTAAACTAACGCTCCTCACTTTTCTTAAATCAAAGATACAGATTAATTTACTGAAACCTTGCATACCCGACTTCGCTTTTAACAATTATTATCCCAAAAAGATACCCATTGTTCGCAATGAGTATATTTATTACACTATAAAAACTAATTTTCGCCACATTTAGTAGAAAAATATACTAAATAAACGTTAACCACCTTGTGAATTGTGCACTTTTGCTTACATTAGCTTTCTATAAAGGAAGTAACTTTCCTAAAAGAAACTTAATAATGGCAACCTTAGATCTTCATACGATTCAACATACCCTCCATTGCATTAGTGGCAAGTGGAGAATTCCTATATTGATCGCTTTATTTCACTTGGACAAGGCTCGTTATTCTAGCATACAGCAGTATTTACCTAAAATTGGAAGTAAAATGCTCACTTCAGAATTGAAGATGTTGGAACAATTGAACCTTATTGAACGCATTATTACAGAAACACCTGTAACCATTGAATATCAATTGAGTACTAAAGGCCAATCCTTACGTCCCGTTTTAGAAGCGCTTTCAGGTTGGGGAGCCAATGAACTTCCCGTAAAAGCAACTCAGCTCACGGCTGAAAACAAACATGAAATCAATCATTTCTTAACCATCAATATCTAATTTCTAATGGATTTTATTCAAGAATTACTGCATAAAAATGAAAGCACCAATGCTTTTCTAGATAAAAAAAGAATGGAACAGTTTACGGATACACTTTTTCATTTTTTATTTCAATTAGAAGATAAGAGATATCACTCCGAACAAGCCATTAATATTCGATTAAATACATTAAAGAATGAAATGATTTCCATTTTATTTAGTATTAATAATCAAGAAGACCGCTCACATCAGATTGCGCATGATTTTTTTGAAGCTCTTCCCGGTATATATCAATTATTAAATACGGATGCAACGGCTATTTTAGAAAATGACCCTGCAGCAACATGTTTACAAGAAGTACACATTGCTTATCCCGGATTTTACGCGATTGCCATCTATCGTTTTGCGCATCAATTGCAGCGACAAAACGTGCGATTACTTCCCCGTATTTGGACGGAATATGCCCACAATAAAACCGGTATTGACATCCACCCTGCCGCTTCGATTGGTTCGCACTTTTGCATTGACCACGGAACGGGTATTGTAATTGGAGAAACTTGCGTCATTGGAACCAATGTAAAAATATATCAAGGAGTTACATTAGGGGCGATATCTGTTTCTAAAGATAAAGCCAATACGCGTCGACACCCCTATATTGAAGACAATGTAGTTATTTACTCAGGGGCAACTATTTTGGGCGGCGATACCATTATTGGTCATGATTCTGTCATTGGAGGTAACGTTTGGTTAACTAAAAGTGTTGATCCCAATTCTATTATTTACAGCAAAAGTAAAGTCTATTCAAAGTATACAGACAAATATCCAGAACCTATCAATTTTATTATATAACGACACAAAAAAATAGTTATGAAAGCACAAAACATTTTAGACACTATTGGGCGTACCCCACATGTAAAAATCAATAAACTTTTCCCTTCAAACCTTAATGTGTGGATGAAGTTAGAAAAACAAAATCCAGGAGGAAGTTTAAAAGATCGTATTGCCTTAGCAATGATTGAAGATGCAGAGGCAAAAGGATTAATTAACAAAGACACGACGATTATTGAGCCTACTTCAGGAAACACAGGAGTTGGATTAGCGATGGTTTGCGCTGTTAAAGGCTACCAATTAATTTTGGTTATGCCAGAATCCATGAGTATTGAACGCAGAAAATTAATGGCTGCTTTTGGGGCGAAATTCGTTTTAACACCAAGAGAATTAGGAACAGCAGGATCTGTTGCAAAAGCTACTGAATTGGCAGAGCAAATGGAAAACGCATGGGTTCCACAGCAATTTAATAATTTTTCAAATCCTGAAATTCACCGTAAAACAACAGCTTTAGAAATTATCAATGATTTCCCAGAAGGTATTGATTACTTTATTACAGGCGTTGGAACTGGAGGACATATTACAGGAGTAGCTGAAGTCTTAAAAGAGAGATTTCCAAAACTAAAAGTATACGCAGTTGAGCCTAAGAATTCACCTGTATTAAGTGGCGGACAACCAGGCCCTCACCCTTTACAAGGTATTGGAGCAGGGTTTGTTCCTAAGGTAGTAAATACTGCTATTTTTGATGGAATTATTACCATTGACAAAGAAGAAGCTTTTGAATATACTAATCGCGTTGCAAAAGAAGAGGGAATCTTAGCAGGTATTTCAACGGGAACATCATTGGCTGCTATCGCACAAAAACTACCTGAGATTGAAGCAGGAGCTACGATTTTAACGTTCAACTATGATACAGGAGAACGCTATTGGTCTGTTGATGATTTATTTGACGAAAAAGCGGCTGAATACAAAGAGTAAGCCTTACAACTAGCATAACTAAAACCTTTCTACCTCAAAGTAGAAAGGTTTTTTTATGGAGGCAACTTTACCTTCCACTACATAATTCCTTCTATTCTAATTTTATGTTGTATTTTTGCAGTATAATAAACAGTAAAACTAGAATATGTTAAAAAGAACTTTCCTCCTTGCAGGACTTCTTGTTTTATCCGCATGTAAAACAACTCCTTCAAGTCAAGTTACTTCAACAACCAATCCTTTACACCATATTGAAGTAAATGGCAAATTATACGCGGCGGTATTTCAACAAAATGCTGCTGAATATCAAGCCTTAGCTGCACAAGCCTTCAATATAGCAACCTTGAGAGTGGATGAAATCTTAACACAACAATTCGACAAGCCATTGGCTATTGTGACCGATATTGACGAAACATTTTTAGACAACTCCCCTTATGCCGTTGAAATGGCACGTCAAGGAAAAGTATTCAGCGAAGAAACGTGGAATGCTTGGACTTCTAAAGGAGAAGCATTACCACTATTAGGTAGTTTAGAATTTTTCAACTACGCAGCTTCTAAAGGAATCGAAGTGTACTATATTACGAATCGTACGCAAAATGACAAAGCGGGTACGATGAAGAATCTAAAGAAATACAACTACCCTTTTGCTGATGATCAACATGTGATTGTTCGCACGACAGAATCTAGCAAAGAAACAAGAAGACAAAAATTAAGTGAAACACACGAAATTGTAATGCTTCTTGGTGACAACCTTTCTGATTTCTCTACTGCTTTTGATAAAAAAACACAAGCAGAACGCTTGCAAAATGTAAAAAATAACCAAGCGTTATTTGGCAAGCGATTCATTGTTTTACCAAATACAGGATATGGAGATTGGGAATCAGCTTTGTTAGAATACAAGCGCAATCTGACAACCGAAGAGAAAGACAACCTATACAATAAAAGCGTCAAAGGCTTTTAACCCAACAAAAATAAAAAATTAATAACTCGACAAAATGAAAAAATTAGTAGCTATTTGTGCTTTTTTGGCTTTGCCATTTGCCATCAGCAGTTGTTCAAGTGATGATAACTCCGTGATCCGCAAAAAAAGCGATTATGAAGGAACGTGGGTAACGGATAGTTTATTCTATTCAATTCCTAATGGTCCATCTATGAAACATAAATTTTCAGACATGCCTGGTGGAGAAAATGCAGTTACTGAGGATGTAATGACTTTGACAGAAGACAAAGCAACACTAGTAGAAACTACACGAAAAGGTGATGTAAGTCCAGCAGTTCAAGGTGTAATTAAAGATCAACTAATTACATTCACTAGTGAAGATCCTAGACATACACCGAGAAAAATACAAGCGGTTACAGAACAAAAGTTAACCGTAGTATATGATATCAGTATGAGAGGAGATAAACTTCCTGTTACTGTAACATACAAAAGAAAATAATCTCGCATAAAATAAAAAGCCTTCGTCATAGAAGGCTTTTTTTATTGGGACTTGAGATGTTATCTTAGACTTGAGCTAGACCACAAAATTCTTGAAGTGATAAAGCTCTGGCGTTACAAATTTTAATTAATGTGTTTAAACTAATCGCATAAGTATCGTCATCTTTAATCAGCCGCACAATTTTTTCATCAATGCCGTGATCTCGTGCGAACTGACTATTATTGGTATGTTTGAGTAACCATTCGTCTCTGATAAACTCAACGATTTTTCTATTCTTATTGTGCATAGTAAATTTTTATTCATTTTTTTTCGGAAAACATTCCGAGCTTTGTTTTTTTTCGTATCTTAGCAAAACGATAATCAATACAGACTTGGTTGTTCTCATTCGTGGTAATTTATAGACCATACCTAAACTTCACTTATTTTTAGTTACACGTATACCACAAGTATTTTTAGGTCCGTTTATATAAACCTTGTTGTTTATTTAACTCCATTAGTCCAAGCGTTTGAAACAGTAGCTACCTAAAAATGGGCTTTAGGTTAACTGTTCGTTTACTACGCGTATTGATTGCGTAAAAGCAGATTATTCTGTTTCACTGCAAAAGGGTCATATCCTCTTATGCAGCACCTCTTAAGACAAAAGCCTCAAGGTTTATGAACTTGATATCTTATTTTACATGATTTTGCACTCTAAAAATAAAGACTTTCTTGTTTTTTTCCAAAAGAAAACCGCTTAAACCAAGGATATTTGTTAAAGAGGGACGTATTGCGATAGTTCAGCTTATAAACTGAACTATCCACACGATCAAAACTCGCAATATATACTATTGCGTTTACCATATACTTAGTTTTTATCTCCCAACAAGCTAAGATAATACAACATAAAAAGAGAAAATTGCACTCAAATGCAGTTCATATTTTCTTTTTTATCTCATTCAATGTAATTTTTTTTAAATACGTTTTTGTTACTTGTTTAGTATCAATAGCGAAGGATTTTTCCTGATACGCCTGTTAAATAAAGGAATCCTACGATATTTACCACTAAGTACACAAGATGATAGGAATGTAAAGAGATTAAATATCTCGTTTTTTGTTTGTTTAGTCCTGCTCAAAACACCTGCTTTTGGGCAGGTTTAACCAACCTTCCATCCAAGAAAATAATGTTTAACCCCTTTATACTAGTTCTTTAAAATCAAGAAACATACACTGTCTCGATCTCAGATAATTTGACGTTTTTTAGCTATACAATCAGTCATAATTCACGAATAAACCGTGTCAAATATTTACAATACGATATATAATATACAATTGAGACAGTAGAAACAACTCTTTTTTTTCAACATACGCAGTTGCTGTAGAACACAGCAAGCGTGCAGACTACTTATGCCTATTTCACGGTGTTCCTCGTGTTTGTATTGGGAGACGCAACCGCCAGAAAACACTGCGTTATAGGCTATTTTATAGTATAGATATATAAGTAGTGTTTGGTAAAATACCACCTATTTGCAGTATTTACGATACACTGCATGGCCTTCTCTATTTTCTAATTTACATGAGACGCTGTCTTCAGTATCATTACGCCATTTCTTGCATTTGAACCATAAATAGCAGTAGCTTGGACTCCTTTTAAGACAATGGAAGACAAAAATTCCTGTCCTTCAAGTCGATTAAGTTCCTCTAAATACACCCTTTTATTATCAATGATAACGAGGGGTTGTTCCAAAGGATTGCTAAGCTCTATTCCATTTTTATGGAACTCTGCCTCAATTTTTCTATACACCTTCGATTTTTTAGCGTCCTCTCTAATTGGTTGATCCACGATAAGATTTTGCATCCCATTGTAGTAAGCACCCGAAGGTAGTTGCAGTATGAAGGCTTGTATTTCATCCGAAATAATACGGGAGAAAATCTGACTTAATCTTGCTTCTATTTCTCGATTACATCCCAGCGATTTTTCAAAATACTGCTGATCTTCCACCCACTCAATTTTTACAGGAGGGCAATCAATAGCCACAATAGGTTTCAATTGTTTTACTTCATCAAGCGTTACGATTTCTTCTATTCCTTTCGATTGGATTTCAAACACCAATTCTTCCTTTGTAACTATATTGGTAAATACACGTCGAAATTCAAACGTATCTTTCCAAGTATAGGTTCCATTTCGTCCCTTAATACGAACTATTTTTTTCGGTAATTGAAAAATTGAATCTAATCTACTTCCTGCTACAGGAGCTGTTCGATTCTTAAAAAAAAGTTCAATTATTCGATCTTGATCAATTTCAATTGTATTTTGACTATAGCTAAAAGTTGCTACAAGAAATAGTGCCAGGGAAAATATAACTCGCATAGTATTGGTCTATTTATCTTTAAAATTTTAGTGTACATATCCTTCGATTCATCCCCTACTCCATCGGTGTAAGATACCCTTTACACAGTCATTTTTCTACTAAATGAAGTTCTTTTTTTAGAACCAATCGGTTCCTAATAAAATACGCTAGTTTTTATAGCTAGTTTTTTGCGAAAGACAGGGCTATTTCTTGGTTGCCATTTGGTTGACAATTTCCTTTAACAGTGCTTTTCGCTTTGTGGCAGCCTCTTGTTCTTTTTGTTTCTTTTTCGCGATTTTATCTTTGACTACTTTGCGATTTGCAGGTGTGTTTCTCCCCATGGTATCTCCTATTTATAAGCTTTGAACTGCATCTATTCCACAACAAAAGTAATACAATTGGTTGGATTCAATTTCTATTTTAGAACTATAGTCTCCGTTATTTTATTTTGATATTTTCTTATCTCACTTGTTCTATGATATAACAGTGTGTCATTTATTTCAAATTTCATGAAGTTACATCTAACAAGAACTCTTCTCTACTTTGATATTGGTTTTCATGCACATTACCATGAAGGCTGGTCTTATCCTGGCAAAAAATTTCTTTGCTTATTATCAAAAAAAGAAACGACAAATACCTTATAATCCTATAAAACTAAAAAGTATAACACTAATATTGATGTGCTTATTGAAGTTAAATTACATTAAAACTTTTAAAACTATCTTCTTATTCATGTAACTGCATTTTATTGTTTATATTACACTCTTATATCTCACTTATTTAATATGCAAACACCATCAACACCAATACAATGGATTCCTATTTTAAAAAACTTCTGTTTTTTAACTCTTTTCTATTTTATCTTATGTTTTGAAGAGCTTCTTAATTTCCAATTTTATATCGATTTTGTTCTGAAAGGAAAATTTATCTTCATCCTCTTTGCTGCTGCTGTAGATGTTTGGATGAGAACACAAAAGAGTAAAAGAAGAAAAGAAGAACAGATAAAATAGGATTAACTTAAACACTTTGTTTCCATAATCCGCATAAGTTCTAAAATATTGAGCCACATGAACAAACAAATTTTAAAAGAATACATAGCGAGATATAAAGAGAATTTTGAGATTATCAGTCAAAAAGAAATTTACAAATGGCAGGCAGTCAAATGTTTTCAAGACAATTGGAATCTTGATTCAGATAATTTCTCTGATATGTTAGCTCAATCTCTATCAAAAACAAAGAATTTACTAAATGCTGGACAGTACTTTCCACTTCGAATGATTACACAGTATGCGGAAAAAAAACCTATTGAAGTTAAAGCTCTTTTTATTTTTTTGTATGATGAAAAAGTAGATTTATACTACCGTATCAAAACTTTTAAAGAAGAGATAAATAAAATCAATAATCTTTTTTTTGCAGATAGAAAATCCTATCAAGATGATCGAGCTGTAATAGTATACTTAGTATTACGTTATCCTGAAAGATACTTTTTTTTATAAATTTACTATGTTTAAAAACTTTGCTAAAAAAGTAGATTTCTTGTATAAGCCTATCCAGGGGAGATTGGAAAACATTGGTCAATTTCAGTTGATGTGTGAAATAATTCAACATGAACTATCTTTGGATCAAGAGTTACTAAAATTACACACAAATAGAATTGCAGCAACCTGTTATTATGATGATAAACTAACTATTTTGACACAAGATTTTGTTTACGCTGTAGATAAATACCTAAACCAAGAAACTAATTTACTAATATCTCGCATCCATACTCCTATATTAAATCTCTCAAAAACCGAAGCACATCAGTTACAGGTACAAATCCCTTCTCACGATTTTAGAGGAAAATTCACCAATTTCACTCAAAATAAAATCGAGAATAAACGGATTGGTGATTTAGGTGAATTATTGGTGATGCAGTACGAAAAAGAAAAACTACTTCTAGCAAATAAACCAAAGTTAGCTAAAAAAATAAGCCATACGGCCAAAGATAAAGGCGATGGGACAGGATTTGATATTCAATCCTTTAATGAAAATGGGACTAAAATCTATATCGAAGTAAAAACAACTAAGGGCCCAAAAGATACTTCATTTTTTGTTACTAGTAATGAATTACAACGAAGTAGGCAGGAGCAAAACAACTATTATCTCTATCGATTATATGACTTTAATGAAAAAGAAAATCAGGCAAAATTACTTATTATTCAAGGAGATTTAGCTTCCCTCTGTATTCATCCAATTGTTTATAAAATTGACCTTAAAGAATAATTTCACCATCTTTAAAATCATAAAAAAAAAGCAGATTTCATTCCTAAAATCTGCTTTTTTATACTATTTCAACTGGAACCTTACGGATTCCTTTATACTCGAATTTTACAACTGAATAATTCCTGCTCCAGAGATTCTACCACTTGCGTGTACAAAATCATTCATTGATTCATTTTGCGCCGTTGTCAATTTGCTGTAATTGATATCTAATTTTGAACGACTCATGGCTAAATCAAACAACTCTTTTTGGATTGCTTTTTGTCTACTTGCATCCGTTGAGGTCTTGAATTCTTGCACCAATTCCATCTCTTTTTTATATGAGGCAATAACATCGGCTTGATCCACATCAGGTAATACTAACGCTAGTTCATCAGGTTCTGTAATGGTGCATTCCCCGCCTTCAATGCGGTTTTGCTGATAAAAACCTTTTTCTTCTTCCACTAGCATCTCTTCATAAAACGCAATAAATTCAGCCTTAGTAAAAAACTTATTGAAGAAATTTCCAACGGCTTTTTTATCATACGTAATTTGCTCTTCAGGGTACTCCTCTCCTAAAAAATAGGTACATCTATACAAGTTATTATCGATGAATAGCGCATTAGTTGATTTGATGTTATCTTCATAACTCACTCCGTCAATCCACACTTCTCTCATCTTAGCACCAAACTTATCAAAATTTCCTTCGGTCGCATACACCATCGAATAAATATAGTGAGGCTCTAGTGTTGGGTTAATAATACCTCCTGAATTTTGCTTGAATACGTTGAATGAAGTTTTTTGATTGTTATACGTCAATTCGTGTATTCCTCCTTCTAACTTCAGTATTTCATAACTCTGAGGAGCAAGCACATACGCCTTGTCATCAATTGACACTTTTATTTCTTGCGCTGTTGGGTTAGATAAATAAAAGTCTTGTCTTTTAAACGGATCATCACAACTGATGAAGGTCATAATCGTTAGCAAAAATGCTAAAAATCGTAATTTCATAGGATTTATTTTAATTTAAAAAGGGGGCAAAAATATTGATTTGAGTTGTGTAATCCTAGATTTGATCGCATTATTACATCAACGACGTTCATCTTTATTTCGTCCTTTATGTCTCATCTCCCTCGTATCAATACTTAACAAAAAACATATCCCTCAGTCTTTAAGAAAGCAATAAGTTTATCATAATTTTTGTATTCAAACTCTCTAAATTTAAACTTT
This sequence comes from Myroides sp. TSA_177.3, assembly GCF_052691955.1. NCBI lineage: Bacteria > Pseudomonadati > Bacteroidota > Flavobacteriia > Flavobacteriales > Flavobacteriaceae > Myroides > Myroides sp. TSA_177.3. Next base: position 111,641 of record NZ_JBQZGD010000002.1, read on the forward strand.
TTATTTGTTTGTTTACTTATTACCGTGAATGTTTTTGTCTGAGGATTATGTCCAATATTATCGTGTCCTTCCTGAATTATCACATCCTGTTTAGCTATACGAAATGATTTACTTAACAATCTTTTCATTTTGATTTCCGATACGGAAATCTCTATACTTTTACAATTTGAAATTAAATAATATTGCATAGCAAAAAAAAGTACTAAGAGAAAAACTATTGCAACCACATCATATAGCTCTCTTTCAAAATATCCTTTAAAAACGATTCCTGAATAAGTAAAGAGATTATAAATAAGTCCACCTAAAAACACAAGATTCAAAAAGAAAAATAGTGGATATAAAAAGAAAAACTTCAGACTGTATTTAGATTTTATTATTTCCATTTTTAATTCGTTAAACATTGTTCTAATTTTCTATTTTCTTCATCTGTTTTTGTTGAATCATAAATTGCTATACCTAGTGAAACACCTGTAAAAACTAATCCCATGGGCCCACTTGCAACTATTGCACTAATCCCAAGTAAAGTCTTTCCAAGCGGTAGCCATACATCATCACTATTGCCATCAGAAATAGCAACAATTGTATCATAAGCATCAAATGCTACAGCTAAATATCCTACTTTACCAATACTTTTGCCTATTTTTCCCCAAGTAATTAGATTTGAATCAACTGGAGTAATTACTCCACCAGTACTCTTAATCAACTTTATAATCGATTCTTCCTGTAGTTTTTTCAAATCACTCACAACTCCTAAATCACTACTTAAATTTCGTAACTTCTCAATACCAAAATAATTTTGATTCACATAACTGAGTTGATCTTGCAATCTATTAATATGTTCTGTACATTCTTTTTTTGGTGGAGGTGGAGGAAAAGGAGTTCCTCCACCTCCACCTCCACCTCCACCTGGTTTAGGCGGTGGTAACCTAGGATCATCATCATGAACAGTATAAATTGCCCAATAATCACATACTGAAGCACATAACCCTGTTTCAATACATTTTGTATCGTCTATATGGATATTATAGCCTTTATGTAGCATTTCTTCATTACCAACCCCTATAGAAATATTAGCTATATATATAGCGTCTACTCCACAAACTTCCATGCATAAATAACACCCAATACAATTATCATTATCTATAAATGGTCTTCCCATACTGTATATATTATTTTTTAAAAATTAAAAGGATTTAAACTGTGTTTTTTCAAAAATATAGTTGCTTAATAATCGTTCTTCAATAAAAACTCTTGAATTAACTCTATGATCCTCTTTATTGACAACTATTTTGATTGGAGTTTTATATTTAAAATAATATATACCTTCTCCAATCCATATAGCCTTCTTTTTTAAAGATGAATATGAATATGCTTTATCATCATCTATATAAAAAACAAACCCTACAATGATTTGTCTAGAACTCATGTGATCGTTATTACTAGATTGAATCAAGTATCCTTCTTTCAAATCATTTCTAGTAATAAATATTTTATTTACTTTATGTTCAAAATTGTTAAATCGTATTTTTCTTGCTGTCGAATCTACTATATCATCTTTCTCACATGAGTTAAATAATACTAAACTCGTAATCGAAAAACTTCCAAGAATCAGCTTACTAACAAAATCTCTTCTTTGCATTTATTAAGTTTAATTAAATTTAAAAGTCGCAAATTTAACTCTTATAACGAATTTGATTTCACTAAAGAAATCTCAAATAAATGTTAAATAGATAATAAATAAACCGTTAAAAACACCTTAACTCTAAACTTCATAAAAACGAATTATAACTATCTTATCTATTTGCCATAGCATTATCACTTTACATATTTTCATGCTCTGAAACATTTTCGAACAACTCTAATATTAATACGGTACTTCATAAACAACTAATTGAAAAATATAAAACTAATTTTTTATCATTATTTATTTCCCCTCCTCCTTTACTCAGTCTAATATCAATTAGACGCGAATGAATTCACCACAAAAAAAACGAAGCCATCAGCTTCGTTTTTTTTATTATTTACCCTTCTGTTTGTCTTTCAGCATTCTACTTGCTCCATCCGAAACTAGCAATAAACCACCAGCGAGCATGATGACATCCTTAAGCACCAGTCGACCTGCACCGGATAAATACGGGAAACCAAAATTTGGTGTCGGAAAATCGCCTCCTAAATTAGGGACATAGACTTCTGGGGTCGTCAAGAGAAAAGAAAGTGTCACCAAAGACATCCCTACCGTTAATATAGCACCTAGTAACCCTATTTTGGATGACCATATTCCTAAGAACACCAAAATACCAATCGCACAAATAACAATCCCTAATCCATATGAAAAAAGATAGGTTCCATTTTGTGTATGCCAATCTACATTTTGGTTTACTGTTTTTCCCTCTGGGTTTTTATGCAAAGTATAGGCGGCTACTTCCTTTCCTTCTTCTGTCAATACACGATCATTGGCGTGTTGGTAGAAGAAACTCATCAAAGGGCTATTAGCAACAAAAGGCACAATGCCATCCGCTTCATACTGAAAGCCTTTTAAACCGCCAATCCACACCATAACGAGACAGATAGCGATTCTCAATACATTAAAAAATTGTTTTTGTAAATCTGCAGCAACTTGAAGTATGTTCATCTTGTTTTTTTATCCAAAAATACGCGGGTAATTCCGCTGATAACATGGACAAAATAGCCTATTACCTAGACTTTTTTGCTACGATCGAAAGACCTACTTCTTTGCGAAACTGGCTGGGTGATAGTCCCACTGCTTTTTTAAAATACCGACTAAAATAAAATTCATCTTCAAACCCCAAAGCAGCGGCAATTTCCTTCATGGATTTTGTTGTCAAATGCAGGAGTTTTTTTCGCCTCCAATACGATTCGCTCTTGAATCAATTGCGTCGGTGTTTTGCCGTAGATTTTTTTAATTTTCTTGCTAAAACTAGCAAGGGAAATACCATTTAATTCCGCGTAGTATACCACCGATTTATGTTGAGCAAAAGATTGTTCCAACTGATGTTTGAATTGAAGTTGGTCTTCTTCTAATTGATAATCCCATTGATGTAATTCGAGTTGTTTTTCTCTATTCACCAAAGCTAAAATTAGCTGTAAATAGGATTTTAAGATGGATACATTATACGATTGAATGCTATCCTCAACCTCCTCAATTTTAGTATATAAGGAGCGAATTTCGTCGAAAAAAGCATCGGAAACACGAACAAAAGGAGTGTGATAGATGTTATTGAATAGAATTCCATTGCACGCGACTTCTTCTTTATGGTATTCAATACAGTAAAAGTCGCCGTGAAAGCGCAAGACGATTGCCTGATGTGAATTAACTTCCAACCACTCCAACTGCTGAAAAGGCGACATAAATAAAATCGTCTTTCCTTGACAGCGATACTGCTTCTCATCGAGGGTAAACGCAAAGTCTCCATCGAGTAACAAGATATCGTAATAAGGATGCCTTATTGGATCTAATTCACTTGCGTGGCTATAGTTTTGAATCTTAACAGTCTCCGTCAAAATGCTTGGTTTTTCATACTAAAAATACATTCCTTATTGATCATTTCCAATAGAAATAACCATTTACCGCTAGAATAACATGGTTTTGTTATTGTTAATTCAGGTTGGGATATACGATTAAGGCGGTTTCTATTTGATTATATAGATTCATCCAATCCTCTTGGGCTGCTTCTGCAGTATTATTCATGATGATAATCATACCGTAATTGGAATCTTGACAGATTAAAATTCCACTTTGCACGCCATTTGATGTTCCTGTTTTGCCGTGGTAAGCTCCTTCCTTCTGCCCATATCCTACATCCCATAAGTAGCCTTTATCATCTCCTTCTTCTTCATCTTTAAATAGTAAACGAGAAGATTCTCCAACAAGCGGATGATTGCTTTCTAGTTGAAATTGCATGAAAGTACTCAAATCAGGTAACGTACTAATCATCCCATGAGATCCTCCCAATAATGGATTTTTCAACCAAGGTGCAACTTTGCCTTCTTCATCAAAGCTAACAGCTAAATCTTTTTTATGTTTCTCGTATTCATACAGATACGTATGTTTCAAATCAAGCGTATCTAAAAAATCTTGGAGTATTTCTTTGTATGGTTTTTGATAAACCTGTTCCATAATATACGCCATCAATTCAGGGCCAACCGAATTGTATTCATAGACCGTTCCTGGTTTCTTATTTAGCTTTGCGGTTTGTAATTCTTGCAATAAATCAGTCATGGTATAATCAAAGGCTTTCGCTTGATAATCTCCCTTTCGTACGCCCTGATAAATCTGATCTAATTTTGGTGGTGCTTTCTTTTGAAATCCCAACGTATGAGTCAATAAATTTTGAATGGTAATGGGCGTTCCTTCATATTGTAGATTAGCATAATCTCCTTGCAAATAGAGCCTAATATCATCCTGTAGATTTAGCTTTTTCTCCACCACGGCCTTTGCTACCATTGACCCCAAAAAGACCTTCGATATGGAGGCAATTTCATAAAGCGTATTGGGTGTTGGTTTTTGGTTGGTTACTGAATCCAGTACACCATAATATCGCTGAAAGACTTCTCCATCTCTATATACAGCAATTGCCAACGCATTTATATTTCCTTGTTGCAATGCATGGGCAGCATATTGATCGACTAATTGACTTAATGCTATAAAAGACGGGCTTTTCTCTTTTTTCTTTGGCTGTTTATCATTTTCGATCTGTTTGGTTACGGTTACATCCGCTACTGCATTCCATCTTTGATACAGCACAACAGCACCTCCAGCGAGGGCAAGTACTAAAAAAGCTAAGGCGACCTGTATTTTATTTTTCATCTTTTAAAGATACACTATTTAAAGGCATAAATTTTACATCTTTTCTTATTATTTAGCTATTTTCTCACCTCTTTTACTAGTACAACAATAAAACGAATTCACTTCCCACGCCATACTCACTATGTACTGTGATAGTCCCTTGCTGTGCTTCGATAATTTCTTTGCTAATAGCTAAACCTAACCCTGTACCTTCTTTATGGGTACCTGGTACTCTAAAGTAACGATCAAATACTTTGTTTAAATATTCGGGCGGAATCCCCATTCCTTCGTCTTTCACCTTAATTGTGGTTCCTTGTTCCTGTTGTTCTACAGTGATTTGTACTACTGAAGATTCATGGGAGTAATTAATGGCATTGGCAATCAGGTTGGTCAATACCCAGATTGTTTTTTCTCCATCTACTTCGACTGGTTGTAAGACTTCGGGAAGCTTCACTTCGAGTGTAATTCTTTTTTGTTCGGCTTGACTGTGATTGGCTTCTACGGCGTCTTGTACCATCTCACTAACTAAACACGATTGCTTATTCATCGCGATCTTACCACTTTCTATTTGCGTCAGGTTCAACAACTCCGAAGTAATTTTCAACAATCGTCCTGCATCATCCTGAATACTGTCAATCAGCGTATTTTGCTCATCATTTAATGTACCTATTCGCTCATTTTTCAACAATTGCAAACTCATTTTCATCGAGGATATAGGGGTTTTAAATTCATGAGAAACCGTGGCGATAAATCGAGTCTTCGCAGCATCAAGTTCTTTAAATTCGGTAATATTTTTCAAAATAATTACATGCCCTACCAACTCTTCGTGTTCTTCTCCTGTTGGGGTAATTTCAATGGGCAAGAGTTGCTTGTCAAAATAGTTTTCTTTGTCGTTGTGGATAATTTTGAGCGGTTCTTTTTCGACTTGTTCTAGACTCATCTCCTTCAGTAATAATCGCATTAAATCATTGTATAACGCGAGATCCTTACTGTTTTTCCCAACCATTTCATCCTCTTCTAATCCTAGCACTTTACAAGCTTCTTCATTGACAAATATCACTTGCATATTCTCATCTAAACCGATGACAACGTCGGACATATTGTTAATTAAAGCTTCAATTCTCTTTTTCTGACGCATCAGTTTAGCCAAATGACTGCTGTTGTATTCTTCTAACTTTTGGGCCATGGTATTAAAGGATTGAGCCAAGGCTCCAAACTCGTCATCTTTATCTAAAAATACGCGTTCTTTATAATTGCTACTGGCAATTTGTTTAATACTGGCGGTTAACTTCTGAATGGGATCTGCAATATTGGAAGGCAGGTTAATCAACAAGCCTAAAGCAATGACAAAACAGGCAGTTCCTGCAATAGCAATCCAGATGGTTGCTTGCACCTCTGTTTTATTGGCCAACTCGCTCTTCAGTGCAATCGCCTGCATATTCATCTCCATCACTTCAATCAACCATTCCCTAATTTGAACGACATCCTCCTGACGTTGTCCGTTCTTCTTATAGTTTTCAAAATAGTTACGCAACGTACTATTCATTTCCTTTTCACCAACTTCAGTCGCATTCCCTTCTTGATTTTTCAATTGTTCTTCAAACTGAGCCAAACGACCATCCCCCGACTTATCTAATGCACGCAACATACTCTTGGCATATAACAGTGAATTGTAATTGTCGTGTAGGATATTGCGTGTATCAAGCTTTAAAAAGTGAATGTATACCGCTCCTATTCCCCCTAAAAAAATAATTAGCGTGAATAGAAGGCCTAAACCTAACGTTAGTTTTGTTTTAATTCTCATTTCGAAAAAATTATAATATCAATGGGTAAAGAAGTCAGTTTCTTCAACAACTGATTGAATACATTAGTAGCTAAAATAATCTGGTATAAACGCAATCGAGGTTTTCCAATACAGATTGTTGTGACCTGTCGTTGTTCTACCTGAACCATAATAGCCTTAGCAATATTAGGATGCTCACTTTTAATAATTTCCGCGCCTAATTCAGTAGCTAATTTAAAATTATTAATCAAATGTCGCTGCTTGTCTAGGGCAATTTTATCTGGATGCTCTTTGGGCGTTTGTACATAAAGCACATACCATTTTGAATTGAGGTAACTGGCTAAGCGCGCTGTTTTTCGAATTACATTTTTGGCGTGTTTATCGTTCGAACTGATACAAGCCATGAATCGACTTGGTTTGGCTGATACGGACATACTCACCTCAGAAGCTACTTTATTCTCCACATGAGAGGCTACTTCTTTTAAAGCTAGCTCGCGCAATTGAAGAATATTCGATGACGTAAAGAAATTTTGCAAGGCTGCCGGTACTTTAGCAGGAGGGTAAATCTTTCCTTCCTTTAATCGTTCAATCAAATCATCTGCGGTAAGGTCGATATTAACAACCTCATCCGCCTCTTGTAGAACCTTATCCGGGACGCGTTCCATCACATCGATGGACGTAATGTCTTTCACTGCATTATTTAAACTTTCAATGTGTTGGATATTTAAGGCAGATATCACATTGATACCTGCCTCTAATATCTCCATCACATCTTGCCAGCGTTTTGCATTTTTACTTCCTGCAATGTTGGAATGCGCCAATTCGTCAATAATAACGATTTCAGGATGTTCTTTTAAAATAGCTTCCAAGTCCAATTCTTCTACCATTTTCCCTTTATAAAAGACCTCTTTTCGAGGAATAAGAGGCAATCCTGCTAAAAGTGCATGGGTCTCTTGGCGGTTGTGTGTTTCGATAAATCCCAACTTGACATCGATGCCATTGCGTTGTAAATCTCTCGCTTCCATCAACATGCGATAGGTTTTACCCACACCGGCACTCATCCCAATATATACCTTAAACTTTCCTCGTTTAGCACGACGAATAAGTGCTAAAAAATCTTCTGCACTTTGACGCGTTTCTCTTTCCATCTATAAACGAATTGCGATACTACTTCCTATAACCGTTTGTCCTGATACGGCGTGATCATTTCTACTAAACACCGCATCTTTACTATTAAACGATCGGGCTTCTATTCTCCATAATACCTCTGTTGTAATTTGATAATCCACATTGACTGAATACCCCCAAGTTTGAAAACCATGCGCTGTATCTGTCTGTATAATTACCCCTTCTTTATCCCCGTAATACTCTACTCTTGCCGCCACGCGCCAGGCATCACTGATTTTATACTGTCCCATAATCAATGGGGCATACCACGTGTTATAGGCCTTACTGTATTTTTCCTTTTGTTGCATGCCTATATCAAAACCGGCAAGTAACTTTAACTGCTCGTTGAACTGATACGCAACATATAAGTTGTGAAAATAACGCATCTTGCGCTCCACATCGGGGGTATCACTGCCGATAAAAGAACTACTATTCAAGGTCCATGCGGCATTGGGCGTATAAGTCAATTGGTGTCCTACGGCTAATGTTGAATTTCCTTCTGGACGCTGTATGCGTTGCCACCCATTCATTACGTTTACCGCTAGGAACCACTTTTGATTGGGTGTGCTATACGACAGTTTTACAGCCGATGAGAAATAGGGCGAATTCTCCGCCATCATACTGCGGGTCATCGTCATGATATCCGCTCCTATATTGCTTTCAAATCCAATATGAGAAGGCATAATACCAACGTCTAACCACAGTGCTTGTGTCGGGGATAACTTCACCCCTATATTGGCTTCATATATATTTTTTAATCCCTCGGGTTCATTGGCTAGATTTGATTTCACATAGGTTCCCGCCATCAAAGCTAAGTTGGCTCTCACCCTTTCTTTGGTATAGCTCAATTTGGCCATTCCAAAATTCAAGTTCACCTCATTATGTCGATTATAGGAATACAAAAAATTGTTCAACTGCCCTGATTGGGATTGATTGAAGTCGTACATATAATACAATTCCCCATAAGCTTGTACCTGGAGGTCGTCCATCCATTTGCGTTCTTGTGCTTGTACGGATGAAAAAGCAAGTGCGCCGATGACTAGCGCACCCACCAAAGAAAATCTCTTTTTCATGTTATTGTAAAGCATCTAATGCCATATTCAGTGCTAAAACATTGACCGTTTCTGGCCCGAATACACCTAACAACGGATGCTGTGTTTGTGCTGTAACCAATTGTTCCAAACGACTAGCTTCTATTCCTCTATGTACCGCAACACGCGCGATTTGCACACGTGCAGCTTGAACTGATATATGGGGGTCTAATCCACTACCACTAGCGGTAACTAAATCCACGGGAATCTCTTCTTTTTGAACGGTTGGATTCAGTCTACTAAAATCCACTATGCGTTGCTCTACTTCTGCAAGATATGCTGCATTCGTAGCGGCTTTATTACTTGCTCCAGAACCTGCTGCATTGTAATCGACAGCAGAAGGGCGCGACCAAAAATACGCCTCTGTCGTAAAGGATTGCCCAATATTGGTATACTGTTTTCCTTTATTTGATTCCACAATAAATCCTTCTCCCGCATTTGGGGCAACTTGGGCAATTCCCCATAAAACTAAAGGGTAAATTCCTCCTAACAACACAAATAAAACGGTTGTTAATATAATTGAGGGTATAAGCGTTTTTTTCATTTGTTTAGTACATAAAAAGTGAGACAAAAAGGTCGATGAGTTTGATACCGATAAAGGGTACAATTACTCCACCTAAGCCATAAATTAATAAGTTGCGACGCAATAAAGCGCTGGCTCCAATAGGTTTATAAGCGACTCCTCTTAAAGCCAGTGGAATTAAACAAGGTATAATGATGGCATTAAAAATTACAGCAGATAGTATAGCACTCTCAGGGCTGTATAAATGCATAATATTTAAGCCTTCCAAGGCGGGAATTGCCGTAATGAACAAAGCGGGGATAATGGCAAAATACTTCGCTACGTCATTGGCAATACTAAACGTGGTCAAGGTACCGCGAGTCATCAACAATTGTTTACCAATCTCTACCACTTCGATGAGTTTGGTTGGGTCATTGTCGAGATCCACCATATTACCCGCTTCTTTTGCTGCTTGTGTTCCGCTATTCATTGCTACCCCAACATTCGCTTGTGCTAAGGCTGGAGCATCATTGGTTCCATCCCCCATCATCGCCACCAATCTACCTTCTGCTTGTTCGCGTTTGATGTAGTTCATCTTATCCTCGGGTTTTGCTTCCGCAATAAAATCGTCTACCCCTGCAGCTGTTGCGATGTATTTTGCGGTCATGGGATTATCCCCTGTTACCATTACCGTTTTGATTCCCATTTTTCTCAATCGCGCAAAACGCTCTTGAATTCCCGGTTTAATAACGTCTTGCAATTCTACAACGCCCAGTACTTGCTCATTTTGAGCCACAACCAAAGGCGTACCTCCATTTTCTGCAACCTTGCGGACACAATCTGCAACCGCTGAAGGAAATTCATTTCCTGCCTGTACACAAATACTTTTGATGGCATCTACAGCACCTTTTCGAATGCGTACCTCATCATAATCAATACCAGAGCTTCTTGTTTCCGCTGTAAAGGAAATAAAACGCGGGTTGTTTACTGTAAAATCTGTTGGATCTACACGAGCCAATTCAATAATAGACTTTCCTTCTGGTGTAGCATCACGCAGGGAACTCAATACTGCTGCTTTGATCAATACACTTTTATCTACATCTGGAGCGGGATGAAAATGCGTTGCTTTTCGGTTTCCAATCGTAATGGTTCCTGTTTTATCTAATAGTAAAACATCAATATCTCCTGCCGTTTCAACTGCTTTACCGCTTTTGGTAATTACATTCGCTCTCAAGGCTCTATCCATTCCTGCAATACCAATCGCCGATAATAAACCACCAATCGTTGTGGGAATTAAACACACATAAAGTGAAATCAATGCTCCAATACTTAGCGCAACATTGGCAAAATCAGCAAAGGGTTTTAACGTGATAATCACAAGAGTAAACACCAAGGTAAAGCCAGCTAATAAAATAGTTAGCGCGATTTCATTGGGCGATTTTTGTCTGTTGGCTCCTTCTACTAAAGCAATCATTTTATCTAAGAAGCTCTCTCCTGCTTGTGCGGTTACTCGTACTTTAATTCGATCAGACAATACCTTTGTTCCGCCTGTTACCGCACTTTTATCTCCTCCTGCTTCTCTGATGACGGGTGCGCTTTCTCCTGTTATGGCGCTTTCATCAATCGTTGCCAAGCCTTCGATAATTTCACCATCTGCTGGAATTATATCTCCTGCCACGCAGCTATACACCATGCCTTTTAAAAGGGTTGATGAAGATACTTTTGTTCCATCTTCTAATGTAGCGGGTGTTTCCTCTCTGGTTTTGCGCAAACTATCTGCTTGTGCTTTTCCTCTTGCTTCCGCAATTGCTTCTGCAAAATTGGCGAACAATAGGGTAATAAATAACAAGAAGAATAATATCACATTGTATCCCAAACTCCCTTGACTTTCTTCTCCGAATAAAATCCAGATACAAACACCAAGCATAATAATTGTTCCGATTTCTACGGTAAACATCACCGGATTTCGAAACAAGGTTCTTGGATCTAATTTCTTAAAAGCTTCCTTACTTGCTTTTAGTACGACCTCTTTTTGAAAAAGAGCTTGATTATGTTGAATTGCCATTTTTTATAAACTTAGTATTGTAAAGTAATCTGCAATAGGGCCTAATGTTAACACGGGGAAGAAAGCCAGCGCTGCTACAATTAAAATAACAGTGAATACAATCATTCCGAATGTTGTTGTATCTGTGGCTAACGTTCCTGCACTTTCTAGTACATAGCGTTTTTGTGCTAAGAAACCTGCTAAAGCTACTGGTCCAATGATGGGTAAGAAACGCCCCAACAGCAATATAATTCCCGTAGAGAAGTTCCACCAAGGCGTATTGTCTCCTAATCCTTCAAATCCACTTCCATTGTTTGCGGCTGAGGACGTATATTCATAGAGTATTTCGCTAAATCCATGGAAGGAAGGGTTGTTTAAGGTATCCTTTGTAAATTCGGGGAAAGCCGCACCTAAAGCGGTACTACTCAAAATTAAGAAAGGGTGTATTAAAGCGATAACCATCGCAATTTTCATTTCTTTTGCTTCAATCTTTTTACCAAATAGCTCTGGCGTTCTACCGACCATTAATCCACTGATAAATACTGCTAATACGATGAAAACAAAGAAATTCAAGATGCCGACACCTACCCCGCCATAGAAGGCGTTAATCATCATGGCGAGCAATTGATTCATTCCGGATAACGGCATGGTACTATCATGCATTGAGTTGACAGATCCCGTCGAGATTACTGTTGTTACAATGCTCCAAAACCCCGAAGCTGCAGCACCGATTCGCACTTCTTTTCCCTCCATTGCTCCTAGGCTATTGTCAATTCCCATAGCTGTAATATTAGGATTACCATTGGCTTCCATTACTACGTTTGGAATCGCCAAACACAAAAACCCCAGAGTCATTACCCCAAACATCATCCAAGAAAATCGCTTGCGTTTGATGTAATAACCAAAAGCAAAGATCATGGCTAAGGGAATAATCAACTGTGCAATCATCTCCACCATATTGGTCAAGTAAGTCGGATTTTCAAAAGGGTGTGCTGAATTTGTTCCGAAGAAACCGCCTCCATTTGTTCCCAGGTGTTTGATAGCGATGAATGCAGCTGCAGGACCGCGAGATACTTCTACTTGCTGTCCTTCTAAGGTAGTGATGGTATCTTTCCCTTCAAACGTCATAGGAGTACCTTGAAAGATCAAGATAGCGGCTACAATCACACTCAAAGGCAATAAAATACGCGTAATTGACTTCACAAAGTACACATAAAAATTCCCCAACAAAGTGGTGGTTTTATTTCTAAATGCTTCAAATAAAGCTACTGCTGCTGCCATACCTGTGGCAGCGCTCACAAATTGCAAAAACATCAACGCCAATTGAGCCAAATACGTTACTCCAGTTTCTCCTGCATAGTGTTGTAAGTTACAGTTGACGAGGAAAGAGATGGCGGTATTAAATGCTAAATCAGGCGACATACTCGGATTGTGGTCTAGGTTGAGGGGTAATGATCCTTGTGTCAGTAGCAAAATAAAAGCTACGACAAACCACACGGCATTCAGCGTCAATAAAGCGACTAAATGCTGTTTCCAAGTCATGCCTTCTTCTAGTTTAATTCGGCTGCTCTTATAGAAGAAATGCTCTAAAGGCGACATAATTGTATCTAAAAAGGTTGGCTGTCCCGCATAAACCTTTGCTATATATTTCCCTAAGGGAATGGAAATTCCAATGGCCACTAAAAAGGTGACAAGGATTCCGATTATTTCTGTATTCATTTTAATTAATCAATTAATAATAAAATCTGATGAATGAGGTATACTATGCCATATACCATCGTAAAGATTAGTAGGGTTAGACCTACTTCTTTCACAGTCTCTTTCAAGCTGTCTTTAAAACTTTTCGGGCTTGAGTAGGACATAGCACAAATAAGCAAATACTGCCAACGCAATAAGGAACAATAAAATCATGGGTCTAATAAATTATAGATTATCAAAAAATTGAATGGCTTTGTAAAACAAGACAAAGCACACAACGCCTAAAAGGATACACGCTAAAATGGTCATGGGTTTGTTTTTAAGTTAGAGTAAACTTGTGATTGATTGCGTGAAGTGCGCATTCTGTGTTGTGTAGTCGCTTTGGGCTACGCCTGCTTTGTACTGCATATTGTGCTTTCATGATGTATTATTTTGCCTAGGTATAAGCGAATGCCATACCAGCTTTTACACCAACAACACAACTACATACAAATCAATATCTTATAAAAAAGCACAACAACCAGCATCAAAAAAACCCTATCGTTCTGATAGGGTTTGTGTCGTTCAACCCTATCAAAACGATAGGGTGAAGTTGAGGTGTAAACGAAAAAAGCCCCCGTATTGGGAGCTTTTCTAGTATTATTTCAATCTTACATCAAGTTGTATTCTGTCATTTTACGGTATAAGGTTGTTAGGGCAATTCCCAACAATTCTGCTGTTTTGGTTTTATTGCCCTTGGTGTGTTGCAATACTTTTTGAATATGGAGTTTTTCTACCGTAGCCAAATCTAAAGCAGCAAGGCCTTCCCCTTCCGTTTGGGATTTTTGTTGCACCTCATAAGGCAAGTCATCCAGTTGTAGGGCCGTATGCGTACACAGAATAACAGCGCGCTCCATAGCGTTGCGCAATTCTCTAATATTACCGGGCCAGGTATACCGTTTCATTGCTTCTAAGGCTTCGTTGGAGATGGTTTGCACCGTACTGTGCTGTGCTGCTGCAAATTGCTTGCAAAAACGCATCGCTAGCAAGGGAATATCTTCTACGCGTTCCCTTAAAGCAGGTAGGTTAATCTCAAATACAGAAATACGATAGTACAAATCTTCTCTAAAGTTTCCTTCTTTTATTTCTTTTTCCAAGTCTCTATTGGTAGCCGCAATGATGCGTACCTCTACCTTTGTTGGTTTTGTCTCTCCAATTTTTAAAAACTCTCCCGTTTCTACCACGCGAAGTAGTTTTGCTTGAAGCTCAATGGGCATCTCACCTATTTCATCGAGGAAGATTGTTCCTTGATGTGCTTCTTCAAATAGTCCCTTTTGATCTTTTGTAGCGTTGGTAAAGGATCCTGCTTTATGTCCAAATAGTTCACTTTCCAATAAATCTTTACTAAACGCGGAGCAGTTAATAGCAACAAAATTATGGGTTGCTCTTGTACTTGCTTGATGTACCCCCTGGGCAAACACCTCTTTTCCTGTTCCTGTTTCTCCTGTCAACAATACCGTTGCATTCGTAGGAGCTACGCGCTTCGCCAAATGAATCGCCCCCATAAAAGCTTGAGATTTGCCAATTACTTGATCAAATCCTGTGGCTTCTTCAATACAATCTACTTTATTTTGCTCCAAACTGCGATTGACAGCTACTCGCTCTAAGGCGCGATACAACAAGGGAAGTATCTTATTGTTATCATCCCCTTTGGTGATATAATCAAAAGCTCCATTCTTCATTGCTTGTACCCCATCTGGAATATTGCCATAAGCAGTCAATAAGATAATCTCCACCGTTGGATGCGTTACCTTCACTTGTTCGACAAAAGCAACGCCATTCCCATCGGGTAACTTCACATCGCATAATACCACATCAATTGGCAGTTGGGCCAATTTCTTAGCAGCAACTTTTAGATTTTCTGCTTGGTGAACCTCAAATCCCTCTAACTCAATAATTCGAGATAATAACTTGCGCAATTTCTCTTCATCATCGACCACTAAAATTTTCTGTAGTGCCATTTGCTTTGTTTAATAAGAATAGGCTAAAGGTATAAAATAAATGATGGAATTATTTTCCCCTTTCCACGAATCTATCGTCAATTCTTTTTCTCACATCTTCCTCACTCTTCCCTTATTTCTTTCTTGCTTATTCCTCGCTTATTCCTCAAGTTCGAACTATCCTATAAGTGGATATACAAGTAGCCTAAAATAAAAAAAGAGTGAAGATTACTACTCCACTCTTTTCCAGTTAAAATACAATTACTTCCCTTCTTTTTTTGATTCATTTTTTTTTGATTCAAAAAGAGGCAGGTACATGCCTTCCGCTTCTTCCATTTCAAATTGCAACACCTTGCTAATCAGTACAGGAATATCTTCTAAATTCAGTTCATCAATTACTAATCCCGCTTTCAGGCCTGGGCCATACGCGACAAAACCGGTGTAAATCTCATGAAAATTAGGATAGTATCCGTGTTTTCCACCTTTACTTGGGGTAACGATTTCTCCCGTTGATTGATTCGAAAACGCATAGCCTAATTTTCCTGATAAGGCCAACTTCGCTTTTGTTTCTCCTCCTCTAGCGCGAATCAGAGATTCATCAATACGTTCAAACATCGCTTGATAGCGTTCTGGCAGTTTGCGAATGAGTTGACTTACCTCTTCTACAATCTTTTGGTCCTTTGGGTTTTTCACTTGCAATACAGCACTTCCTCCTGTTGAAAAGAAAAAAGCACGATCCAATAGTCCCGCTTCTTTGAGCCAGATATTGGGTGCAATACTAAAATCTGTGGAAACAAATCCGTGATCTCCTGTTACAAGTAAAAGCGTTTCCTTCTCTAATCCGGCCTGAACCACTGCATCCCAAATATTTCCTATTGCTTTATCCGCACCAGCAATTGCACGAGCTACTTCTTCTCCTTCTCTACCTTCACTGTGTTGTGCACCATCTGTATTTGGCAAATGTAGCGTTAGCAAATTGGGTTTATACGTTTTGATGAGGTAAGCAGCACTACGCCCTAGGTTTTCATCCATTGCGAGACTACTTAAATTCAACTGATTGTAGTGAATTTGCCCCAATGCTTGCGTCATCACCTCATCAAACAACCCTTTCGGTGTGGCGTATAATTTGGTTGGCGTAATGCGATCCATTGGGCGTTCAAAATCCCATATTTCTGGTAAATTGTAATCAATAAACGTATTGTGTAACGTAATTGGCCAAGAAACCGAAGCCGTAATCAATCCCTTTGCTTTTGCTTTTTCCCAAATTGTAGGTACTTTAATGTCTTTACTATCGTAAATCCATTCCCCAGGTTGACCATTTTCGCCTACGGTTGTATTGTAGTATACCCCATGCTTATGCGGGAGCGTTCCTGTTGACAAGGTTGTATGGGAAGGATAGGTAACAGAAGGAAAAATAGTACGCACCCCATTCGCCGATACTCCTTTTTTTGCCATTTGTTTTAAATTGGGCGTTCCCCATTGTTCTTCTTGGTAAAATTCAGGACGGAATCCATCAATACTCACTAAGATGACGTGTTTGATGTCCTGTGCCCAGCTGGTACATACCCATACACAACTCAAGCCTATACTTAAAATTACTTTTCTCATTGTTCACTTATTATTTAAATAAAGGCATGATGTATGGGCTATTCTTATGCGTAACCAATACCTTATTCATGTCGTATTTCATCGTTACAGTTCCCGTTGTTGCATCGGTTGTAAAATCATCCATCCCAGCCTTTGCCGGAATAAAATCAGGAATTAACGCTTTGGTATATTCCGCAGAAACATGGGCATTGTTTCCCGCTTCAATTTGCGAAATAGGAAATTTGATTCCCAAATCAGCCAAACGACGTCCCTCGCTGATGAAGATTTCTTGGCGCAACAAATAAATCGTATACAACAACTCATCTGCGGTAGTGATTGATTCAATATCGGCTTTTGTTACCTTGGTTCCCGATACTTTACTCACCAGTACTTTTCCTTTTTGACGATCCAGTACATATCCTTCTTTTTCTGGTGCGTTTGCATCAAAGCGAACCTTTACTTCTTTCAACGGATAATCTGGGCGGATTCCTCCATTTCTCGTTTCTCTTTTGTCATCCACTAATTCCGTTGGTCGAGAAGCAACCAAGTCCAAAAGCTGGTATAACTGGTATTTACTTCCTGCTATATCTTGTGTTGCTAAAGCAATTTCAGCTAATATTAAATATCCTTCTTCACCTTTAGCCAGTGCTAGTGATTTCTGATCATTTTGTGGGGTTCCCACCGAGAAAAACTTCGGATCAAGGTAGTCTAAACGAGGCAATGGAGCTAAGCGATTCGGCAAGGCATCATAGGTTGCATTTTGCATTTCATTTGGCACGCTGTTTTTACCGTCAAACTGAATGTTGTACAGTAAGTTTGGCGTAGCGATAGCCATCTCTGCATATTGTTTAGCTTGTGCTTTATTGCCCAAGCGGTAATTGGCACGTGCAATAAACAAGGCATAGGCATTTTTACTGTCTGCTTTGGTTTCTAATTCATACGCCTTTGTAAAATTTTCAACGGCTTTTTTCAACATGTCTTGGGCTGTAATAACAGGGCCTAAGTTCGATTCAGGTAACCCCAGAAATAGCTCTCCCCCTAATAGATTGGCATATCCCTTACAGAAATTCATATAGGCAATATCCGTTTCGGTCAAGGTTGGATCTTTTGGTAAAACAACTTCCAATCCATAAGTAGCCATTTCGCGCAACGCTTGGATACTCGCTTGCAAATTATTGACGTCAGGATCAAAATAATCAATTTGAGGTTGATCAAATACTTTCGAATATTGGGTGTAATTATTGAAGTAATTGTCAGAGGTGATTTCGGCATTAATGACAATAATATTAGTGGTTAAAGCCATTTGTTTTTGCAACCCAATCACCCAGCTATGTCCTGCATTGGGTTTATTCAGGTAGTTGTCTTCCGTTACATAAGGGTTATCCACACAACTTACCGTTGTTAGAGCTAGAGTAAAAACAACACTTAAAGCGATACTTATTTTTTTCATGATGGTCGACTTAGAAATTAATTTTAATAGATCCTAAAAACTGTCTTGGTGCAGAGTACGTTGCATAGGCAATTCCTCCTGTTGATGCCCCGCCTTGTCCTTGAGCAGCGCCACTGATGGTCGCTTCAGGATCAAAAGATGAAGCAGTAAAATTGAATGGATTCGCAACAGTAAATCCAAAGGTGATGGATTGATATAAACTCGGATTTGCTGGTCTTAAATAGTAGGATAATCCGATGGTTCTAATTTTGAGGTAATCTGTTTTTTCTACAAAGCGATTGGTTAAGTTCAACCAATTGGTTCTTCCGTTTTTATCGATTTCTTCTTTTGGTACAAAATCATCCGATGCTCCGTAATTGTATCTAAACTGGGCATCCCAATTGGCAGCATATCCTCCAGTTTGGTAATTGGCATTTGCAAATAAACTCCAGTTTTTATAGCGTAAATTCAAACCGATATTACCAAATACTTCTGGAATTGTACTTCCTAAATACGCTTGTGGAATAGTTTCTTTTAACGTTCCGTCCTCTCCTATTACTCCATAGTTTCCACGGATAAATCCAACGGGTCTTCCTTCTTCCACTACTGTTTGTAATGTTCTAGAACTGAATCCATTGATATTAAAAGCAGGTGCTCCACCTGTACTTAATACTTTGTTTTTTAAGGTATTGACAGATCCTGTAAGCGAAACATTCCAGTCTTGTGATTGCACAACTTCCAACGCAAAGTTCATCTCAAAACCTTTGTTCTCAATTTCTCCTATGTTGTACAATTGGCTTTTCGTATATCCACTAGAAGGGGCTGGTGGTACATAAAACAAGGCATCTTTGGTTTTAGAGTAATAGTACCCCACAGATAAGGTCAAGCGGTTGTTCCAAAATGAAGCGTCAATTCCCGTTTCCCATGTATGTGTTTTCTCTGGGCGTAAGTCATCATTACCTGGTTGGCTAAAACGCGTTGCTTGTTCACCAAGGTATCCATCAAAAGCAACTGTTTTTTCATTGGCGTAAGCAGGAGGTAAATTACCTGCTACCCCATAACTCCCTCTCAATCGCAAGGTATTCACCAGTGGATTGGCAAACCAACTTTCTTGCGACATCATGTACGATACCCCTACTTTAGGATAGTATTGTACCCCAATATTCTTTCCGAATGAAGGGTTACGGTCCCCACGTACCCCCACATCCAAAAACAACTTATCTTTATATCCTACGTTTTCCGAAAGATAAAATCCATAGTTCAATACTTCACTGATGTATTCATCACTGGTGCGAATAGCAGCTTCTGAGATTGAATAGGCTCCATCTCGGATATTGCGCCCTTCAATCAACGTCTGATTATCCGAATTTCTAAACAATTGTCCTCCTACGGTTGTAATGAAAGAGAAATCTCCAACATTAATATTGTGCTGTCCGTTGAACTCTACGGTCAATCCTAAATATTTACGCTGTATTTTCTGAATACTTCCCTGATCTTTAATCAATTGCCCTTTCGTGGCTGTCAAGTACTCATTGGTTTCTATATTCTCTTGATCTTGAATACGATAATCTAATCCTCCTACTAATTTAAAGGATAGGTTCTCCAAAGGATTGTACTTGAATTGTTGCGAAGTTGTAAATCGATTCACTGTAATGTTGTTGTCTTGTAATCGCTCTGCATTATTCACAAACTCTTTCATCACGGCAAATTCCTCATCCGTCAGTTCGTTTAGGCGATTTTTAAAACCCGGTCCTGTAATTTTAGAAGCTCCATCTTCCGCAAACCACAATCCCGTATATCCCCCTTGGTTTCCGTTTCGGTTTCGTTTATAGGCATTGTGAACATACATGAATGAACTTTCATAGGTTACATCTTCTGAAAGCTTAGCATGAAATCCTGAGCTTAAATCAAATTTTTGATTTTCATTTTGCTTGTGTATTTGTACCCCTGATGAGTTTTGGTAGCTTGTTGAGAAATTATAACCAAAACCACTATCTGATTCTCCATTGAGGTTTAAGCGATATTTTTGATAAAATCCATTTTCAAACAACAAGTCTTTTGTGCGATCAAAATACAAGAAATCTGTCGTTGGTGTTTCCACTCCCATTTCTGTAAATACATTGACATAAGTTCCTGGCATTCCTCTCTTTTTGGTAAAGATTTGGATTACCCCATTGGCTGCATCAGATCCGTATAATGTTGTGGCTGCTCCTCCATTGATAAACTCAATCTTTTCGATGTTATCCATGGGAATATCTGCAATCGAACTCATCGAAGCTCCTTGTGCACTTCCACCAAGAGAAGCACGAGTATTGTTGTTATCCAAGCGTACTCCATCCACATAAATAATGGGCGTACTACTTAAAAAAGCCGAGTTCACACCACGAGAGCGAATCAATGAAGTAGATCCCGCTTGCCCTCCTGTTAGGTTGATTTGTGCATTGGGAAGTTTCGTTGCTAATAATTGATCTACTCGTTGTGCTGGGATTTTTTCTAACTCACTCGCTTTGATTACGGTTACATTATTGGCTAAACGCTTTTTCTGTACATCGGCTCCTTGTCCCGTCACAACAATTTCACTTAACATTTGATTGTCTTCTTCCAACTTCACTAAAATATTCAGGTTGTTTTTCGAAAAGCTCAAATCTTTGGTTTTATAACCCATAAAGGAGAAAGAAAGCGTAATGGGCGCTTTGGTTACTGTCAGCGTAAACTGTCCATCTAGATCGGTTACTGCAATGAATTCATTGTCTTTATCGCGTACATTGGCGCCAATAATAGGCAGTCCATCTTGATCGACTACTTTTCCTTTGAATTCAAGAATGCGCTCTTGTACTTGTGTATTGGGTTTCACAAGAATTTGATTACCTTGGGCCTGAAAGGATACATTGGCCTTAGCAGCAATATGGTGAAGTAACGTTTCTAACGAATCGTATTCTGTTGTAAATTCATAGCTTTTACTGACCGGAATATCGGCAGCAATATAAACAAAGTGTTGCTGGGTTTGCGCTTCTACCTGCTCAAATACTTGTTTGAGTGTTGCTTGATTTTGGGTTAATTTTAATTTAGACGTTTTCTTTACTTGCCCCTGTAATTGCTCGTTTGGGACGGCAGATAAAGAGGAGGCTTGTGTTGCTATACTAGCTAAAGTTAAGGTGGCTAGCAAGACGCTTTTTTTCATCATGGTGTAGGTTATTTAGTTTTATTTGTTTGGGTTAATGCTAGGGCGATCGTCTTCAGAGCAATGTGCATATGGCTTTCAATTGTCTTAACAGATAGATCTAAAATGTCTGCAATCTGTTGGTATTTCAGTCCGTCAATTCGACTCATCTCAAAGATGCGTCTTGATTTCGGCGGAATCTTATCTATAATATGCAAGAGTGCTTGTCGCAAGTCGGCCTCTTGTTCAGACTGTATGATATCGTCTTCAATGGTGGAGACATAATGCTTGTGTTCTACGGTTTCAAATTCCAAGTCTAGCATTGTTTTTCTGGTGATTTTCTTCTGTTGAAACAACATATTCTTGGTCATCGTAAAAACATAAACCTTGGGATTTTCAATCTTACTTAACTCTTCTTTCTTCTGCCAGATATAGTAAAAAACATCCGATACTTTTTCTTCAACGAGGTACAGGTCTTTTTCATAACTCAAGGCAAAACGGCATAAATACTGGTAATACTTGACATAAAACCGTTCAAAAGCGAGTCTATTTCCCTGGGCTATTTCTTGAAACAACACCAGATCATCTTCTGGCTTAGGGCTGCTTTTTTGATAGAGGATATTGGGCATAAGGTTCGATTAAATAGTTGGTATTATTTAAGGTGATGGTGCAGTTGGCCACAAAAGCGAGTGCTTGTATGAATTCATCTAGGGTTACTTGATCAAATACGCCTGTGATTCGCTTTTGTGCAAAAACAGGATCTTGAATCACAAAAGTGACCCCGTAAAATTGATTGATTTGAGTTAAAGCTTGTGCTAAAGGAGTATTGTCAAAGATGAGCTTTTCATTGCGCCAACTCATTTGTTGTTCTGCGTTGGTTTTGAATCGCTTAACTTCCCCTAAGTTTGTATTCCATACTAATTGCTCATTGGGTTTGAGGTATAGTTGTTCGCCGTTGCCTAATTTGGCCAATACTTTTCCTGAAAGCAAGGCTACTCGTTTTTCTTGTCCGAGGGTATTGACGCTAAATTGAGTCCCCACTACTTCAATTTCTAAATCTTCGTGTTTGACGAGGAATTTCTTGTTTACATTTTTGACTACATCAAAAAAGGCTTCCCCTTCTAGCCAAGCTAAACGCATAGAATCATTTTGTGTGTATTGCAAACGCGCTTGTCCATTAAGCACAACAACGCTCCCATCTTCTAAGGTTACTTGTTTACGCACCCCTGGTAAATTAGTGTAGATACGGTATTCGGAATGCGCTGGATTCACAGTAGGTTGAACCAGCAAATACGTCATCATAAAACTGCCGATCAGCACCAAAATCGTACAGGCCACTCGGATATACCAAGTGTTCACCTGTTTTTTTCTTTTTGATTGCTGCTTGGCTTCTTGCCAGATTTCATTATTGGTAGGATAAGCTTTCCACAACAAACAGTACGTTTCATAGGTGCTTTTTAGCTCTTCATCAAAAAGCAAATCTATTTCGAAAGTAATTCGTTCTTCTTCAGTATGTTCTCTAGTGAGATACTGAATACATCGGCGCTTATTTAATTCTTGTTCACTCAAAACTAATCAGACGTTTGGTTTAGTAAAGGAGTGAAATAATTGATTTTACACCTAGAATTTAAGGTTATTGAATTGTTAGGGAATCATTACGATTATTTGGATAATGAAAAGGTAGATGAACGTAGAATGAACATAGGATGAACCCAGTATTAAAAAAAGAATATACAAGGTGAATGGCGCCTTTTTCATCTCTTGTAGTACGGAAAGAAGAAGTGTACGTTTAAAAATAAGGCGTCATTTTTTAAATTTTTAAAAACGAAATTTGGAAGAATTGCCTGTGCGTATTCCTGCGAAAATGTCCCTTAGCTTTACAGCATATCGAAACTAATTTTTGAAATTATGCTTAAACTTGATGGGCGTTATTCCCGTTTGTTTTTTAAAAAATACCGTTAAGTGATTGGGTTCTTTAAATCCTAAAAAAATGGAGATCTCATTAACTGTTATGTTCTTATAGAGTAGGCAGCGCTTGATTTCCATCACAATTCGCTCGCAAATCCAATCATAAGGCGTTCTGTTTTCTACGTGTTTAAAAGCATATTGGATGGTTCTAACATTTAAATTGAGCTCAGCAGCATAGTCTTTTACACTCATGCTCTTGTCCAATTTTTTATTCACTAAGGCTTTAAATGTGGATACAATGTATCTTTCATTGCAGATTGTCAGTTTTTCTAACTCCGTCTGGTCGATGCATTCTTCCAGAAGTAACAGAATATTAAAGAGGTAATTATTGAGAACTTGTCGCTTTTTTAAATAATTCTTTTTATCTAACTCACTTCGAATCAAATCAAACAGTATCACTAATTCATCGAAATGTTCGCTCACATCCAAAAGTGCCAAGCGCTCCGCTAACGTAAAAAGATTTGTGCTATAAAAAAATTGAAAATGAAGTTCATCAATACAGAAAAAATCTTCCGTAAATATGAGCACTTTAGCCTCATAGTCTACGGGTTTGATAAATTGCCCCATTTGATTTTTAGCAATTACTAACGCATGTTTTGCATGAATTGCTATGGGATTAAAATCGACCGTATAGGTTCCCGCTCCTTGTACATACAATTGAATACAAAAGAAGTTTAATTTATGTGGGCTAAAAATAGTATCTGTTCGCTCTTCTATTAATTCATGAAGATTCCTACAATTAATATATAAACTAGTATTCGCACTATGGTGAAATTCTTCTACTATTAATTTATCCATATTCAAAACCTCTAATTGTCTCTTACCTAATCTATTAAAACAAGCAGCTGATGAAGCGCTATTCATCCATTCGGATTATAAATTACAAAACTACAACAATCACACACAAACAATAGTAATAATACAAAACAATTAGCATAATAAAAAGAATAGTATAACAAAATTTTAAATATAGACAGAAAAACCCTCCCTACCCTCATTTATAATATGTAATAAAAATTCGCATATATACATTGTTTGGCTAGGTGTTTTTTTATGAATTTTGCAGTCAAAATAACACATATAATTCTTAAATAATCTCAATTATATGTACATTAGTAAAAAAAATATGAAAAAAATCACTTTAATTGTTGCTTTAGCAATCGCTACTGTGTCTTGTAACAGTAAAAAAGAAACAGCTACACCACAAGATCAAACTGCAACAGAACAAGTTGCTGCTACCCATGCTGCACTTGTAGGAACGGTGTGGAAATTAACGGAAGTAAACAACCAGGCTATCACATTAGATAAAGATTTTCCTAAGGAGCCTCAATTGACGTTTAATCCAGATCACAGTGTAAATGGAAATTTGGGATGTAATGGTTTTGGAGCGAGCTATGAGAGTAAGGATAATACACTTACTATTAGCCAAATAGCTTCTACACAAATGGCATGTCCAAACCTTGAAATCGAACAAAAGTTTATTGAAGTACTAACTAATAGTACCTCTTTTGAAATTAAAGCAACTACTTTACTACTTAAAAATGCAAAGGGTGAAGTACTTGCAACACTAAAGGCAGAATAATTGTTCTCGCTTTTACTAGAATACTAAACAGACTGGGTGATTTTTCTGTGAACACAAAAAATCACCCTTCTTTTTTCCACAATCTACACCCAGCGTTTTCCTTCCTATACCTATCCATAACATCCCTTAGGAATGCAAAAAGCACTCTTTAAAAAAAGAGCGCCTTTTGAGCTACTTGTTTGCTGTTTGATTGTACATCTAACAGCAGGAATAAAAATAATTGTTTGTTGTTTTCTTTTTTGTTGCTATAGAGCCAGCGTGTTTTTAAGATTTTTTGCTAATACTGAAAACGAAATTTCACTAGTAGTAGTCCCCACTATTTATCTAATACTGAATGTGTCTTTATTCTTTCAAAAAAGGATTCAAACAAGTAAATAAATAATTTATTTACTTACTTGTTCTCATTAACAAAGATAATTAGGTCTTTTATTATTTTTCCTATATATCCACGAATAAAAGGTATAAAACAATACTATAATGAATCGTTGAATAACGATTTGAATCACCTCTATACATCAGGAAATTGAACTTATTTTAAAAAAGAGAAAGCAAACGCTTGATTACTAAAATAAATAAAAGACATTTGTTTCTATCTAATAAAAACAACCCCATGCTTAAGGTTTTAACTTTCATTCGTTCACTAACTCCCTTTACTACTGAAGACTGGGAATTACTTCAACCTGCATTAAGTAAAAAGGTATTTAAGAAAAATGAATTCTTATTAAAAGAAGAAGAAGTATGTAATTCTTTATTTTATATTGAAAGTGGTTCATGCAAAAGCTATTATGAAATTGATGGGGAAATTAAAAACACCTTCTTTTACTTTGAAGATGAAATAGCAACCAACCTCAGTAGTTTCGGCTCAGGTCAAAAATCAAATTTTAATATTATTGCTACTGAGCCCTTAACCGCAATCATTTTTGATAAAGAAAAATTGTTTGACATTGCCAAACATTCCTTAGCCATTGAAGCACTAGGAAGATGTTGTATTCGTTTGTATGCCATCAAGCAAGAAGAATTATCTACTGTTTTCCAATTGTATTCCCCTGAAGAGCGATTAGCTTACTTAGAAAGGACCAAACCCGAGCTTTTAAAACGAGTCCCTCTTTCTCAACTTGCTTCTTTTTTAGGTGTAAAAAGAGAAACATTAAGTCGTATAAGAAAACGCAGAATTATGTGACATTAGTCACAGGTATATCTACTTTCTATGGTATTATTTTGTTGAAAAATGATTCAACATGCAGAAACTAAAAAAAATTGACTCACAAACCAATGTACTGACTTGGTTTGAAATTCCAGTTACAGATCTTGATCGAGCACAACAATTCTATGAAACCATTTTAGCTATAGACATGATCAAACAAGGGGATGGAGCTAATGAAGGTGTTTTCTTTCCTTTTAATCCAACCGTTGTCCAAGCTACGTCTGGAAGAGTAACGGGTGTATTAGCAAAATCCACTACACTACCTTCACAACACGGAACAATTGTCTACCTCAATGCGAGCCCAAGTATTCAACTTGTACTCGATAAGGTAGAAGCTGCTGGAGGTCAAATTATAGAGCCCAAACAGCTATTTGGTCCTGTAGGCTATATCGCGATGATTTTAGATAGTGAAGGGAATAAAATAGGTTTACATGCGGAAGAATAAAAGATGATCCCTATCTTTTAGAAGTAAAAATAGCGCTAAAGTTAAAATACTTTAGCGCTATTTTTATGCCTACTGTAAACAATGCAAATTTACATTCTCCTCCTCTTTTTTTTAAGAATAGTCTCACTCCTTACAACAAAATCACTCCATGTAAGACTAAAGAATCAGGGTTGTGTTTCTAAAGCTTCCAATCGTCTCGTTAATTCTTTATTTTCTTCCGAGAGCTCTTGAATGGCTTTAATCATGGGGGCTATTAACTCACTGTATCGCAGGAGTAAGAGTTGCTCGGAGCTTCCTTCAGATTCGATGAGTGCAGCATTAGTATACCCTATTGTGTCTAAAGTTCCTTGTACCTCTTGTGCGATGACTCCCCATTCTTTTTTCCCCGTTGTAAGGGTGGATCGGGTATATTCTACAGGTTTTAATTGTTCGATGAAATTCAACCCTAAATCTAAGGGTTTACTTTCGCGCATGGATCGAGCATCAGCAATACTCGCAAAAGGAACTTGACCGTAAATAGTGGTAATTTCGTTATTTCCCAAGCGAATAACATTGGAACGGTATACTTTAGCCTGACTTCCGATTGCTGTAGTATTGTGTATAATTCCAAAGCCATTTTCTACACCTGACAAATACCCAACTGCGGTATTAAACTTCCCAGAAATATTTTGATTCAATGCGTGAAACCCCACCGCTGTATTTTGGCTCCCTTCGCTATTTCCACTTAAAGCACTTCGACCTACTGCCACATTCTCTCCTCCAATGCGGTTGGAAATCATCGCCTGAAAACCAAGAGCTGCATTGTCATTACCCGTCATATTGGATCTCAACACTTCTGAACCAACAGCGGTATTGTTTTGCCCTTTGTTGTTTATACTTAAACTATTTGCTCCAACGGCAGTATTATCATGCCCCGTCACTAGCCCAGCATCATTGTTTCCAGATAAAGCACCATACCCAATAGCGGTATTCCATCGCCCTATATAACTTCCCTTAGGTGTTCCCTTATACGTATTGACTCCAAAAGAGGTGTTATAGGTACTAGTTGAACTCAATAATCCTGCTCTTATATTGCCTCTTTTAAATACGACATCCTGATTGTCCACTGTACCCATGAAATCCTGTTCTGCATCAGTATCCGAATTTCCTCTCGTTCCCCATCCTTGTTGTTCTGAACGAAAAGGAACCCAATGAAGTCCATCGAAATAATAGTATCCTGCCGAAACAGAAAGTGCCCCTTTCTCTACTTGTGCGGTATTGTAAATCAATAATCCTTGAGCAGGTGTTTTTATCGTCACTTGATCATCCGTTCCTTTTAGTGCAATTCGAGGAGGTAAAAACCCGCGATTTGTACTTTTCAAATCTAAAACAGCAGACACATCTGGTTGAGCTGTATTGACCCCAATCCTTGCCGTATTGCCTCTATTGATATCTACTCCATAAATACTATTTCCGATGTTCAGTTGATTATCTCCTGTTGGGTCACTAGCTACCGTTTGAGCACCGAGAAAAATATTTTGATTTCCCGTAGTTAAATTAAGTCCAGCATCGTTTCCTACCGCCACATTAGCATCTCCTTGATTGGCTGCTGATGGCTTTAGTTGATACAAAGCTCCTTTTCCTAAAACGACATTGTAGTTTCCGTGTTGATTGTTGTACATCGCTTCTGCTCCTACTACAGTATTGTAGTTGCCATAATAATTATTAAATCCGGCATAACTGCCCAACATGGTATTGTGTCCGCCTGCGAATCCATTATAATAGGCATTATGCCCCATGGTAGTATTCATTCGGCCATTTCTCGAATTTTGAGCCGCACCATTTCCTACAGCTGTATTCGCATCACCTGAAGAAAGATTCGATAATGCATTATTACCAATAGCCGTATTATAAGACGTTAGGTTTTGGCTTAAAGTTCCATTTCCAACCGCGGTATTGAATGAACCGGTTGTATTTTTAGTCAGGGTAGAAAATCCAAGGCCAACATTATATCTCCCTGTTGTTAAAGCCGTAAGCGCCTCACGCCCCAAGGCCATATTTTCAGATGCCAGAAACCCCATGTTGACTTTATTTCGCTTAAAAACAAGATCCGCATCATCTAGCGTACCTATAAATTGATTACTAGCATTAATACCCCAATTACCTTGTGTACTCCACGTATTTCCCGTATCTCCAATTCTAACCCATGTCGCACCTGAAAAATAGTAATATCCTGGGGTGACAGCTTCTTGCCCATTCGTTGTTGTTGCTATATTGTAAATGAACAAGCCCGATGCAGGTTTTGCAATGGTTATAGTATCTTTTATTCCTTTTAAGGCAATTCTCGGTGGTAAAAAACCTTTATCAGTAGCCGTAATGTCCAACGCAGCAGATAAATCTGGCATAGGGGTGTTAATCCCGATTTGAGCATAGCTACTAATGAGAAATAGATACGCTAAAAATTGAACTATGTATTGTATTTTTCTCATAACTTCTTTTCTACTATTTAGTATGCAAAGTTGATTAAGTCTGTGTTTTTCAGCCTAAAAAAAGATAAAAATAGAAGGTCATTTCGTAAAAAAAAACATTTATCTTTTGGCTTTTCGTACCATTAGCAGAAGCATCAAACCAAACTGATTTGATGCTTCTTGAAAAAGGAAAAAAGGGAATGAATTAATAATATTGTTCGGCTAAAATAGCATATACGCCTCCTCCATTACCCGCGTGATAAAAGGTTACTTTATACAGTGTTTTATGCGCTACATCACCAACATAGTAGGTAAATACTCCAGTAACATCTCCAGCTCCCATACTAGTACCCATGAATTTAAAGTCATTTCTACTAGATAAAGTAACTTCTCTCGTATAAAAACTAACTCCAGAACCACCCTGTCCTTGGCGTTTATCAACACCTATTTGATACGTTTCTCCCATGGAAACAGAATTAACTAAGGCAATTTGTGGCCCCCACCCACTTGTACTACTGCTACTCGTATTGTATCGAAATTGAAATCGACCAATAGTCAGTACTTGATTAAGATTGGGCTGAGAACCTGTATAAACTAATTTTTCCGTTTTAAAACCCGAATTTCCAGAAGGCGATTCACCTACTAATGCCACACAATGTTGTTCACCAAAAACCAGACTAAAAACTGCTCTACCTGTTTCTCCTCCATCATTGTTGGGTGTTCCGACTACTTTATATGTTAGTTTTCCATTCCCCATATTCAATTGACCTGATTCTAAAGTAGCCACTAGCCCTCCATTTCCGAAAGAACTCAAGGGGCTACCTTCTTCATATTTAGCTCCATTTCCTCCTGAGTAAGGGATAGTTAAGTAACCTACATAGGGTACACCCGACTTCAATACAGCAGGTGATAGCACTGCCTCATTACAATGCAAAGTAGTCACTTTAGGTTGTGCTAAAACGTCATTGGCTAGGGTTTTCCACTGTTGTCCATCCCAATACACGAAACCTTCATATTGTAGTCCAGTGGTTACTTTTTTATTGTATACCATCAACCCTTTTTCTGGATCTTTTACTGTCACAATATCTGTAGCATTTTGCAAAGTTACTTTGGGAATTAAAATCCCTTTTTTATCCGATTTTAATTCTAAAATAGCAGATGCATGGGGTTCGATCGTTCCTACTCCCACACTTCCAGATTCCAATACTATAAAATCATCAGATTGTTGTAAAATTGTTGGTTTGTCGTGTAATGGATTTGTTGTTTCTACGCTAGAGGCTCCATCAATATGAAACACTCCATAAGGTTTCTTGGTGTTAATCCCCGTTTGTGCAAACAACGCAGTTGATACTCCTAAGAGGAGTACAACTAACGGTATAGTGCAATATTTCGTTTTCATTGTGTTCTTTCTTTTAAATTTATTTTATTCTTCAATCCTAATTATTCCCCAACGATAAACTCACTTCGTCTGTTGAGTTGATGCTGATCTTCGTCGCAAGGCACTCCGTTGCTGCACTCATTTAGCAATTGACTTTCTCCATAACCTTTGGCTTTCAATCGAGTAGCCGATATTCCTTGTTTTATGATCCATTGTCTTGTTGCTTGAGCGCGACGTTCTGATAACATCAGATTGTACGTATCATCTCCTCGACTATCTGTATGGGAACGAATCTCAATATTCAGGTTGGGAAATTGTTGTAAGACTGCTACAACTTTCATCAATTCTATTTGAGCATCTGGGCGAATAGTGGATTGAGCAAAATCAAAGTAAATAGGTTCTAACTTTAGTTTTTTGAATAAATCATCTCCTGCCTCCACTTGTATATCACTGGATTCTAAAGCAATATCTAGTCGTTGCTGTAGATTACGATCAATTGTTAGCGCCAGTTCTTTCGTAAAATACCCTGCTCTACTTATGCGAATACGATAGTGTTGCCCGCAATGAAGTTGATTCAACTGGTAATAACCTTCTTCATCTGTCTTGATTTGACCCACTTGTTTTTCCATGGCATCTATCACCTGTACCTCTGCCTTTTCTAAACCTTCTTTTGTATCCAAGTCTGAAACAATTCCCATCACAAGTTGAATACACGGTTTCTCTATAATGAGATATACATCATCTCCTCCTTGCCCTCCTGCTTTATTGGAAGACACAAACCCTTTTTTCGATGTGCTGTCGATATAAAATCCAAAATCATCAAACGAGCTATTGAGATCTGGTCCTAGATTTACAGGTACTCCCAAGAGTCCGTCGCGATTTATTTTTGTCTTGTACACGTCCAATCCGCCAAATCCAGGATGCCCATCACTTGAAAAATACAAGTTATACTCCTTCGAAATAAAGGGAAAGGTTTCACGTCCTGCAGTATTAATTGCATCTCCTAAATGCTCAACAGGGCCAAACCGATTTGATTCGTATATAGCGACGCGAAATAAATCCGATGCACCTATACTCCCTGGTCGATCTGAAACAAAATACATCCACTTGCCATCGGGTGTCAATGCAGGATGAGCGGTATTGTATCCTTCTATATTAAAAGGCAATTCTTCTACGTTGCCCCAATCCCCATTAACCTGTTTCGTTGCTTGGTATATTTTTAATAAGGAAGAATCCTCTTTGTCATATTTTGCGCGTTTGCTTCCTTTCATGGATCCGTTGTTACTCGTAAAATACATCAACTGCCCTTCTTGCGTAAATACCGCACTTCCTCGATTTAACTCTTTGGAAGCGATTTCTTTTGCAAATACTATGGGGGGTGTAAAAGTTCCATCCGCTGTTATGGTTGTAGCATACAATTGAGTATATGGTTCGTCAGTCCAAGCATGTACTTTACTGTGTATGTCTTCATTTAGACGAGAAGAAGTAAATACCAATTGATCATCTAAAAGCGCAGCACCATAATCTGAATACGAGCTATTGATCGTTAGATTGGCCATCGTAAAACGAGAAGCTGATACAGTTTGATGTTCTAACTCCGTGTGAGTTAGCAGTAAAACAGCTCTTGAATCAGCCGTTTCGAATGATGCAAATTCTTGTAAGATTGCATCTGCCTTCTTGTATTCTCCAACCGCTTTGAGCGTTTGAGCATAACGGTAATAATATTCTTTATCTAAGGCAACTAAATCCTTATCTGGGTAATCCTCCTCAAAGAGCTTAGCATACCATTGATGCGCCTCAACAAACTTGCCATTGAAGTAATAAGAATCACCTAGTTTACTTAAAATAGAGGTATTTATAAATCCCTTTTCTGCTATATTCTCATACACTTTGATGGCTTCTATATAGGCATATGTATCAAAATTGTGATCTGCTTTTCTTTCCTTTCGCGTTTGTGCTAAGCCACTTAGGCTTGTAAAGAACAAACAAAGCAAAACACTTTTATATAAATATCTAACCATAATTGTTTGTATTTAGAAAAATCGCGGGGCTACTTTTCTTCTATTATTAGTAAATAATTCGAACTTCATGAAGATTTCATGAGAACCTGAGTGATACTTGGATAGTGAACGGGTATCGGCATCATAGGTATAACCGATGAATAAGCCTTTATTCAGTTGAAATCCAACCAAACCACTGAAAGAAGAATTCCAACGATACGCTGCACCAAGTGTTAATTTCTCATGGAACCAAAAGTTAGCTGTCAGATCGACTTGTAGTGGTGAAGATGGATTTACCTTCACCAAAGCGGCAGGCTTAAACTGGATGTAATAATTCAAATCAAAAACAGCCCCTCCCATCAAGTAAAAGTGTGCTTTTTCATTGTAGACCCTATATGAATTGTCATCGTATTTCTTACTTGAAACAATCATCGGTACAGATA
Source organism: Myroides sp. TSA_177.3 (assembly GCF_052691955.1). NCBI lineage: Bacteria > Pseudomonadati > Bacteroidota > Flavobacteriia > Flavobacteriales > Flavobacteriaceae > Myroides > Myroides sp. TSA_177.3. The sequence goes on from NZ_JBQZGD010000002.1 coordinate 144,355, forward strand.
ATCCTAAATAAGCAATATCAGAATAGAAATACACCCCTGCTCCTACATTCCCAGAAAACGAATTGGCAATATTGGCAGCTGTCATAGGGTCTGTTCCATCATATATACTTAGTTTATCGTAATTCACATCCAAAAGAGCTCCACTTCCCTTTAATCCAAAAGCCAATTTATATTCCTGATTTACTTGTATGGTATACGCTAAATCAATCGATAATTGATTCTCATCCATCACTCCTAAATGATCATTTTTGAAATGGAATCCCATCCCTAAACCGGAATCATTTAATGGGGTAGTTGCTGATAAGTACGCTGTCTTAGGAGCTCCCTCCAGTCCTACCCATTGGGTGCGATAAGAACCAAAGAATTGCAAGTGATTCACACTAGCAGCATACGCAGGGTTTATGATGGCCGGATTATACATGTATTGGGTATACAGAGGATCCTGTTGAGCAGCGGCTTGATATAGGTTGAGTAGACCTAAAACGAGAAGTATAGGTCCTATTCGCATTTTTTTTCTTTTCATTTGTGCAATTTTAATTGTTCTCCAAGTGCAGATTGGCTGCTTTTTTAATAAGACGACTACCCTTCTCATCTACCTGTTCATAGGTAACGATATAGTAGTACGTACCACTTGGTAATTTACTGCCTCTATCTAGCGTAGCTTTTCCTTCAGAATACCCTCTAAATACTTGGGTACTACCGTCGCCTTGTGGATCATATCCTTTGGCTTCATAAACACGTGTCCCCCAACGATTGAAAATCTCAACTTTGTTGTTGGGATATCGGTGAATATTTTCAATGATAAAATAATCGTTCTTACCATCGCCATTGGGTGTAACCAGATTATAGATAACTACATCTCCTCCTAACATCCAATCTTTTTTGACCGTCCCTAAAGTAAAGAACCCAAAATCTCGAATAGTAGTTGGTGTCGTCACGCGCTTGTTTGCCATATCAACTACACCGCCTTCATCTACCCAAGCTTGTTCTTTTACATCCCAACGCAGAATACTTAAATTCGCTTCTGCTGTTTGAAGAATCTCTAGTGGTGTTGTATCTTCATTCCACTCCAAGGAGAGAATGATATCACTTTGTGTCCCTTTATTTCCTTGGAGCTCCCAATATTCTTGTGTATTTAGTATTTCTATTGCCTCCGCTTTTTGGGGATGAGCGGTAAAAAAATCAGCATCAGCTAATACATATCTACTTGCAATCACATCCTCCTTATTTTTGGGCCCTGAAATAGTACTATTTCTATAAAATCCCTTATCTCCAATAGGGAAAACAAAGGGGGTATTTCCGATTTTATCTACATATCCTTCCACATAACTTTGGTTGCTCATCTTTTGAGCTTCTGCTCCATCTTCAAAGACAAAAGATTGATCAAGAGAGGTAAGCTGTACAATTCCTTGATTAAAATCAACTGTTCCCTGTGCAATCAGTCCAGATGAAACTTCAAAGGCAATTCCTTGGTGGGTATTATCAAAAACGACATCATAAAATTTAGGTATAACCGCTCCTTTTATCTGTTGCATTTGTGTAGAAGTAAAAACTGTTTTTCCGAATTCTTTCCCCTCATTCAAATAGTCATACAATCCGTGATTAATGAAATCCTGATGCAAAACAAAGACACCATTATTGAAAGTCTGAGCCGTATGCAGGTTTTCAAAGCTGAAATATGTGGACAGTTCTGTATGAGGTAAAATGTATAAACTGCCTTGATTGACTACTTGTCCCAAGACACAAGAGGAAGAAAGAATGCAAACCAAATGTAACCATCTATTTAGCATACTTTTATATTTATCCCTAATGCGGTTAAACGAAGTGTATTCTAGTACCACTCCATTGATGCATTAGCGTGTTCGTATTCATTCAATTTTAAACACTTGCCTGCTCCAATTAGAAGCAGACAAGTGTAGGGTGTTGTTCTTATTGAGCTGTAAATTCAATAACCACTTGATACGTTCCACCAGATAGTGCATGATACATACTACCCGTTCCAATGTAAAAATCTACTTGAGCACCACTAATTGTGATATCTGTTACATTACTTGTAATATAGCTTCCATTTTTAGCTAGTCTAATGCTAATAATATCGCTCACTTGCGTCATTCCATCAAGGAAATTTTCAATTGTAACTCCAGAAGTCACAGCCGTATTTGCCTCAATATCAGTTGTTCCTTTATAAAGGTAGATATCTTTTCCATTTTCTTGATTTCCTGTATTAATTACTGTATTGTTTACAATTTTATCTCCTAAAATCTTTTTAATAGCAACACTATTATCTACAATAACTTGAAATACGGTCCCTGAAATATCAATCGGTGTTTTCACTTCTACTCCACCAACTTCTTTAATTACAAATAAACTATTTGCAGGAACATCAACTCCTTCATTATCTGCCGCTGCAATAGCAGTTTCTGTAAAATAAACGTTTCCTCCTTGACGAATGATATTGTTTATAATCTCGTTGATTTCATTGCGAATTTCTTCGTTATTGGTAATCGAAGTCAAGATATCTGCTGTTACATTGATATAATCAACCGCTCCACCTTCTGCACTATATTGGTAGTAAATTTCTCCCTTTTTAATATTATCTTTTATTGGTGCTGTTCTACTATCTTCATAAACAAGATCATCTCTATCATCTTCAGCAACTGCTCTTTTAATTTGTGTTTTCGTTTCTAAAGCTTCTAATACATCAGCTAAATCAATAGTCACATATTGCGTACCATCAAAATATTGGAAAACCCAACTTGGATCTGTATCATCTCCAATATTTTTATAGATTACATTGCCTTCAACCTCTGAAGCAATTAGTTTAATAATCTCTTCAACCGTATAATATTCATTCGTTGTACCTGGTTTTACTATAGTCGTCGTTCCATCCAATATCGTTTCAATATTTTGGATTACTGACTCAGGTACATCAATAAATACAACACCCGCGCGCAAAGTAGTACCATCCGTTTCAAAAGGTGTAGTTGGTGTATCTCCTCCGTTTGCAATAATTGTTTCTTCCGCTATATAATAGAATTTAGCAGAATTCGCAGGATATTCTAAAATTGTTGTTTTTGATTCATTTCCGTTGATTAAGGCTACCAAATCCGAAGTAATATCTTTGGTCATATAGCTGGTTCCATCATAGTACACATATTCAATTTTAGGTGCTACTGCTGGATTTGAACCATTTGCTTCTTGCCCAGGCGTATAAATCAATCCTCCACCTAATGTATCATCACTTACCGCTGGATCAACTAAATTATTAGAAGGGTAAACTTTGGTTAGTAACTCAATAACTTTGGTTAAATCTCCTTGTATATTAGTAATATTACCAATAGCTTCATCCAAAGTGGTTTGATCAACAATGCGTTCCCAATGCGCTACAATAGGAGTAGCACCCGCTTTTTCTCCTACCCAAAAATAAAATCCTGGTTCAACACCATTTTGACCTGTCGTCGTATTGGTATTATATATTAAAAGACTCTCTACTTCTGTTCCATTAATAGGACTAAATACTTCAGTAGAGGTTAATGCTATTCTCGGGATTAATAATCCTTTGTCTGTTGCTTTAATGTCTAATTGTGATGCATCTGCAGGTCTTGGTGTTCCAATTCCCACTTGTGCGTTAGCTACATAAACAGCGCCCACTAAAGCAAGCATTACCGTTACTTTTTTCATACATTTTATATTTTAATTATTAAAAAAATCACATCCAACCTTATGCCTTATAGCATTTCTCGTATTGGACTAGTGCAAATGTAGGTTGGCTCCTAACGAATTGATTTACAAAGTGTAAAAACAAACGGACAGATGATATAATAAAAGGTAAAATTATTTTGTCCCCTTTAAATACTGGGAATTCAGCTTATTTTATTAACAATAATTTTTATTCCTTATGGCAAAAATTAAAGTGAATGCTGTACCAAAATCACTTTTATCGACTTTTTAGAATGAAAAAATGCGAGTTTTTAATCTTTCTTTTTTTAACCAAACAGAAAAGAGGTGAAAACAAAACCAAACAACAACGTGATAAGTCAATACACTCAAGTAATGCACTCTTATATAAGGATTGAAAAGCGTCAAAAAAAAATCACATACACTAAAGCTAATCGCCATTTAAAATCGCTAAAATTAGTCTTACATCCCCTTGTATTCAAGTCAAATTCAAAAAAAATACAGCCTTCCATTTTTGCCAGGCACGTTTTAACTTTTATCATTTTAAACAAATAATCCACTAACTACCAGCTAATTACATCAATTGTAAAAATGTAAAATTTACTTATTTACCTCTATTTGTACCATGCTAAAAACAGCATATACAATAAGAAAATATGTTTTTACGCTTTAAAGAATTTTATTCTCAAATAGCGTGTTTTTTTGTGGTGTAGAATCAAACACACGGTTATCCTGTGTTTCTAATATATTGATGATTATGAAAAAGATTTTTGAACTGACTACGACAGAAAAGGTACTAGAAAAGCTCAAATTGCGATTAGGAGTAAAAAGAGGAATGGACTTAGCCGAGGTATTTAATGTAAAGGCCAATACGTTATCCAGTTGGAAAATACGCAATTCCATTCCCTATGAAAGAATATTAATCTTATGTAAGGAATATCAAATTGATTTAAACGAGTTATTTTATGACAATTACCATACCGTTAAAATAAAAGAGGATTTGAAAGAAATTCCTCTTCTCTATCTTGCCAATCATTGGGAGTACTATTTTAATCCTACTTTTCAATGGAACAATTTACCTCAAGTATATTTTCCACAGCATGTTGATTTTGATATTATTATTCAACTTCCTAAGGCCAATATAATTAAACTAGAAAGTAAGTTGAGTTTTTATTTTTGCAAAAAAGTTGAGGTAAGTGATTTAGTACTCAATCAACCCTATATTATGATTATCAAGGACAAGGGGTTTGTTCATAGCGAATTAATGCACCTAGATACTACTACGAATCACCTCTTATTGAAACTTACCGCAACAAGTAAGTTAAACGTTGCTGCTAAAGACATCATTGAGATATTCCATTGTAAAGGATTATACCATCCTATCCAATAAAAAAACACCCCTTATTTTAATTTTTCACTAACGCAATAGCATCTATTGGTTAGTATCACGCTATTTCTACCTGCTCTCGGTTTGTAGAACAGGTTCCCTCACCTGATATTCAACTAGAGGAACCTTTGGTTTTCAATATTATTTCATTGAAAACCAAAGGCATTTTTGACCCAAAAAAGACTATTGTAGAACCTACATAATTACTTGCCTATGCGGCGATAAATTATTAAATTAGAACTAATTTAAATGATTAATCATATTAAAACGATGGATCTTCTAAAATACTTATTGATTTCGATCCCCATGATTTCCGCAATGACTTGTGGCATCATTTTTATCATTGTTTTTCACAAGAGTTTATCTGCTACAGAGAATAGGATTCGCTGGACACTTGGCGGATACTATCTCTTGATGATTTTTATGTGGTTACTCACCAATATATCTTTAGAACACTATAAAGGTAGGTTATTTCTTGTGCCTGTTTTTTTCTTGTTGATTCACCTCACGCAAGTTGTATTCTATCACTTTATATGCTACATACTACCAAGTAAAGAAGCCTTTAATCGCTTTCATTATAAACTAACCCTAGTCATCTTTATCATGTCTATTGTTTTGGTCTATGTTTTGCTTTCCACAAAAGGGTATAAGGATTTAGATCTGTACTATTTCTTTTATCGTTATCTCTATATCTATACCTCTTTAACGATGATCTATTATACTAGTTTATGTTGGGTGAGATTATATCAATACAACAAGGAACAATTTGGTTTTATGTTTCATGCGAACCGATTGAATTGGATTCATTTATTATTGGTATTGAGAACCATTTTTTCCATCTTATTCACCTTCAATAATCATAAAATCTTATTCATTGACGTTGCGATTATTCTACTAATTCCTTTACAACATATTGTCGTAACTTATAATATGCTACAAAAGAATATCGTTAATAAATTAGTCAGTCAATATCGAACCAATGTTATGTTACCTTCTGGACAAATCGTAACGGTTGACAACAAAGGAGCCATCGATAATTTACCTGTTGAATCTGCCTATGACAATACTTATGTAGAATCAACGAGTTTACTAACACAAGAAGATATACTCTCTTATTTTTCAACAGATAAACCTTATTTAAACAAGAATTTTAAACTCGATGACTTGGTTAAACATTTTAGTATTAATCGAACGTATATTTCCAAATTCATCAATGTCACGTTTCATACCAATGTGAGCCAGTTTATCAATCAATGGCGATTAAAAGAAGTAGATGAATTACTTCAAACCAAGCCTGAATTAGGTCTTGAAGAAATAGTTCTTCTTGCTGGTTTTTCCAACTATAGGCATTACCAAAGATCCAAACAAATCATCAATCAAAATAAAATAGACCTAAATCAATAAACTTATGGATTTCGAATACTTATTCTTAGTGATTTCTTTTTCAGCGTCGATTTTTTCAGCCTTATTTTGCTTGGTCTTGATTACGCTAAAAGTATATGATCATTCGTTAGATTTTTTCACCAAAAGGTTATCCATCGCTTTGATGTCCTTTTACATTGTTAGTATCATTTTCTTTGTTACTATCTTTTTTTACGTCTTTAATTTAAAACTATATTGGTGGTTTAAAGGCTTGAATTTTCAATCGGTGCTGTTACTGCCCATTATTTTTTATCACATTGTATTTAAATTATCAAGGTTAAAAAAGGATGAGAACTTTAGTTACTACCATTATGTCATTTGTTTTTTGATTGGCATCTCTTATATCATCTATTCTAGAGTAATGCCTCAAACGCCTTTAGCATCAGGGAGTGATATCAAAAATGCATTATTTTTCGATGATGGTAGAATCGTCACTCGAATTATATACAATACCGTATATCTTTCTTTAGCACTTTATAGGCTCATTCGATATCGAAAACACATTAGTAATTATTCTTCGGATACTAGTCAAAATTCGTTGACCTGGATGTATCATATATTATTAATCAGCATTTTGATTTACCCAGGTCCTATTTTATTTTACCTGATTCCCGATATGAAGAACAGCTTGCTATTTGGGCAGTTGATTCCCAACTTTTTATTTATGTTTTTTAATATTAGTTTATGTTATAATATTTTTAGTCAAAATTTCAATCTCGTTTATGAAGATATCATCCTTGATGCGGATGAAGTAGAAACGAAAAAATACAAAGAAGTGGTCATCGATAAAGCCACCTTTGAACAATATCTTTATAATGAAAAACCCTTTTTAAACCCTCAATTAAAAATTACAGATTTGTTGCCTGATTTAATGACGAATAGAACCTATCTATCATCCTTTATCAATAATACATATCAAATGAATTTCTCTCAATTTATCAATAAATGTAGGTTTAAAGAATATTTAGATTTAAAAGAAACCTTGGATCATAGTAACCTCAATGAGGTAGATCTTATATTGGCTAGTGGTTTTCGCAGCTATGAGAGTTTTAAACGAACAGAATCCTACTACTATAAAACAATGATTTCCAATGAGATGTGCAGCAATACGTAGCTAAACTGTATACTATTTTAATCTAAAAATAGTATACAGGAATCTACCTCATCTACTAACTTTTCTCATTCGCAATTAGGCTTCATCTGCTTTTTCCTCAGTAAGTTTCTTCTACTTTCCAAATCCCCTTATCCCCCTTGCTTTCTAAAACCATTGGGCGACAAGCCTGTATGTTGTTTAAAATAGCGGCAAAACAAGCTTGGATCCTGAAAATTGAGTTGATGACTCACCTCTTTGACCGATAAATCCGATGTTTTTAGTAAAGATTTTGCTTGTAGCATGACAATATGATTGATCCATTTCAAGGCAGATTTCCCTGTCTTTTTGCGCAATAAAGTCGTTAAATAAGGAGGCGTTAAGTTCAACTTTTCCGCATAAAAATGGATGTCCCGATGTGCTACTGCATGTTTAGAAACCAAGGCGTAAAACTCCTCTATAATAGTCGTACTGCGATCTGTTCCTGCGTCTACTCTACTACTCAGCCCTTCATGCGCTTCCATAATCATGTGCATCAACGCCAGCAGATGGTACCTGATGATTGTATTCTTTTGCGCACTGGATGTAGTGTGATAAAATTGCTGGAGATATAAGAGGAACTCCCTTTGTAAGGCTTGTTTCTCCGAATGAAAATGAAGCAACGGATTGGAACGTACCGGATCACTATTGATAAATTCCCATAACTGAGGAATAGAACTAATAAGATCAATGGACAGTCCAATCGTAATAGCCTCTATATCTTCACTTTCCGATTTGACATCAATGAGTAAATGAGGCAAAGCGAGTATTACATCTCCTTGGTTCACCTCATATTCCGTAAAGTGAACTTGTGCGTTCATGCTTCCCTTTAGGACAAAACAGAGCAACAAACCATCAAATTGATGTCTGCTGTAAGCGTATTGTTGAACGGGTATATCCGTATGGTCTACCATGAATATTCCCTCCCCTTGCAAAGCGGAATCTAGTTCATGTAACGCATAGAGTTGATCTAAACTTAAAAATAATGTCATATACAAATATCTAAATAAAAGCACATAAAATGCATTTACGACTTAAATTTAGCCTTAAAAACGTAAAAAAGGAACATAACAACCAAATAAATGAACAGTATAATCGTTTCAATGCCTCTACTTTTGTGTCTTGTAATAGTCCATACAGCCTGCCTGTATTGGACACTCAAATTCAATGTATATGAACAATATTTCAAATCCTATTCACGAGAAAAGAAGTAAGAAGCTTCACAACAATCCGTCGCATCCCATTTACTTATTAAAGCAAAAGATTCAATCTTTCTTCAGCGATTTTACCGTGTTTGATTACTTGGAAGAAGTTGTATCTATACAAGACAATTTTGATAAGCTACTGGTTCCACAGGATCATCCGGCGCGTTCTACACATGATACCTATTACGTCAATGAAAATTTTGTCCTGCGAACACAAACTTCAGCCCACCAAAATCAGCTATTAACCCAAGGGCACCATCAGTTCATTGTGACGGGAGATGTATATCGAAAAGATACCATTGATAAAACCCATTACCCTGTTTTTCACCAAATGGAAGTAGTGAAAATACTTCCTAATGGGACAGATGCTTTAGCCGATTTAAAGCAAACCCTAATCGGTTTAATGCAGTTTTTATATCCCGGAAAAGCCTATCGCTTCTTGGACGATTACTTCCCTTTTACCTCCCCTTCTTTGCAAATAGAAGTGATGGAAAATGGAGAATGGATGGAAGTACTAGGTGCAGGAGTCATACATGCCGATATTTTAAAGCAATGTAACATCCAAGCGACGGGTTGGGCTTTTGGTTTAGGCTTGGACCGTTTAGTCATGTCTTTCTGTAGTATCCCTGACATTCGCTATTTTTGGAGTGAAGATGATCGCTTTCTCTCTCAATTTAAAAATGGATTGGTAGCATTTAAAGCTTATTCTAAATTTCCTCCTGTATTCAAAGATATCTCGTTCTGGGTTCATGATTATGCGACAAACCGAGAAGAAAACTGGATCGAATACAACAATCTATGTGAGATTATACGAGAAAAAGGACACGACTTAGTTGAAAGCATCACCTTGGTGGATACGTATTCACAAGGAGGTAAAACCTCTTTGGCCTACCGTATTGCTTATCGATCAAACGAAAGAACCTTACTCAACGAAGAGATTAACGCCATCCAAGAGGCCATTCGAATGGAGCTGTCTGAAACCTTTGCCATCACCCTAAGATAACTGACAAAGTCCATATATACGTTAGTAGTTGTCACAACGTATAGTTTGCGGACTATACGTTGTTTTTTTACCCTTTTTATCTTGAGGAAAAACAACTACATCTTCAGTTTTTCATTAAATTAGTGTTTAGAAAAAAATAAGTGTCCCCTTTAGGAAGATTCAATCGTCTTAGGGTAAATAATAAAATAGAAAGACCATGAAAGATTTTATGCTTATTTTCAGATTACAGGATGTAGCGGATACTCAACCTTCTCCAGAACAAGTGCAAGAACGCATGAATTGGCTCGCCAGTATTGCGGCACAAAATAAATTGGTAGACAAAGGCAATACACTTTTACCTACGAAAGAAAGTGCAAAGCACATCCGAGCAAACCAAATTGTGTCTGATGGGCCTTATACGGAGATTAAAGAGTTCTTAAGCGGTTATATCGTCATCCGTACGGAAACCATCGAAGAAGCGGTTGAAATTGCCAAACAAAATCCTATTTTCAAAATTGGGGGAAGTATTGAAGTACGTGAAATTTTAAAACGCAACTAATTTGGATCATTCAACAAAAGTGCAGGAAGTGATTCCGAATCTGTTTCGAGAACAATATGCAAAGATGACGGCTGTACTATGCCGTCATTTTGGCTTAGCGCATATTGAACTAGCCGAAGATATTGTGAGTGATACTTTTTTAAAAGCAACGGAACGATGGACTATAGAGGGAATTCCCCAATATCCTGAAGCTTGGTTGTATACCGTTGCCAAAAACAAAACCAAAGATTACTTTAAGCATCAGGCAGTCTTTGATCAAAAAGTAAAAAGCGAAATTAGCCAACACACAGACCAAGAGGATTTGCCGATTGAACTAGATTCGACGGTTAGTACGGATAGTCAACTGGCGATGATTTTTGCTATTTGTGATCCCATTATCCCAGCGGAAGGGCAACTTTGTTTAGCACTGCAAATTCTATGCGGATTTAGTATAGATGAAATTTCCAATGCACTATTAACGAAAAAAGAAACAATTAAGAAGCGACTATTCAGGGCAAAAGAGCAATTAAGAGCCAGTAATTTTGAGATTAAAGCACTCTTGCCAACTCAAATTAACCAGCGATTGCCTCAGGTTCATAAAACCTTATATCTCTTTTTTAATGAGGGTTATTTTTCTACCAATCACAATCAAGTGATTCGAAAAGAGTTGTGTTATGAAGCCCTCCGATTAACGGTTATGCTAACGGCCAACGACAGGACCAATACGGCAGAAACGAACGCTTTACTTGCGTTATTTTGCTATCAAAGTTCTCGTCTGGATGCAAGAGTCAACCATCAGGGGGAACTTGTTTTATTTGACCAGCAAAATACGGCAGATTGGGATACTGCCCTGATAGACAAAGGAAATTATTATCTCGTACAGGCAACCAATCAGGAGGAAACATCAAAATACCATTTGGAAGCTGCTATTGCCTATTGGCATACGACGCAAAACCCAGCGAAATGGACGTCTATTTTGGATTTGTACAATCAGTTAATCTTAGTCGAATACTCGCCGATAACAGCCTTAAATCGCACCTTTGCTTTTGCGCAAGTCTACGGGGTTGAAGCAGGAATAAAAGAGGCCGAAAAGCTGGAGCTTCTCCATAACCGCTTTTATTTTGAGCTGTTGGGTTATCTCTATACCCCAGTACATCCACAAAAAGCAATTCACTTCTTTCAACAGGCGTTAGCGTTGACTCAATCGCCTGCAGAGCAAAATATCCTAAACCAAAAGATAGCTGCACTAACCACACAGCAAAACGAAAAATAAACAAGAGCTACAGCCGAAAAGGCAATAGCTCTTAGTTTTATAATCTCTTATGCTATTGAAAATTTTCTACGATTCCTGTATAATCAGGTGAAAAATTAGGAAAAGCGGTTCCTTCTATTCGATAAGTCACTACGGCTGTAATCCCAACATAGGCCTTCAAAACAGCTTTCAAGTAATCCGCTAAATAATCCTGAACGATTCCCGCTGGTTGTATTCCACCAGAAGCAATAGCCAAATAGACTTTTTTCTGCGTAATCAGTCCTACTCGACTCCCCTTTTCGTCATACGTATACGTTACACCCACGCGAACCAATTGATCCACCCATGCTTTTAAATGAGCCGAAACAGTAAAATTATAAGTCGGTGTACTAATCACAATGATATCTGCTTCCTTCACTTTGTCAACAACTCTATTGGCATAGGCTAACGTTGGAATCGAATCATAGTTGGGTTGGTCTGGTGCAACATAGAAGCTCTGAATCATCTCGCTGCTGTATAAAGGTGGTGGGTTCTGCACCAAATCCCACGTTTCTATGGCAATCACTTGTTCTTGTTCTTCTAAACGCTTGATAATAGCTAATCCTAAATTCGTGCTATGCGACTGTTCTCCTCTTGCACTTGAGGTAAGGTGTAAAATGGTCTTCATCAATTTTAAAGTATTTTCATTTTACTACTTAACGATTGACAAACAACAAAGGGGACACAGCGCTAACTAATTTTATGCATCTAGTATGACGATGCTATTTTTTTCCTAGATTAGGAAATCCTTTCCGTATCAAAAGAAACTGATATTGTTCGGGGTTTGTTCGGATCATCTTCGGGTTTACTTGGGTAAAACCCCTTTTTACCGAAGGTGCACCGAACAAACCCCAAACAAAAGTCAATGAGATTGTACACAATCATCCCTTTTTCTCTTCGTTTTTATTCTTTATTGATTTCGATAAGCATTAGGTGTTTGCCCAATGTATCTTTTAAAATAGCGACAAAAAAGAGAGGCATCTGCAAACTCCATTTTATCACTAATCTCCTTAATGGATAAGGAAGTCATATTTAAATATTCCTTTGCTTTATTAATGACGACAAAACCAATCCAAGACTTGATTGATTTTCCAGTTCTTTTTTTAATTAATGAACTCAGATGCTGGGGAGTTAAATGCAATTGCTCCGCATAAAAAGAAACTTGTCGTTGTAACTCGCCATGTTGCTGCAATAATTCGAAAAAAGAATCTGTAATTTGATTGATTCTATTTTTTTGTAAATTCTCTTTTTGGGTTAAGGATTGGTACGACTTCGCTACGCCCGTAATAAGTGAAAAAGCGAGATATTGTATCATCTGATTCAACAAAATAGTTTTGGGTTGCCCATAATACTTCACGATTAATGCCGCAAGTTCTTCCAGTCTTTCTTTATCTTGTGCCGCAGCATATAACAATGGGGAATTCAAAACCTCCGTATTGCTGATTAGCTCAGGAAGAATAGTAAATTTCTCTATGAAGTCATAAGACATCAGGAAAACAGTCGCCCTAAAATCTTCACTAAAAGACAAGGGTTCCACCGTCATCTCTGGTAAGATGGTAAGTATAGCCTCTTCTTCTACGCGATATGCTACTTTATTAATCTTTATCGACAAGGAACCTTGCGTACAACATAACAAGACAAGCCCTCTAAACTGATAGCTCCATTCAAAGAAAGACAACTTTGTCTCATCCTCTGCTTCTACAAGGAAAAATTCTTCCATTAAAAAAGGATAAAATACCTGATATCGAGTATTGAGCTCCGAAATTGTTAAAAGATGCATCGTCGTTTTTTTTGTAAAAATATAAAACCAAAACGAGTGTGGTTGTTAAATCTTAGTCTTCGTTTATCAAATCTTTAAAATGGAATATAAAAGCCTTAAAATGGAATATCCCAAGCCCTCGTGTAAATCCTACTTTCGCACCGATTCAACTTATTCCATTACGTATGAGGTTTATTTTTTCTAAAAACAGCACGCGCGTTGCTATTTCTCTTTTTTTCTTTGCTCATGGTCTTGTTCTATCTTCTTGGGCCAGTAGAATACCGAGTATCAAAACACAGCTTGCTTTGACAGATGCTGAACTTGGCACGCTACTTTTACTCCTTCCTATTGGACAGATAAGTACCATGCCTTTATCGGCAAAACTAATCCGTACTTATGGTAGTCAACGCAGTGTTCGCTATGGCTTCCTGCTTTATCCCCTGGTGTTGGTTCTCCTCGGATTTTCGACGCATTATGTAACATTAGCATTGGGTTTGTTCTTCTTTGGTGTTTTGGGAAATCTATGCAATATCGCCATCAATACACAAGGCGTCGAATTAGAAACTAGGCTGAACAAGTCCCTGATGTCCTCTTTTCATGGGGCTTGGAGTATTTCTGGCTTTATCGGTGCTTTATTTGCTTTAGGAATGTTGCATTATCATCTTTCTACCGCCACGCATTTTATACTCGTCTACTTCCTTGTTATTTTACTGTGGGTTTTTAGTTATAAGCGATTGATAACGGTTGAGCCAACGTCAAATAAAGAACGAGAAAAGGGTTCTATCTTCAAACAATTAGACAAAACGCTCGTTCAATTGGGGATTATTGGCTTCTTGAGTATGGCGATTGAAGGGGCAATGTTTGATTGGAGCGGTGTCTACTTTCAGGATATTGTGCAAGCCCCAGAACACTTGATTATTCTCGGTTATACGTCTTTTGTTCTCCTGATGGCAATTGGCCGATTTTTAGGTGATCGACTCGTAACGGTATTGGGACATAAAAAGGTCATTCAGTATTCGGGTATCTTGATGAGTTCGGGTTTACTCCTTGCCGTTTTCTTTCCCCACTTACTGCTGACTACTTTTGCTTTTATGCTTGTCGGACTTGGGGGTTCTTGTAGTGTTCCTACGTTATATGGAATAGCCGGTAAACATCCGAAGGTACATCCCGGAACAGCGCTAACCTTAGTGTCCTCTATTGCTTTTTTGGGTTTTCTACTAGGGCCTCCTGTGATCGGTTTTATCTCCTCGTCTTTTGACCTTCGATACTCGTTTGCCTTATTCTCTTTATTTGGAATTGTCATGGTACTTCTAGGAAACAAGGCTACATTATTCAAATAGGATTAAATGCGTCTTTTCGCATAAAAACAGCGTTAGTAAAAACTATACGCTGTTTTCATTTGTACTACAATTACCTCTGTATGTGTAATCTCTTACAGTCCCTCACCCTGCATTATTTCTATATTTACAGACTAATTCTTTTATGGTTTGTGCATCTTCGGCAACCCCAAAAATAATACCCGACTTACGTTTAATCAACCAAGGAAAACCTAAATAATACAACCCTGGTTGTGGGGATACTCCATTGGTGTGAATCGGGAAACCCTTTTCATTTAAAACATGAGGAATATGCAAATAAGAAAAAGAAGCCTGATAGCCCATAGCCCATATTACGGTATCAATTGCTGAAAAGGATAAGGCTGTGCGTGTACCAGCTGCACTGAAGTTCACATTAGGGCAATCCGCTTCATCTATTTCGTCTTGTGGAAATAAATGAAGTTGATTCTTTTGTTCCAAATAATAATCTACTCTCAATTTTAATTGTTCAGATCCTTTATCTGCAAATGCAATATGTTGTTTGACTTCATCACTAAAAGTAAACCCTTCTTCCATACTCGTTACCAGTTTACCAATAGGGGTAACGCCCATTTTATGCAAAGATTGTAAACTTACTGTATGTCCATAAGCCCCTACGCCTGATACTTGTGGCTGGGTTTGTCGACTGATGTTGACATCTTCTAATTCATCCATACGCATATCCATGACTCCCATAAGGTACAACCATTCCATCATATCTTTTCCTCTATACCTACGAGGGGAACGCATTACTTCACTGGTTGCTAAATAAAGCTGTCCTTTATCTGTATAATTTGTCTGTGCAAGCTCTTCTGCTATTTGAACGCCCGATTGCCCACTCCCAACAATTAATACATTTCCTCTAACTTGTGTCGGATTTTTATATTCAGCCACGTTAATTTGCGTAATGTGTGAAGGAATTGAGTAAGCGAATAAAGGGTTTTTAAAATCACTCATCTGACCAGAGGCAACAACGACTTGATTGGCTGATAGCGTCTTGCTAGTCCCTTTATAACGAACCTCAACACCATAGTACTCCTTGTAGGAATGCACAGCCGTAACTTCGCATTGTTCTACCACAGGTAAATGGTGTTCTTTTGCGTATCGCACCAAGGTATCAATGTATTGTTCCTTGGTTTTAAAAGCTTCCCTATCTTCTTTTGGGTCGAGTACCATCCCTGGTAACAGATTCATCCAGTTTGGCGTGTTAAGCGTAAAGGAATCCCAACGTTGATTCACCCAAGAATTGGCGATTTGACTTCTCTCTAATACAATATGATTAATCTTCTCTTGTTTTAATAAATAACTTATTGCTAGTCCAGCTTGGCCTCCACCTATCACAATAACGTCATAATGTTCTTGTTCTATCTGTCTCATTTTGCTTTAGTTTTACTAATTTTGTGTAAAGATATCAGCAGATTGAACCAAGGAATTAACGCAATCCAAACTCAATATGACGCAATCCAAACTTTATGACTAAACCGTTAACTATAAAAAGAGATTTAAGCCTACCGAAGGAAAATACAGTACTTACAGAAGAAGTAAGAGCAATACGTGTGCCTGAGAATAAAGCTACTTTTGTATTTAATGAGAAGTCTTTCGATCGCGTTGAGGTTATTTCTTGTGATTATGAACTCGAAAAAGATCAGAACCTACTCATCGATGTTAAAAATGATGCGTTAAAGATGCACTTTCGACTTTCTGGTGCATCTAGTTGCTTTTGTGATGAAGGGGGATCTTTTAGCCTGAAATCAGGAGAACACAGTCTTATGTTTCACAATAATTGTGAAACGAAAGTGGTCATGAATCCCACGAAAAACCAAGGGAAATTTATCGAAATTATGTTATCCCGAAGCTTGTTTGAACGCTTTTTTGAAGATGGAAATGATTTCCAAAAACAGTTTCTCAACCAAACAACAAAGAAGAACCACGTTTGGACGGATCGCAGTTTAACTATTACCCCTAAAATGTTTGCCCTACTCCAAGAAATGAAAGATGACACCTATCAAGGGCATCTTAAAAAGTTGTATTTAGAAGCTAAGATTACAGAGTTAATGATCTTACAAGTCGATGCTTTTGATAAAACAAACCATATACCAAAGCTATCTGCAAAGGAGTTCGATCAAATTCAATATGCGAAGGTATTAATCGAACAAAATATCCAAACCCCATTGACCATTCAACAATTAAGTCGAACAATTGGATTAAATATCAAAAAACTTACCACTGGTTTTAAAATCGTATTTCAAACCACTATTTTTGAATATGCTAAAGAATATAGAATGCTTGAGGCTAAGCGACTATTATTAGATCAAAAATGGTATGTCACTGAGGTATCCGAGCATTTGGGATATAAGAATCCTCAGCACTTTACAGTAGCTTTTAAAAAATACTATGGGGTCGTACCTAGTTTGTTTAAAGGTTAAAAACTGTGATACGAAGAATAGCTGTTATTGCTTTTTTGCTTTTTTGTTTTTTGCGAAGTTGTGCGTTTTATCTAGTTACTTGGCAAATTGCCATTTGCCACTACGGGACTTTACATCACATCGGCTCACCAAGTTGCTTTTTTGCTTTTTTGTTTTTTGTTTTTTTTTGCGAAGTTGTACGTTTTATCAAGTTATTTGGCAAATTGCCATTTGCCACTACGGGACTTTACATCACACCACCTCATCGCCTCACCTTCTCATCACCTCACCTTCTCATCACCTCACCTTCTCATCACCTCACCTTCTCATCGCCTCACCTTCTCATCGCCTCCAACCCATAACCCATAACCCATAACCCATAACCCATAACCTCCAACCCATAACCTCCAACCCATAACCTCCAACCCATAACCTCCAACCCATAACCCATAACCTCCAACCCATAACCCATAACTTCCAACCCATAACCCATTCCCACTACTTATTCCTTCTCTTTTTCTCCCTTATAGTCATACGTACCATCACTTAAGCTCATCGTTCGCTTTCCGAAATTGCTGGATTGTGCATAATTTCTATTGACGAACTTCGATACTTTTTCGTTTTTCAAGTTAATCAGACCTAAAGCATCATCTAAATAAACTGGTGCAAGTCCGTACGAAAAAGGGCCATTAATTTCGCTATACATAAAAGGAATAACCGTTTTATTATTTGCATCTACAAACCCCCATTTGCCGTTCTGTTTTACAGCAAATAACACATCAGCAGGTAATAAATCAACCATATCAGAAAAAGCATTAGCTTGCTCATACTGAATAGGAACAACGATTTTTCCTTCTGCATTCATAAAACCATATTTATCCTTTTTCTTGACGATAAAATAGCCTTTGTTTGCTACAGAAACCTGATCTACATGAGCCATTTTTTGAGGCGTAAGACTCTTGTTGTTTAACAGATAATAAGAATCTCCCGATTCAATTAACGCATAATGATATTCCTCGCTTACTTCAACGTGATCTACTTGCATGATTTTGGTATTCGTTGCATCCACCAACACCTGAGGCGATTCGTCATCCTCTTTAATTATCGCATAATTATTCAATACGCTACTTACACTATAATAGGTCAATGGTTGCATTTCGAATTTATCATTCAAATAAAAGTATTGTCTTTCTGTAGCAAAGAAGTAGT
Source organism: Myroides sp. TSA_177.3 (assembly GCF_052691955.1). Taxonomy (NCBI): domain Bacteria; kingdom Pseudomonadati; phylum Bacteroidota; class Flavobacteriia; order Flavobacteriales; family Flavobacteriaceae; genus Myroides; species Myroides sp. TSA_177.3. The sequence continues at coordinate 162,715 of NZ_JBQZGD010000002.1, forward strand.
CATTGAGGGACATATAGGGGTCTGAAAATTCTTTAATTAACTTTAAATCCGCATTGTATATCAAGGTCTTATCCTCTTCGTATGAAATAAAACGAGATTTTGGTTCGTAATTCAACAGTGTCTTTGTAATCTTTTTCTCGTAGGTTTCGCTATTGAAATACAGCACGAGTTGATCCATAGGCTCTCCAAACTCATAATACAAATAACGTGCTTCTTCAGATTGATCAACTTTAGTTAACCATAGCTCTTCTAATTTGCTTAGTTTACCTGCTACAGCCTTTTTGAATTCAGCATGTTCCAGCTCCATATTATCCTCCGCAAAATCCAAAACCTCCTCGATATCTTTCAAGTATTCCTTTATAAAAAGATCAAATTGATCGGGGTGCATACCTGATCGTTGCGATCGATAGCTACTTACGCGTTTTTTATTTTTTAATAGTGCTTGAATCTCATCAAATTCCAAATCGCCTGCTGCTGTTTTGAGCAATACGCTTTTATCCGTTACCTCAACCACTTCAATATCTACCCCACGGTATCTTGTTTTTTGATGTAGTTTGGCAGGAAGTACAAGGCTGTCTAACTTTTTAACCGTTGAAAAAGTCATTTCAACGTCTATTTTAGCTACCGCTTTGGTCAATGCAAGTCCTGCTGCAAAATAAGTATTGATATTCGTTTGATCCTCTATCGTTTGCGGGCTACCATCTTGATAATACACTTTCTTCACATAAATAGGCGCTTTGATATCATCTAGTGAACGATAGACTGCTGGGTCCTTAACCAATTGTATGGTAACAAAACCATCCGCCATTACATCAGTAAACTGAATATTGGTTTTTGTAATTTCATCAATCTGAGCCTCATACTCCTTTTGATTAAACGCCAGTTTTAAAGGCGCTACTTCTGACGGTGTTCTCGGTTTATCATTATCCGTACCAAATAAACGTACAAAACCCTTTAAAGATTCTAAATCATCCTCAATCAAATCAATGTATTCTTCATTGGTTGTGGCGTTGCTGTATTTATCGAGGTCCACTTGCGCTTGTGCAAATGAGCTAACTAAAAGAAACAACAAGATAGGCAGATACGTTTTCATCGGATAATTTTTAATTCGTTTGTATTGTTATCTATATAAAATAGAAAAGATATATTCTTGATGTAATCTAGACCAACTGCTTTTAAATAGGCCGTTTTGTCTACTGCTTCTAAGTAAGCCAATTTCCCATTAGCACTTATATGAAGTTTCGTTTGCTCTGCCGTTACTACTTTGAACGTTCTTTCGAGCATATACTCCAAATTGTCGTATTCATGGTATGATTTTAGTTCCGTATTGTTGTAGTTATACGTGTATTTTTCTAGGAAAGAATCATACAAAAGCTGCGTCATTGCATTGAGATTTTTATCTAAAATCAAAGTGGCATACGCTCGATAAAACTGTTTGATTTGTTCCTCTAAATTCTTTTCTTTACGCAAGTCTTTCCCCTTGGTCCATCCCGTTACGTTATAGGCTACAGGAGCTTTTAATTGGTGGTTGAATCGAATGTCTTTCTTGGTATAATCATTGCTTCCTGGGTAAGAATAGTATCTTGTATCTCCATTTTCAACAATCGTATCGGTTACATAGGCGCGATTGTTAAACAAATCAATCGTTTGTACCACATCCCCTTTTCCGTTTATATATTCAATCGAAAACGATGCATAAGAGCTTTTTGGAATTTTAGGCATTACCTTTCCCTCATCATCAATACCTGGTGTAAGGAGAAAAGCTAAATCAATTGGCGTATCGGAATTTAGGATATACTTATTCAATACAATGGCCCCATACGTAGAATATTCATCCTCTTTATTTTTGGGTAAGATGGGAATACCATCCACCAAAACCGTCGGAACCACATTATAGCATGAAACTTGCAATAAACAGGTAATTCCGTTTTCATTTGTCTTTAATTCCTCTGAGAGATTGGCTAAGGGATGATTCACTACCCTTGAAAATTTCATTATTAATTCAGCTTCTGTATTTTCTTGGATATCAGCATCTTCTCTTACTTCTACCGTAAACACAAGGTCAAAAGCACGCGTAGCGACTGTATACTTGCGTTCATAATACTCCTGTTCTATTCTTAAGTCAGTAGGATACGTTTGTTCTAAATACGCAATAAACTGATTCACTGCATTTTCTTTTGAAACATCAAGCGAACAAGAAAAGTAATCTTCATTAAAATAGACCTCCTTTACGGAGAACCCATTCCAACGTCCTTTATCATTTTTTCTAAAGTATGGATTACTGTGATCAAATGAATTTGCATAGTATACTTTTTGGTAACTTTCTAAGGTCGTAAGTTGATCTAACACAACAGCAGACTGACCAAATATAACAGCAGGAAGTAATGTGCTGAGTAGTAAAAATACTAATTTAATAGCGGTATGGGAGGTCCTCATTTTTTAAATTTGTGAATAAAAATACTAATTTACGAACTATATTAGCATTTAAAAATAATTCAGTACTTCTATCCGTATTAATTATTGTGCCTTGGTTTCATCAACAACGGATTGAGGCTTATTATTTTTTATTAAATCAACCGATTCATGCAAGCATTTCTTCAAAAAAAAGACATCCAAATTTCAAGTAAGCGATACTTTATTGACGCTATGGGAGCCATGGCCTATGGGTTATTTGCAACGTTGCTTGTAGGGACAATCCTAAAAACCATAGGAGAAGAATTTAGTATTCCCTTTTTAAAAGAAGTGGTTTGGCCTTTTGCAAATCAGGCGACAGGTCCAGCAATCGCACTTGCGATTGCCTATAGCTTAAGAGCGCCCCAATTGGTGTTGTTCTCTTCTGCTGTTGTGGGCATAGCAGCTTATCAATTAGGAGGTCCATTAGGTGTGTTTCTAGCAACCATTATTGCAGTAGAAATTGGAAAAGCTGTTGCAGGAGAAACGAGGATCGATATTGTCGTTACGCCCATCGTCACCGTTTTAGTTGGTGTGGCTTTAGCTCAATTGATTGGCCCTAGTGTCAATCAATTAATGCAATGGATCGGGCAAGTAATTATCCTTGCTACGGACACGAATCCCCTCATCATGGGGATGGTCATAGCCGTTGTAGTCGGAATGGTTTTAACCCTACCCATCTCATCCGCAGCCCTGTGTTTGATGTTGCAATTGGATGGTTTAGCAGCAGGAGCCGCTACGATTGGTTGTTGTGCACAAATGATTGGATTTGCTACCATTAGCTATAAAGACAATGGCATAAAGGGGTTATTAGCCCAAGGTCTTGGTACGAGTATGTTGCAGATGCCCAACATTTACAAGAATTGGAAGATCTGGATTCCACCAACCGTAACAGCTGCTATACTAGGTCCCATAGCCATTTTGTTTTTTGATATGCAAAATACAGCCTTAGAATCAGGTATGGGAAGCTGTGGATTAGTAGGTCAAATCGGAACCTTTAATGCGATGAAAGACGCGTATTCCACCACCTATATTCTCTTGGCGATTGTAAGCTTACAAATTATATTGCCTATGCTTTTATCTTACTTGATTTATGCTGTCATGAAAAAGAAAAACTGGATTCAAGATGGAGATATGAAATTGTTTTAATGGTTTGTTATTAGGTAATCGCTTATTGTTCGGCAAGTTTGTTTTTCGTATTTTTAGATAAAATTAAATCAAGTCCTTCGTTGAAATACGTTAGGGTAACCTGAATCAAATTTGACTGCATTTTGTTTATGAAAAAATCAGTGTCTCTTTTTGTATTGACTAGTCTGCCTTTTCTTTTTTTATCGTGTACGAAAAGCTATGAGTTAGAACCCCGAGACGCGGGGCAGTATGGTTACGAGATCTGGCAAGGCCATTTTATTGTACAAAATGGAGTAAAAATTCCGTTGTTGTTTGGCGTTGAAGGAAAGACAGACATGCGTCAAGTACGCTTATTTAGCGGCTCTGAACTTGCACATTGGAGCTATTGGCATGAAGGCGAAGACTGGCATACTGCTGTAGACTCAGTCAGTTTTGAGACTGGATTACACAGCGAATTTAGAGGAACAAGAAAGGGCGATACCATAGCAGGAATATACCTTGATGGGGTTAGTGCCAAGGTTGAACGTGCGAAATTTAAAGCACAAAAGGTCGATCAATATAAATCGCCCTTTACGGAAGTAGCTCACCCTACCCCTATTGTACCTACAGGGACTTGGCATCTTGATTTTGGTACCTTGAAGGATTTGAGTGATCCGAAAGAATTACTTCGCTATACCATGGATCGGGTACAAACGTTTGATCTATACCGAAAAGATCAAATGATGATTGGCAAAGCCTATGGAGCTGGAGGCGTCCAAGGATTTAATGGTGTGATGACTGCCGACGGCTTTATCTGTTCCTCCTTTCATCATTCAGAGCCTTTTTTAATCGTAGGTACATTTATAGATGAAAATACCTTCGATGCAACAATCACCTCAACGACTGATGTCTTTCAGGTAAGAGGAACGCGCAAATCTCAGGCAAAAGAAAATACGGAGCACACAGGCTCCGTACTAAAAGGATTGTATTTAACTGTAAAAGCATTCTTTAAGTGGTAATGGTCAGACCTATGTTATATTTTTGACCTACTAATTAAAACAATAACTGTACTGTTTTTTATTTACTTTGCTTAAAAAACCAATGCTTTATTTATCTTTCTTTATTCCGAATCCCCTCCCTTTCGATTCACAACAATTTATTGTTCTATTTACTCGGTAAATACTTCTTTACAAAGGCAATTAATTGATCCGTACTTTGTACAATGGCTTGGGTATGTGAAGCTCCCTTTACCAACAAGAGTTCTACCTGAGGGGAACCTAATTCTTTTAGGTGATCGACTAACTCCTGTGTAATGGTATAAGGAACATTCGTATCGGCCGTTCCTTGAATCACCAAAATGGGTTTATCTAGTCTTTTTGTTCCCGGTTGATTAGCGGCAATGGATGTTTTGATTATACTATTCGACTGAAATGCTTCTTCATTGATCCCTGGATAGTCCATGACCTTATGAGACTCATCTTCTCTCATAAATTGAATAATATCTGCTTTATACGCATTTCTAATTCCATCCAAACACAAACCATCATCTCCATTACTACCTTCTGCTAAAGAGGCAAAAGCTTTACTCCTTCCCTTAAACATGATTGTATAATCAAACGATGGATGCTCTGCTTTCAATCCCACACCCGATAAAGCGCCATAGGCCAATAAAGTTGCGTAAGTAACTACTGAATTGCGCTCTTCTAACGGAATGGGAGGATTGGCTTTATTTTCTTGCGCTTCTAGGGCTCTTAGTGCATTTGGTGCTACTTCTAGGATAATCTTTCCTAGATTTGAACCAGGTGCCCCAGCAATAGCTCCTTTGTAAGAAGCATCATCACTCGCGTATTCCGCCACCCCTAGAGAAGCTTGTCCGCCTTGTGATTGACCAGACGAAATCCAATCGCCTTGAAAATCATCCGAATACTTTTGTTTCAGTGCATGAACCGCATAAATACAAGATAAAGCTTCGCTCTTCAAATTTAAATACGGGTGAATACCAGGAGTACCCAACCCTTCATAATCTGGGGCAATCACGACGTAGCCTTCCTGTAAAATTCTTTTCAACGAAACTTTAAAATTGGCACTAATTGGTTTGTTACTTGGTGCACAATCATCGGATACCCCTACCGTACCATGGGCCCACATCACGATTCGCCAGCCATCTGCAGGTTTAGGCGAATTGGGATAAAACACCAAAGCAGTTGCTTGTACCTCCTGTCCGCTAATACCAGGCATTTGATACGTCATAATCTTAATACTCGATGCTTCTTCTAGTTGATCCAAGGTGTAATTCGCCTCCGAAACATAGGCACTCGGATTAGGCGATGGTGTTGTATCATCATTTGAACAAGCGATAAACCATCCGCTCATGGAGAGGAATAGCAACAATAAAAGGGTTTTTGGTATTCTTTTCATATCTATTTTTTTAATGTTTATTTCCTAATAACTATTCATAAATAAATCTAAAGTTAACAAAAAATAAAACAAATAGACAAAAAATAAAACACATACAAACAGATTAATTTACAAATTACACTGTTTATATGTGTTTTAAATATATTCAATTAAACCGATACGCTTTATGGATTCAAAGCCCAAATCAAGGCTTTCTCTTTCGTGGCTCTAAATATAGATGTATGTACTTCATTTGGTTCATCTGCATACCTCCATTTCAAGGCTTCGTCTTTGTTCTCCGTTAAAATAGCAGCTAATTCTTTAGTATAAGGAGCGATATCCGTCGCATTAGACCCTGCAAACCACAGCTTTTTTTCTACGGGTTTCTGTTTTTCTAGAGTGGCTTTCGCTGTTCGAACTAAATAATGATCATTCCACCACAAAGAAGGGTCAAATGCGATGTAGTTAGTAAATAGTTCGGGTTCTAAAAAGAAGGTTTCCAACACAAATAAACCTGCTGCAGATTCTCCCAGTATTGTTTTTTCTGCTTTGGTTCGATAGCGCTGATCAATTTCCTTGAATAATTCATCCTTGATAAACGCTCTAAACGCAGCAGATCCACCTACTTCTGGAGCAATTTCTTTGTCTTTTGCAACCGTTGTAAATCCGGTTAAATCTCTTCGCCTTTGTGTATTTTCAATACCAACTAAAATAACCGCTGGAATTTTTTGTTCTCGAATGAGTTCTTCTACTGTATTAGCGATATGCGGAAAGTCCTCTCCTATTCCTCCATCTGCCATATAAATCACTGGCAATGAATCTTGATGACTGCCATAGTCTTTGGGCGTCCATACATTGATCACTCTTTCTTCATTTAGTTCTTTCGCGTGTAGTTTAAACGTATCATGTTCCGGTACTACATCTTTAATCGCAGGTTTATTGGTACAACTCGCAATCAAGACTACACCTAGTAAATACCATACTTTCGTAATTTTTGCTTTCATTTTCGTATCTTTTAGTTTTAAATGGGTTCATTGAGGTAAATCCATAAAAAGATACTCCTACATGCCTAACAGTACTTTTTACTCTTTTAAAAATAAGACATTTCATGCTTTGTTTTTACTTCTGCTCTTCTGAATGGTATATTTTTTTTAGAAAATAAGTTTATTAAAACTCTGAAGGTCTACTTATTGTATCAAAATAAAGAAGCACTCTTAAAAAAAGAGTGCTCCTGGGCTAATAATTATCTGTTGGGTTTAAAATCCTACAGCAGGATTATCGAAAAAAATTTTATTCTTGTCATACGATCAAAAAGCGATTGAAATGCATGCCTCATGCATTCGCTTTTTTCTCTTGCTATAAATTTAGATTTAGTCTCGGATGAACTATACTGTGTGTTACTATTCTTACAAACAAAAATAAAAACATCTCTATCGAATCAATGTGTATAATCACGAATAAAACAGTTATAAAAACCCAACTACTTTTGTACCTGTATCATAATAATATACATCAATTACGAGAATCATAGACTCACTTTTAAGGCAAAAAATAAAAGCTAAAACTTCTTCTATTAGCATTCGAATATTATTATAAATTAAAAAGATTATTTGTAATATATATTGTTAATTTTGCGAATTCAGAGATGTTTTTATTTAGTCTCCTAAATAGATCGATTACTTATATTAGTATTGAGTTATATTATCATGAAAAATATTAAAAAAATAAAAGAGCTAAAAGCTAAATCTTTAACAGTCTTATTAGCGACATTAGCAACATTTTCTAACCTATTCGCGAAGGAAAACAAAGATCTCTTTTCTCTTGATTCTAATGACTTCACTGATGAAGTAGAGCGTAGTAATTTAAAACCAACTCTTGTTCTAAAATTAAATTCTACAGGGACTAGTTTTAATGCAATGATGCATCGTTCTCATTCATCTCATCGTTCTCATTCATCTCATCGTTCTCATTCATCTCATTATTCATCAAGTTATAGTTCTGGCTCAACTAGTAGTCGTAGAACTACTACAAGTTCCTCATCAACTTATAGTTATCCAACTTCTTCTTCTGGTTCGACAAAAACGAGTAGTTTTAGTTCTTCTACTAAGTCGCCTCAAACAGGAACTTATCAAGAATCTACTAGTAAAGTAGATGAAACTACTAGGGTTTATGAATTGGGAGAAAGAATACTTTATAAAGGCTGTGAAGGAAAAGATGTAGAAAAATTACAAACAATTTTAAAGTTATTAGGCTATGATGTCATAGTATCTGAATATTTTGGTGGTAAAACAGAAGACGCTGTTAAGAAATTTCAAGATGAAAATGAATTAAAACCGGATGGTAAAGTAGGTGTTAAAACTTTAGAATCAATGCAAAATAAGTTATGAGAAACATAAACTATACTAGTGGCTCACTTTCCTTTAAACTTGATGTTTTAAGCTATTCTGAATCAGTAATTTTTAAATGTATGTACTGGTATCTAGATGAATTTAATGTTAGTATTACTCTTGAGAATAATTGTCATCTTGTTTCTCTATCGCTCAAAAGTAAAGAAGAATTTGATGAGGAGGAATTAATTGTTCGAATTAAAAATGATTTGATTGATTTTAAACTAAGAGAAATTATTAATACTGAAACCTCAAATTTAAGAGAACTCATCACTGCTAAAGCTTTCGCAAATTATGATTTTGATATTTTTGAAAAAAAAGAATATTCGATAAGCGATCCTGTTGGTTTTAATCCAAATGAGATAAAACATGATTGATATAAAATCTAAACAAGAGACTAGAAAATTTAAAAATCCAGATTACTATAATACATCTGAAACTTACTATCTTTTACCTTTTAAATTTAAATCACTTAACAACTTTGTTGATATTATCACTAATGATATTGGCGATTTTGTTTTAGTCCCAAAGAATTTCATATCAGAACTAGTTACTAAACGTTTTCAAAAAAATAGCAATATAGATTTATACTATAATCTTATTTCAAATTTTATAATCTCTGAAACTCCAGTTCCTGAATTACTAGAGGTATTGGTTGCTCGTTATAGAACAAAAAAATCATTTTTAGACCATTTTACTGCATTACACATTTTTGTAATCTCATTAAGGTGTGAGCATACCTGTCATTACTGTCAAGTATCTAGAGTTGTGCAAGATAAAAAACGATATGATATGTCTTTTTATCATATCGATGAAGGAATAAAGTTAATGATGCAAAGTCCTAACCCTAATTTAACTATGGAGTTTCAAGGAGGAGAAGCTTTATTGGCGTTTGATAAAATTGTATATGCTGTTGAAAAAGCTAAAATCGAAGCAGACAAAAAAAGCAAGAATATTTCTTTTGTTATTTGTACAAACTTAGCGCTGATTAATGATGATATTCTGGCATTTGTTAAAGAACATAATATTTTAATTTCTACATCATTAGATGGTCCAGAAATACTTCACAACAAAAACAGAAAACGTCCTGGAAATAATAGTTACGAACTGACTATTAACGGTATTGATAAATGTCGTAAAATACTTGGAAATGATAAGGTTTCTGCTTTAATGACTACTTCTAATTTGTCTCTTCAATATCCTAAAGAAATAGTAGATGAATATGTGAACTTAGGTTTCTCAAATATCTTTCTCAGACCTATCAGCCCCTATGGTTTTGCAAAATACAACCCTAATAAAAATCACTATTTTATAGAAGAATTTTTAGCTTTTTATAAAGAAGGATTACTTCACATTTTAGAATACAATAAAAAAGGAATATTCATAGCCGAAGATTATGCTTCTATTTTACTTAAAAAGATATTTACACCTTTCCCAGTAGGCTATGTTGATTTACAATCTCCTTCTGGTATATTAAACAGTGTTATTGTCTTTAATTATGATGGGAAAGTGTACGCATCCGATGAAGCAAGAATGATTGCTGAATCTAAAGATTTTATGTTTCAATTAGGTGAATTAGGAAAAGATAATTATGAGGATATCTTCTATGGCAGTAAAGCCTTAGAAATATCTGAATCTTGGTGTAATGAAGGTTTAGCTGGCTGCAGTGATTGTGCATTTCAACCTTATTGTGGTGCAGATCCTATTCTTAATTATGCAACACAAGGGGATTTATATGGTTTTAGACCTACTAGTATTTTTTGTAAAAAAAATATGGAAATAATTCGCTTTATATTTGAATTAATAGCAACAGATAAAGAAAATGAAATAATATTTAAAAGCTGGATTACAGGATTTCAATCATGATATTACAAACAAGAGGTAAAGCAACCCATTTAGAGCATTTCATAGTAGGAAAAATAAGTATTAATAAAGTAGAAAAGGATGCTATTGTTAGCATTAACGACTTAAATCAAGTAGAATTTAATCATCTTTCTCAATCAAAAGCAATTCTAACGACTTTTCCATTAGACTCATTTACTGATTTAAATCTACCAATTATTCATTCGGTTAAAAATTTAGAACACTTAAAACAAAATGACATCATTGTTCTTAATACTAATGGAGTAGTAAATACTTTGTATAGAGAAAACTCATATCACAATTTTCTCTTTCTAACAGAAAGATGTAATAGTAATTGTTTAATGTGCTCTCAACCACCTAAGGACAGAGACGATACAGCATATTTTTATGAAATTAATTCTAAGCTCATCAAATTAATACCTAAAGATCAATGCGAAACTCTCGGTATAACAGGAGGAGAACCTACTCTTCTAGGAGAGCGTTTCTTTCTTTTAATTGAAGAGTTGAAAAAAAATTTACCTACTACCTTTGTTCAATGCCTAACTAATGGCCGATCTTTTGCATGGCCTAACCTAGCTCAAAAATTACATTCAATTAATCACAATAATCTCTTATTAGCTATACCGCTATATGCTGATATCCCTGAGATTCACGATTATGTAGTGCAAGCTCAAGGAGCATTTAATCAAACAATAAAGGGAATTTATAATCTAGCAAGATATAATCAACGAATTGAAATTAGAATTGTTTTACATAAAATTAGCATTGTTAGATTAAAAGAATTAGCACAGTTCATTTATAAAAATATGCCCTTTGTTGAACATATTGCTTTAATGGGGTTGGAAATGGAAGGATATACACCTTATAATATTGACAAATTATGGATTGACCCTTATGATTATCAAGAGATTTTACAAGAGGTTGTTCATTTTCTAAATGATTTCGGTATGAATGTTTCTATCTATAATATTCCATTATGCCTATTATCAGAAGACCTTTGGAGTTTTAGTGTAAAATCTATTTCAGATTGGAAAAATATTTACTTTGATGATTGTGCAACTTGTACAAAATTAAATGAATGCGGGGGGATGTTTAAATCTAGTATCAAAAAAAGTAGTGAGTTTATTAAAGCATTTAGTTAGTACAATAAATTTTAATACCTCTAAAATAGTATCCTAAAACCTAAAAAAAGATAACAGCAAAATTTCCAACTATAAACACAACACTTTCACCAACCGAGCTCGTTAAACTTATTCAAGAAAAATATCACGTAAGTGATAAAACCCAATGCCACATCTTTAGACTTGCTATGAATCATTTATACCTCGTTGAAGATGGTGAGTTAAAATATGTATTTAGAGTGTATACCCACAATTAGCGAACAAAAACAGAGATTGAAGAAGAGTTGCGACTTTTAACTTATTTAAAAGAAAACGACAAGTCAGTTGCTTATCCAATAGCAGACCAATCACACGAACAAATACAGGAAATTGACGTACCAGAAGGACAGCGGTTTGACGTTTATTTTCTTATGCAAAAGGAACTATTATATCAGTATTCAATGTAAAAGATTTGAGTACTGGACTACTATCTTCCTCAATGAGGATCATCTCAAAAGAATGGTTGGAAACTTAAAACGTGGAATGACTTATCACAAGATTGAAATAGAATCATAAACGACAACGAAGTACGTCAGTCCACATAACGCTAAAATGCGCGTTGGGACTGACGTACTTCTTGTTCGATTTAATTTGTCTGTATTGGAATTGTTAGATAACGATCCTTATCCCACTCATTTTATAAAGGGTTGGTTGCCCGCATTTTTACTTGTTTCGTCTACCATACCATACACCTAAAACTCCTTTTCTCTTTGTTTTTACTTGTTTAAAACGACTTCATTGTAAATGTCTTTCAGCCGTTTGCGAAGATGTTTTACTGCATAGTGTTTTCTGGAAAGTAAGGTGTTTTCGGATACACCGGTAGTTCGCGAAACTTCTTTTATCGAAATACCTTCAAACTCTGTCCATTCAAAAATGTTTCTTTGTTCAATGGGAAGCTCCAAAAGAGCCTCACTTAATTCCTCCCAAACCATAGCCCATATATAACTTTGTTCCGGATCGTCAAAATCATTTTCTTTGGGAAACAAAGCATACTTTTCGATCAAAAAACCATCTTGATCATACCAATAGAACGGAATAAGTTCTTCCTTTTTCTTTTTGTTCTTGTTGATGATGGTATTTTTTGCTACCCGATACAACCAACTCGAAACCAGCTCTATTGGATTTTGTGTACCCTCCATAGCTTTGAGAAACTGATAAAAAACATCTTGCAGTATGTCTTCAGCATCTTCATCATTGGCTACTCGGCCTTTAATGAAATTGCGGATTCGAGGCAGGTTTTCTTTTACCTGTCGCTCTACCTGTTGATGATGTTTATCTTTACTCATTTCCAGCTGTATCGTTTTCTTCTTTAGTAAAAGCAGAATCAAACACATGTGGAGTATGAAAACCAAAACCGCGATTAAACCCTCTTTTCTTAAACCATTCTCGTCTTTCTTGAAAAGACATCTTCATCCATTTTTCGCGTTTTAGATCTGCGTGTCTTCCAAAACCACGATGTTCAGTAGAATCTCCTCCTCTTCGAAATCCCCTTCCTGAAAAAAGTAACCTTGCTAATACAAAAAGCCCAATCGCTTGCCAAAAATCAATCGTTGTTAACCCGAAAATACTCGGCATAAGCCAATTCCAAAGGAGCATCAAAGCTGTTCCAAATAATGCTAATGCAACTACCATAAAGGCGAAAAACTTAATGAATCGGTATTTCGCTTTAGACTTACAAAATGTCTTTCTCATTTTTTAATTTCTTTAATTAAACAATTAGTGTCCTATATAGGAAGACAATTGAGCATCAAAAATATTGTATGGAAATTGTTTTTTTGTGAGATTGGTGAAGTTTGTAAGGTGATGAGGAGGTGAGGAGGTGAGATTTGTAAGGTTTTTGAGGTTTGTTTTTTATCAAGTCGTGAAGTTGTATGATTTATCAATTAGAGAAAAATAATCTTTAAACGTTATGTCCTGCTGACGCAGGAAGCATCGCATCGGTCACTCCTATATGTAGAGGTTTGTAAGGTTTTACAGTTCACTGTAAACCGTTAACCATATAGGATGCGACCCTTCGTGCCCTCAGGGTGACATACGAATCGGACAAACACAGTGGAGAATAAATCTCACCTTCTCATCGCCTAACTGCCTCACCTCCTCACCTCCTCACCTCCTCACCTCCTCATCGCCTAACTGCCTCCCCCATCCACTACTAGTGTTCTTCTACAGCTTGACCAATAAATAAAGCGGATAAAATCGTAAAAATATACGCTTGCAGAAAAGCGGCAAGTATCTTAATGATATAAATAAACAAGGTTAACAACAAGGAAATACTAATGCTACCACCTACGGTAAATTCCTCATTCAAAAGAAAGATAATCGCGATCAGTCCCATGATAACGGTATGACCTGCTACATTATTTGCATACAATCGAATCATGAGGGAAAGTCCTTTGGTAAAAATTCCCAATACCTCAATTGGCAATAAGATTAACCGAACAGGATACGGAACATCTGGCATCCAAAATATATGTTGCCAATAGGATTTGTTTCCATTTATATTAACAAGAATTAAGGTCATAAGTGCCAAACAGAACGTTACACTAATATTCCCTGTAATATTAAATCCAAAAGGAGTTAATCCCAATATATTGACTATCCAAATTAAAAAAAACACAGATAATAGAAAAGGCATAAATTGTTTGTATTTAGTGCCTATATTAGGTTTGGCGATTTCATCTCTTACATATAGAATCAACGGTTCCAATAATCGACCAATTCCACTGGGTACTTTAGTAGGATTCTTTTTATAACTCTTTGCTAATTGGGTAAAAACAACAAACATCAACAGTGCAATAAAGAGCAATCCTACCACACTTTTAGTGATGGAAAAATCGAAAGGTTTTACAGGATTTCCATCAACTATTATCTTCTGTCCTGCCGCGTCGGTTCTATAAATTTTGTTATGGTCCAAACGATAGTAATGCTCCCCATGTTTTGCTAGTTGATCTCCCTCAATAAAAGCTGAAGAAGAGAATATTCTCACCCCCTGATCAACCAATATAACAGGCAAAGGAAAACCATAGGTTTTATTCTTTTCTTCATCTTTAAACAACGTAAAATAGTAATCATCGAGTAAATGATGTTCTATAGTTTCTTTTATTTTTAAGCTTTTACTACTAGCTTGCTCTACTTGTGCATAAGTTTGAAATGAAAAAGACAGAAGTAAAACAAATAGTAATTGTGAAAGATATTTCATTCGATAAATAAATTAAGTTAGAGGAATTTAAACTCAAAAGAGGCCTTAAGAAAGTCGTTTTCTATGTATGCATCATCCATGCTGAAAGGCTTTAAGTATTGGTGCTCTTTTTAAGTAGAGCTTAACTAGAAACGACCTTCAGACCGATGATAGAAGCAATTAACGTAACTATAAAAAACAACCTCCAAAATGAGGTAGGATCTTTAAACACTACAATACCTAATACTACCGTTCCGACGGCACCAATGCCTGTCCAAATGGCATAAGCCGTTCCCAGCGGTAACGTTTGAGTAGCTTTAATCAAAAGTAGCATACTAATGATCATCGCTATAGTAAAACCCGTATACCACGAAACAGCAACACTACCTGTTGCAATTTTTGCCTTTCCCAAACAAAAGGTATATCCTACTTCAAATAAGCCCGCGATAATTAGAATAATCCAGTTCATTTTTTATTAGATTTTTATTTTTTGTAAAGGTAGAGGGCTTCATTTACTTAAAATTTATCACAGGATAAGTAATTATTTTAGTGGACGGTTGGCGGTTTAGTTAACGGTTTACAGTGAATAGCCCTCACCTCCTCACCCTCTCATCGCCTCAAAAATCTCAGCCCCTCATCACCTCCTCACCCCCTCACCCCCTCACCTTCTCACCTTCTCACCTTCTCACCCTCTCACCAATCTCACCCTCTCACCAATCTCACCCCCTCACCGCCTCACCAATCTCACCAATCTCACCGCCTCAAAAACATCGCCTCCCCCATCCATTGTTATTGTTCGGTAATACAACAGCCTTTCTTAGCGTTCATCCCCTCTTTTTTGTACTTTCGCGCAAATAACCCCATCATGAGAAATAAAATCATCCTCGACCAATTACGCGCCAAAGAAAAACAAATGGAACAACTGGTTTGTAACAGTATCGAACGAACAGGAAATAGTGTACAAAAGGAGTTTTACCAACAATGGAAAAACCACAATCGAGAGGAAGCGGTAGAAACCATGTTTTATGAGTTAAGGCAAAATGTAGCGGACTATTGGTTAAACGAAAAATACACCAAAGGTTCAACAACCGCATTCAACTTATTGTATTTAGAACAGGATGGACTCTATGGAGGTGAGTTTACTTCTTTTGCGATCGACTTTCGCTATCCGTCAAAGAAATTACCTCAATTCGAGGTAATGGACGATCGATTTCATTATATAGAAAACAGAACTAATTTACCTGCTTGTGTGATTCCTCTATTGGATATTTTAACGCAAGAGATTCAAGGAAAAGAATATGATTTTGAAGAGTGGGATGATGTCATGGATATGTATAATCTCTTTGAAACTACAGCGTATATCGACACCCATCAAACGTTTTTACTCGCCCATCAGGAGGACCTTTTCCAATCTCTTCCCATCCAAAAACCTTTTTATGTTGCGGTGGGTGAACACGATGCAGGAGCTCCTCAATTGATTTATGTCATGGAATAAAATACGCAGTTGCGAGGCTGTATTAGCACAAACTATTTTCCGTTGCTCTGGGTAATAAGGAGGTTTGGAAAATATCCTTCAATACATTATTTACTAAAAAAGAATACTACAAAATATTTATCTTAGCTATAACCAATGCATTAATCCAATCAAATCATGCCCAAAAAGGAGGTATTTATTTTATCTGGATTTGTACTGCTCAAATTTATCTTGCAGTATTTTCTTATCCATCCAGACTATGATTTGCAGCGGGATGAATACCTACACTTAGATCAAGCGAATCATTTAGCCCTAGGGTATATGTCAATTCCACCCGTAACTTCTTGGTTTTCCTTGCTAATTAAACTACTTGGAAATACGGTCTTTTGGGTTAAGTTTTTTCCAGCGCTATTTAGTGCTTTGACCATTGTTGTGGTATGGCAAACCATTCACGTATTGAAAGGAAATTTGTATGCTAAGATTTTAGGAGCCTATTACCTTGTACACACTCGAAATTACAAGGCTAAATTTTAATAAAAAAAACATAATTCCTTAAATAGAATTATTCTAAAATATAATTACATTTGCGGTGATTAAATAGAACTATTCTAAATAAATACCGTATTTTATGTTACTATCCCTAAAGAATACCAAATTAAGTATTTTATTTTTTGGGCTTATTCTGTATTTTTTCCCAACTACCCTAGTTGCACAGCAGGTGACTGTTAAAGTTACCGATGCGGAATTACAAGCAGTGAATCAAGCTATCATTTCGATTAATGGCGAAAATAAAGGGGTAACAAATACGAGTGGAGAGTTAGTTTTAGATTGGACTCCCTATCAGGATGCTACCCTATTAATTACAGCAAATGGCTATCAGGAACAAATTCTAACGGTTTTAAAATCAGAATTAAAAGCCATTTTACCCATACAATTACAAGCTGCTGAACAGGCTTTGAATGAAATTATCATCACTGCAGGTCGACGTGCAGAAAATATAGCAACCATCCCTTCTTCTGTTACGATTATCAACCAAAAAGAAATGGAGAAACAGATGAGCGTAACGACTGATATAGCTATGATTTTAAGCAATCTAGTTCCTGGATTAGGAAGTGCTACGAATAAGGGGACTTCTTCTGGGCAAACATTAAGAGGGAGGCCACTACTTGTTTTAATAGATGGTATTCCACAATCAACCCCACTCATGAATGGCGCCAGAGATATTCGTTCAATTGCTCCCTTTGCTATTGAAAGAGTGGAAGTCATCAAAGGGGCTACAGCTATTTATGGTAATGGCTCTACAGGTGGAATCATCAACTACATCACCAAGAAAAAGCAAGGGGATCACTCATTTGGAGGAACAACTGTTTTGGGAACTTCATTTAATCCAGCCAATAGCAGCGGTACTTTAGGATACAAAGTATCTCAATCTTTTGGAGGGAAGTATCAAAAATGGAATTATATCGCCGGGGCATCTTTAGACTATACAGGTGTTCAACATGATGGTGAAGGATTAATTGTTGGGCAAACGGATGGATTATCCAATACTTATCAAAAGAATTTATTTGCACAGATTACCTATGAAATCAATGAAAATTCTGCTATTCGCGCTTTTTACAATGGGTATTCTAGTACGCAACATGCTAGATACATCAGTAAAACAGGAAAGTATGGAAGCGAACCTACAATAGGTATTGCAGGAACAGATCCAGGAGAACATGCAGGAACACCTTATAATCACAACATTATGTTGGGCTATACCCATAGCAATTTGTTTCTTGATACTCAAGTCGATTTGTCTTTCTATATGAATGCTTTCCGATCGATGAATCGCTATGTTGAACAAAGTACTTCTTGGTATGGTCCTGGACAAACGAGAATTAACTCCAATAAAAAGGGGATTCGCCTGAATTTTAATACTCCTTTTATTTTATTTGATAGGCCTAGTGAAATAACCTATGGTATTGATTTACTAAACGATAAAACAGATCAAGACTTAACGGACGGAAGGGTTTATATTCCTTCGATGAATATGGTGAATATAGCACCTTATGCTCAGTTAAAAATAGATGTATTGGATCATCTTATTTTTAAAGGAGGAATTCGATATGAAAACGCAAATGTAGAAGTTAAAGATTTTAATACCATCGCTTCTGGGCCTAATAATGAGGGTAGTATTTTTGTACAAGGTGGTAAAATCCCTTATAAAACAACGCTATTTAATGTAGGATTGCGCTATAATAAATACGAAGCGTTCAATCCTTTTGTCAGTTTTTCACAAGGGTTTGCAATTAATGAATTGGGGCGTATTTTAAGAAGAGCGACCGAAAGTACATTAGGTCAATTAGAAACCGAACCTATTATTACCAATAATTACGAAATAGGGTTTTCAAGTAGATTCTCCATTTTCAATTTTACAGGTGCTTATTACCTCAGTACCTCTAAATTAGGAGCTAATTTGGTGGATGTTAATGGATACTTAGTTGCTCAAAGAGAACCTGAACGTGTACATGGTTTCGAAATTACTGGAGAAGCTACCTTATCTCCACAATGGACCGTTGGTGGTTCTTATGCCTATGTAGAAGGAAAAGCTAAATTTGATGACGGAAGTAAAGTTTATCTAAACGGTGGACGCATTTCTCCGCCAAAAGCAACGGGGTTTGTTTACTATACGCCAACGGATAAATGGAGTATTCAACTTTATTGGTTATTTTCAGGAAGCAGAGATCGCTTTGAGATGAATGAAAAAGGAAAATACAAAAACAGCGAAGGGGCAGTCAAAGATATCAGTTTATTTAACTTAGCAACGACCTATACCCTCAACAAAGCTTGGAAAGCTAGTATGGGTGTAGAAAACATATTCAATAAAACCTACTATCCTGTTGTAAGTCAATATCGCGCTTTAGATGCAGATTACATTCGTGGTAATGGAATGCAAGCCACTATAAGTTTACAATATAATTTTTAATCCATGAAGAAATTTCTTTTATGGTTACATAAATGGTTGGGATTGTTTACGGGTATTATCGTGGTCCTAGTCAGTCTTACGGGTTGTATCTATGTTTTTCATGATGATTTAAAAAAAGTAGTTTATCCCAATCATTTTTATCTTGTAAATGACAAAAAGGAAACGAATACAGCAGCGTTACCTTATTCAGCAATTGAACGTTTGGCTCAAGAAGCTGTGGGAGAAAACTACCCCATTAATCGAGTAGATATCTATCCCGCTAAAAACAGAACTTGGGTATTTCGAGCCTTAAAAACAGATAAAGAAGCTTTCGGTATCGGCAATGAAATAGTGTATTACAAGCGCGTGTTTATCAATCCCTATACGGGGCAAGTACAACAAGTAGAAGATAGCAAACGCGAATTTTTTTACCAGGTTTTACAACTGCATCGCAACCTTTGGTTAGGCAGTAAATATGGTGGATGGGTTGTTGGAGGTAGCACCGTTTTATTTCTTGTTATCAGCGTTACAGGAATCATATTGTGGTGGCCCAAAAAATGGAAAGGAAAAACATTTAAGAGAAGTTTTGCCTTTGACTTCTCAGTCAATTGGAAACGACTAAATTATGATTTTCACAACCTATTGGGCATGTATAGTTTTCTGCTCGCTATTCTTATTGGTTTTACAGGAATTCTATTTGCCTTTCCTACATTCAGTAAGTCCGTTGAAAATACGCTAAATAAAGTAGATGAGGCTAAGTTTCAGGTTATGGAACCTACTTCATTTGATTTTGTGGATCAAGTGTATGTCAATACGCTTGATAATGCTGTACAGTATGTTCTTCAAACATTTCCAACCGCTGATATGGTGTCACTTCGATTGGGAGATAAAACCAGTACAGAACACAATTTACAGGTGCGATTAGAACAAGATAAAACAAGTAAATTCGAGTGGATTTATTTTGATAAAAGCACAGGACAAATCACTTCCTTACAAGATCATACCTACCAAAGCATTGCTTTAGGAAGTAAAGTTAACTCGCTAAAATATGATTTACATGTCGGAACCATCTGGGGTTACCCTACTAAAATTATGGCTTTTATAGGATCCTTAATTTGTGCTTCTTTACCTATTACTGGATTTGTCATTTGGTATAATAAATCAAAGAAGAAAAAGAAGAAAAAATAAGTAAAATTTATAAGTTAAAAAGAAGGGGAATTCATCTTATTATAATAAAAAAACAGGCAATAGAATAAGCTCATCCTATTGCCTGTTTTTTGTATCTCCTACTCCTTCAAACGCGAGAATAAATTCTTCTAGCGGACATAATAAATGCTTTATTTTTTTTAGTATCTTCCATTTTTATACTAAACGTTTTGCTTTATACGCGTTACCTTCTCAACCGTATGCCTCGTTTACCTTGATGTCTTGATTCAAAGGAACGACTGAACATTAGTAATTAATTACTTAACTTGAATACATTATTTTCCTCAAGGAAATACAACTACGATGAAAAAGATTATTTTATTAGAATGCCCTACGAATTTAGGGCTTATAAAATCCCCTACTATTGATGAACCCGGAGTAAAAAGACTACCGGATTGGATGCGTTTTCATCACTTTCATACCCTTTTAGCTCCTAAAGAAACGCATCGATTAGAAGCTTTTCCGTTTGCTATGCATTTGGATCCAATTACACAAGTGCGCAATGCTGAGCACATCATACAATATGCAGAACAACAATCCAATAGTATGGTACAACACTTACATAAAGACTCCTTTGTACTTGTACTGGGTGGTGATTGTAGTGTTTTAATAGGAAGTGCTCTAGCGTTGAAGAAAAAAGGGACTTTTGGACTTTTTTTCCTAGATGGACATACAGATTATACCATTCCTGAATTGTCACAAACACATGGTGCTGCTGGTATGGATTTAGCTATTGCCTGTGGTTATGGCCATGAAAAACTTACAAATATTCAAAAATTAAGCCCTTATTTAAAAGAAGAACATGTCTATTGCGTCGGAAATAGAGAATACGATGATGATTATGAAAAACCGATTCTAGAATCAAATGTTCATTATTATCCTTTGTATAAACTTCGCAAGGAAACAGTTCTAACTGTAGTTCATCACTTTTTATCTATGGTTGATCAAGAAGAATTAGATGGTTTCTTTATTCATTTGGATGTAGATGTTTTACATGATACAATCATGCCTGCTGTTGATTGTAGACAAGAAGATGGCTTAACCTACGATGAATTACACGAAATCGTAACAACGTTAGTACAACATGAGAGATGTTTTGGTCTAGAAATCACTATTCTTGACCCTGATCTTGATCCTGATGGAGTATATACCAAAGCTTTTATAAACAATATAATGAGTTGTCTTCAACACATAAACGAATCAGAAAAATCAAGTTACTAAACTCAGAATAAAACTGAAATTGAAAAACAGTATATTGTCAAGCATTTAGAAAATAGCAACAATACAATAGAGAGTGAATTAACTAATTTCATCAAAAAAGAAAAAAGGGAATGGAAAATATAACAATTAGAAAAGTAACGATACACGAGAGTAAGCAACTTCAAAAAATTAGCAGACAGACGTTTTTTGAAACATTTTCAGCTGATAACACAGCAGAAAATATGGAGAAATACCTTGATGCAAGTTTTTCTGAAGAGCAACTAACAGCAGAACTAGCCCTATCAGATTCAGCCTTTTATTTTGCTTTATTGAACCAGGAAGTAATCGGATACTTGAAGATTAATTTCGGGCAATCTCAGACAGAATTACAAGACGAAAAATCACTAGAAATCGAACGCATATATGTATTACAAGCTTACCACGGTAAAAAGGTTGGGCAACTACTTTATGAAAAAGCGATGCAGCTGGCTCATCAAAAAGAGGTACACTATATTTGGTTAGGAGTTTGGGAAGAAAACCAAAGAGCTATCCGCTTTTATCAAAAGAATGGTTTTGTTACGTTTGATAAACACATCTTCACATTGGGTAATGATGAGCAGGTAGATATTATGATGAAAAAAGCAGTGAAATTTAGAGTGGATTAATCATAATCCTTAGCTCCGTTATTCCATTAGGCAAAGCTTCCTTCACTTTTTTAGTTGTCCTATTTCGAAATAAAAGGAAAACTTATAGGTTCCAAGTATTTCGTGTTATTGTTAACTATTCGGTTTTTTACTAATCATTTGTATCATTCCAAATTAAGAGCTCGCCTATTTCATCAATATTTAGGTGGTTGTCTCTATTTATTTTTTCCAGCCTTAATTCAAATGTTTTGAGTTCTTGTTTGGTTTGAACAATCGCTTTCTTTAAAGTGAGGATATCCAAAGAAACTATGCTGTCTTTTGGTATCGGAATAAAGTCTTCATCCAATGCTTCTACTGAAAAGTCAAGTATAATAGTATTCGCCTCTATTTTTACCTGTGGTTGTGGATGTCCTGCATAAAAGCCATTTTCTCCATTTGCAAGCTTTTCCCAATAATGAATGTCAGAAAGATCCCCGCAACATTGTGGAAAATATATATCTTCTCCATCAATGCGAAGTACATAACCACCAAATAAAGGGCTTGTTTGTTCGCGTTGATATTTTCCATCTAGCATTTCTTGTGTATGGTCTATCACTAACTTAGTCAAATTATCATCTGTTATTTCAGCAAGTGTATAAAATGACGAACCAGCTAAATAAGGTTTTAATTCGTCTTTAAAACCTGCTTTTTTATAACTATCAAAATTATATTTATCCCATAGTTCTGGAAAATCCCAATACGGATATTGGTCAGGGACTGGAATCCCTTGATTATTATATCCAATTTCTATAACGGGAATTAATTCTATTATCATTGTTTTTAAATTAGAATGAGCCCTTTATTAAGAAAGTTCTCGGCTAGGATAAGAATCGTTTGATTCTAAAAAAAATACTATTAAATAGTTGATTTTAAATGAGAAGAGGATTTTCCGTTTTAATAGGGTGTCAATGTATAGGCCATTTATTCACTCTCTAGTTCTTTGTCAATTGTCCAATTGATTTTGGCTTCAAATTCAATTTGGACTAGATTCTCTTTTGTATCAAAAAAAGTCGAAGCACTGTAATAATGAAAACCAATACTAAACTTGTCATTTATTGGTGTTAAATCAAAGGTGAAACTATTATAACCGGTCGGAACATGGCAATCTTTACCTTTAAATTGGCCTTTAAAATGAAACCAGCCTCCATAATAATGAAGCCCATCATCTTGTCGACAGTAATGGCAAATTTCACTTTCTTTTTTATAATCAACTCCAAGCTCAGTTAGGAATTTTTTAATTTCTTCAGGATAAATTGTTTCTCTGCTGTTGACAAAATTTTTACAGTCATTACAATCACAACCTTCAGAACTACCACCAGGGACTTTGTCGTACGTCATTTTTGTCAATTCTTTGTCTACAATGAATTCCCAATCTCTGAATTTTACTATTATCATTTCTTTGTGTGTTTTGTTGTGATCACTTTGCGAAGCAGCGGGATTAAAGGCGAAACATCAGATTTTAGCCTTACCTCATCATTGCGCCAAACCCTTGTTATGCGAAATTTTTTTTCTATTGTGTTCTTAATCTCCAGTTACAGGGTTAATGTTTTCGCCAAATTCTATTTTGTCTTTATTAACCTTAAAAAGAATTGTTTCGTGTTCATTTTCTGGTGTCAATATTACTTCTTTGTCAAGTATTTTAGAGAGGTCTGTCATATACTTAACTAATTTATTATGGTCGTCTATAGATATGAATTCTCTTGGGTCAATATCGTTTTCTATTTCTATGTCGTCAAAGAAATGGGCATTAATTTGGATTTTGTCAATGAAGATATTTGCGGTTGAACACAGATCATGACTACCATTCCAAAAGTCCTCGATTACATTAAAAGTTATTTGATTTTCGTTTTTACTAGCTTTACCGTTATACCAATCTATACGATACCTCTCATTTACATAGTTAGTCCATTTTCTCCAGTCGGCAATAGTTGTCTGCGCAACATAAATATCACGCAAAGAGCCGTCCAAATAGTAAATTTTATTTTTTAAGTCCGTCCAATCCATTGTCGTTTGTGTGTCTTTTTAAAATATTGCCAAACTTTTTAAAGCTTGGTATCAGAAGCAGAAAGTGAAACGAAAAGTTTCAATTAGTGACACAGTAAGCAAAAATTAAATAAATTTTATTTCATTTCATCCTTTCATCTGTTCTTCAATTCGCAACTTATCAGTCGCTAATCTTTGTTTAAATTTTTCAATCATTTTTAGATAATCATCTTTAGAAAAATTTAATTCTGTTAGTTGATCAAACCACTCCACGTTTGAACCAACTTTTTCAGCTTCCCACGCTTCTGTTTTATCTAAACCTATTCGTTTCCATTGAATTATGTTTCCACAATTTCGAATTTCTGCGACAAGTACAGTACATGAAAAATCATTATCGTCTGGACACATTAGAATCGGACAGATACTTGTTTCATTTTCATTGGGTAAAATTCTGTTCCAAACAACTTCTTTTTCATCCTCTCTTTCCATCCAATAAACAAGAGTTGGAATAAGTCCTTTGTACATATTACCTGGATAAAGCTCATCCAGTTTTTCATCTAACCAATAGCCATCAATGTGATAATTGATAAAGTCCCAATAATCTTCATAATCACTTTGATCTTCTAAACCAACTATCTTGTTCATATCTTTGTTTTTAAAGCGAAAGTTCATAAAGCTCTCCTATATTGTTTAGCTTTCTTCCTAAAAGTTGTTCTGCCTCTTAGGGTACCTTTTTGATTTGCGTTTTTATTAGACTTTGTACATCTGTTTTTTTTATGTATTGATGATATGTCTTCATAATTATTTTACATAATTAGTTGTCCATTCCCCACTTTCATAAAATAAATTATAGCCATTTTCAGCATCTGAGCACAAATATTGTCCTGTCCATTCTCCATCAAGATTAAATAAGTTGAAATTTGACTTTGCCCTAATGAAGTACCCCACCCATTCTCCGTCAGTATTAAAACTTAAATAAACATTGGAGTTTGCTTCAACTAAAATCCCAATCAAATTTCCTTCTTCATTAAACAGATATTTTCTTGCCCCATTTCCATAAAACGGATTTAGATTAAATGAGTATTTGGGATTGATACTTGAATTGTATTTGGGATTTAAGTCAGAAGTATATTTTGGATTAATACTTGAGTTATATTTTGGGTTTAAACTTGATGAATATTTAGGATTAATAGAAGAACTATATTTTGGATTGATACTTGAGTTATACTTCGGATTAATGCTTGAATTATACTTCGGATTAATACTTGAATTATACTTCGGGTTTTGATTTGTAGGTATATTTTGCCCCATGGCAGTGACCGAAATTAATAGTGATGTTAGGAGTGCAATAAATATTTTCATTTCGCTGTAGCTTGTGTTGTACTATGACGTAAAAAGACCAAAGCTCCTTGATAACAAGCATCCTGAAGCTGAATTTCTACTAAAGTACAAATTTATATCGAAGCACAAAATGTAAATTATAAGTCATTGATTCCCTTATAGCCAAACAGTTAAATTTTTAGCTAGATAAACGTAAAATATCATGCGTATACTCCTCCTGTCGGAAACTAGTACCTAAACCTGCTTCTACCAAATTACTTCCTTTTAACTAAATCTTCTTTTACCCTACTTCTTACTCTACTCCTTTCGATACTCATTAGGTGTCATTCCTGTGTTCTTCTTAAAAAAACGACTAAATAAAGTAGGTTCTGCAAAGTTTAATTCAGCCGCAATTTCTTTGCTTGTTAAGCTTGTCGTTTTTAACAGTGATTTACTATACAAGATGACCATCTCGCTTATCCAGTAAGAGAGGGTGTGCTTCGTTACCGTTCTAATCACGGTAGATAGATGCTGAGGAGTTACACATAATTGATCTGCATAGAATTGCAGCGCGCGCTCTGCTTTAAAATGCTTGTACAACAAGGCAAAGAAAAGCTTGGTTAGGTGCTCATAACGCGACTCAGCTTTGGTATTCTTATTCGCATGTACATAGACACCTTGAATTTCTAAAAGCAAGGCACTAAATAAATGCGTCTGTACCTCAGCAATTGGATGCGCTGAATAATGATACTTACTTGTCGCTTGATAAAGGTCACCTAATAATTCCAATTGTGTGTCATCCAAATCAATAACATATTGTTGCCTTAGTGTTTCTAATAACGTTGTCTTAAAAAGAGAAACAGATGTCGTGATAAAATCAAAAGAAAACATTAAAGAATGGATTTCAATATCCTCAGAAACCGTTATAGGATAAACAATCGCATTAGGTACCAGACTTATCAAGCTGCCTCTTTGAATCGTGTGCTCTACCAAATCCACTTTTATCTTAGCATGACCACCAATACAAAGCCCAATCACGAAAGCATTGATCACATGAGGATGCTTCGCGAAGTAATTCTCAATTTCTTTCGTATGCTTAGAAATATAGATGGCTTGCTGTAAGTCCAATCCCCTATCTTGAACGATTGAATCAATCGTATGTTGTTTTACTTCCATAAGCGGTCTTTCGCTCAAAGATACAAAATCTTACTATTTGCACATCTATTCTACTGATTTGTTCACCACTTAAAAACGCATATTACCTAATTTTGTACTAGTAATCAATACATTAAAAGCCATGAACAAGCAAAGAGTAATCACTTCCAATCGTTTAAAAGTAATAGAGATTGATCATAATATATTTGCTGCTATTTCTCCATATAGAGGAATTAGCTGGGCTAATGCAGCATTTATTAATCGAGGAAAAGGATTAGTATATGATACTTTTTTTGATCTATTTCACGCGCAGGAACTCAAAGATATTTATACTCAAGTAAGCAATCAGGAACTCCCTCAATATGTGGTAAATTCACACTACAACAGTGATCATACATGGGGAAATAAGGTATTTAAGGATTCTTGCATTATCATGCACAAGAATGCAGCTCAAGAACGCCTTACTGAAAATATACAATGGTTTGACACCATCATTAAAAGAGGAAAAGACTCCTTAGCATCATCAACAGGAGAACGCTTCTTTGCGAAAGAGTTTGAAGGTTTTGATTTAACAGGCGTTGAGTGGATTACCCCTGATATAGAAATAACGAGCAACACGACTCTACACTTGGATACTACCGAAGTACAGCTGATAGATGTAGCTCCTTCTCACTCAAATAGTGATGTATTGCTGTGGTTGGAGAAAGAAAGAATCTTATTTGCAGGAGATGTTGTATTCAATGGCTGTACGGCTTATAGTGAACAAGGTATCCATAATTGGGTAAAAGTATTGGACTACATTATACAGGATTTAAAACCTAAAATTGTTGTTCCGGGTCATGGTAGTCTTTGCGGTGTTGACTTTGTGGAGGAGCAAAAACAATATTTAACTTTCGTATTAGAGCAAGTAGACAAACATTATACAAAAGGAATTACAGCAGAGGAAATCACAAAGAAAATAGATATTTCGAAATACTTACATTGGATACAACCCGAGCGCATTTACATGAGCATCTTAGCCGTTGTAAAAAGCAAAGAAGAAGGTCAGTTTATCCCACCATGGAATGACATCCCTGCTTCATTAACTGAAGTTAGGGCTTTTTACGACCAAAAATACAATCATACGATTCCAACCTGGGATCCTTATAGCTCTTGGAATGAATCGCTACAATTTTTAAACCCGTAAACCATGAAATTTGTAACCTATCAACTGAATAAAGAAGTTCGTTTGGGCGTAATCACTTCTTCCAATAACGCTATTTTAGACTTAAGATCTATCGCTCCACAAGAAGTGATATTTAGCTCTATGCAGTCTTTAATAGAATCTGGTCAGGATGGATTAGAGAAAGCAAGAGCGATACTGTCTAATGAAGATATCTATCAAAGTATTCCGCTATCGTCTATTCAATTATTGGCGCCTATACAGCCCAAAAGAATATTGGGGACTATGTTTATGAATCCTGATAATCATCTTGCTACTGCTTCAGAAAACATTATAGCGTTAATCGGTCAGCAAACCACTCAAGATGTCAGCATCTTAAGTGAGCAGTTACACAAGATGATTGACCGAATCAAGAACAGCAAAGAAGCATTATATGAACTAAGAGATCACACGTATATTTCACATACTGGTGAAACAATTCATGCTCCTCAAGGCACTAAAGGCTTAGATTATGAGTTAGAATTGGGATGTGTCATTGGCAAAACTGGAAAAGACATCTCAATAGCAGATGCTGCTGATTACATTTTCGGATATACCATCTTTAACGATTGGACCCTACGCGATCTTCAAATCAAGAATGTGCTCAATGGAAAAGGTTGGGCTGACAACGCTAAAGACTTTGACCAGTCCGTTACCTTAGGGCCATGCATCGTGACAAAGGATGAAATCGACATCAATGCTTGTGCAATGAAAGCGTACGTCAATAAACAGCTGTGGTCTGAAGGAAATACCAATGAGCATGCTCAATCCTTTGAAGAGATTCTCGTTAGTATCAGTAAAGGTAGAACCATTCACGCGGGTGAAGTATGGAGCTCCGGCACAGTAGGCACTGGATGTGGTATCGAATTAGGTAAACAATTACAGCACGGTGATCTAGTAGAACTAGAAATACAAGGCATTGGTACGATTACCAATACAGTTCATATAAGTGCGTAAAAAGACCATTATAGGAATACACACAAAGTAAAAAGACAATACATCGTTCACCGTGTATTGTCTTTTTTAAAATCTAACGTTAGTTTCTATACGTTTAAATGACTTTGAGCAAATCATCAAAATTAACTTCCTCTAAATAATCTTTACTCAGCAATCGAAATTCATCACTTCCTTGTTCTGTTGTGATTGCCTTAAAATAAAAATCGACGATCGACTCTTTTAACGTATCGTGATCATACTCCGAGGGCAATTTTGAAGTAATAAGGGAAATAAACGACCACGAACAGCATTCAACATCCAAATCCTGTTTAAATACCCCTTCTTGTATCCCCTTTTCTAAATTTGCTTCCAAATAAGGGCTGACTTTTTGAGTTAAAAATTTCTTTTGTTTGGATTCAATCTTATAATAAAACCTTGAATGTTCATTGATAATAGAGGAAAAACTAAATGCAATAAATATTTCTAAGCATTGCCTAATTTCTAATAACTCTTTAATAGCCAAAAGCCTACTCTTCTTGAGAAATTTAAGATACACCAGAACCATTCGATTGACCTCTTTTACACATTGGCCAATTAGTTCTTCTTTTGAAGAAAAGTATTGGTAAATCGTTTTTTTAGAAATCCCTAATTCCAAAGCCAAGTCATCCATTGTAATTCTTCTTAAACCATCTTGTATAAAAAGGCCTAGCGCTGTTTGGCAAATTTGTTCTTTCATAATTTCTATTTTAACCTTATTCAACTCCTCCCCCTAAAGCTCTGTACAATCCGACAGAAGCATTGAGCTTTTCCATTTCTGTAGTAGATTTATCTAGTGCATTTTGCAAACTGTTATTTTGAGCGGTTATCACTTCTAAATAGGTCGCCATTCCACTTTGATACAATTTTAAAGCATCCGCAGTGGCCTTCTCTAAAGAAGCAGCTTTTTCCTGCATCAAGACTAATCGTTCCGTTGCAGCCTTGTATTTTGCTAATTCATCCGAAACTTCTCCGACGGCATTTAATACCACTTGTTTAAATTGGATTCTTGTTTTCTCCTCTTCTAAAACAGCCGTTTTATACGCTGTTTGTAAAGCTCGTTTTTGAAATATTGGCGCTGTTAAATTCCCTACCAATGTTTTAGTTAGCGCGTTTGAAAGATCAAACCAATCATTAAACTTCGCTGCATTGGTTCCGATTTGTGGGCTTATACTAATACTAGGATACATCGCTACCTTCGCTAATCCTATTTTCGAATGATTCGCAACTACTGCGTATTCTGCCGCTTTCACATCGGGTCTTCGACTAATCAACTGAGCGGGAACTCCCAAGGTTAACACCTCTTCTTGTACGATATTTTGAAGCCCTGTGGTGCGATCTATTTGTGCAGTGTACTTTCCGCAGATAATACTCAACGCATTCTCTTGAATAGCAATATTTTGATTCACTAATGGAACTAGCAGTTCTGCTGTTTTTTTCTGTGCTTTGGTTTGCTCGATTGCAAGTGAATTAACCTGTCCTGCTTCATATTGCAATTGCATCATTTGCAGCGTTGTTTCACTTAGCGCAATGTTTTCTTTGGCAATTTCTAACTGTTCATCAAGACTCACTAAGTTGTAATACGCTTGTACCACTTGTACAATGATGCGTGTTTTAAGCGCTAAAAGATTTTCTGCTTGTGCAAAATAATCCGCTTGAGCAACCTGTTTTTGCAATTTCGTTTTTCCCCAGATATCCACTTCCCAAGTCAGTTTAAGCGAAGAACTAAAATCATCTACATACGATTTTGATGCGAATTGTTCTGCCATCTGGCTACTCATCGCATTTTTTGAGCCATAATTTCTACTAGCTCCCGCAGCAAAATCTAACGTGGGCAACAATCCTAATTTAGCTTGCCTAAAGGCTAGATCTAATTGTTCCATATTTTTTAAAGCGATATGGATATCATTATTGTTCTCTAAAGCTTTTTCAATTAAGACAACGAGTTGTTCATCGCGAAAAAACCTTTTCCATGGTAACTGTACACTATCACTTGTTACTTCTAATTCTTGGCGGAATGTAACAGGAAGATTTAACTCTTCCTGTTTGTATTTTTTAGCCCCCACACAAGACGTAATCAGTAACATTGTGGTAGCTATACCTAATACGCTATATATTGGTTTCATTTTTTAACTTTATTTGTGTGCTGTTTCACGTTCATTTTCTTTTACACCTGAAATTCTTTCTTGTACATACTGGAAAAGAATATATAAAAGTGGAATAACAAAAATTCCGAGTACTACTCCACTTAACATTCCAGCTGCTGCACTTATACTAATCGATTTATTACCTGTGGCTGTACCTCCTGAAGAAAGCATCAAAGGAATCATACCGACAATAAAGGCTAGCGAGGTCATTACAATTGGACGCAATCTCGATTTAGCCCCTTCGAAAGCGGCCTCCGCAATTGCCAATCCAGATTGACGCCTTTGTACGGCAAATTCGACAATTAGAATCGCGTTTTTAGCCAGTAATCCAACCAACATAATAAGTCCAATTTGAACGTAAATATTGTTGTCCAATCCAACCGCTTTAATTCCAATGTAAGCCCCTAATACGCCCGTTGGTATAGATAATAAAACAGCAAGAGGTAACAGATAACTCTCGTATTGTGCTGCAAGCAAGAGGTAAACAAACAAGAGACACAACGACAAGATTAATACCGTTTGATTTCCTGCTGATTGTTCTTCTAAACTCAATCCCGTCCATTCATAGCTATAATCCGAAGGAAGTTGATCTAAAACCTGTTCCATTTTCCCCATTAACTCGCCATTGCTCACCCCAGGGTTTGCACTCACATTAATTGTTACAGCATTGTACAAGTTATAACGACTAACCGATTCTGGTCCGTACACCTTCTTAAGCGTTACCAAAGCTTTCACAGGAACCATTTCTCCCGCCTTGTTTTTCACAAATATTTCATTCAACGACTCTTTGTCCTTGCGAAAAACGCCATCCGCTTTAATATTTACGCGATAAAACTTACCAAAACGAGAAAAGTCTAAAGATTGATCTCCCGAAAAGAACGTTTGCATCACGTTTAATAAACCGCTTACACTCACGCCCATTTGCTTCGCCTTATCCTCATCTACTTCGATTTCATATTGTGGATAATCCGTTCTAAACATCGTAAAGGCGATCTGTACTCCAGGTATTGCCATAATTTGTCCAATCAACTCATCTGCCTTAGCCTTTAGCACACTTGGATCACGTGCCATACGATCTTGCAAGACTAGTTCCGCTCCCCCTGAAACACCATACCCTTCTACAGGAGGCATTCTCAGCGCCATGACTGTCCCTTCTTTAATGGTTGCCAATTTCTCATTGACAATAGCCATTAATTCATCTATATTCTTAACAGCTCCTCTTTCTTTTTGTGGTTTAAACTTAACAAATCCAAGTCCATAGCTTGGACCACTACTATTGCTCAAAAGGTTAAATCCTGTAATAGCCGTATTTTCATCAACTGCCTCTACTTCTGCTAGCAATCGATCTATTTCTTCCATTACCTTTAATGTTGGCCCCACATTGGTTCCTGGAGGCATCTCTAAGGAATAAATAAACATGCTGTCATCTTCCATCGGAACAAAACTCTTTGGCGTGCTCATCATCGCCCAAGCAGCGATAGCGATTATCCCAACAACTAACCCCGTTGCCAACCATTTGCGCAGCGCCAAAAATCGAACAGCATGTACATAGCGATCGGTTAAATTATTGAACCCAACATTAAAAGCGGTGAAAAAGCGCTGCCCGAATCCGTTCTTTTCTGTAGCATGTCCATGGTTGTTTTTCAACAATAGCGCACATAAAGCAGGCGTTAACGTCAATGCATTTACAGCCGAAATGATAATTGCAATCGCTAGTGTATAGGCAAACTGTTTATAGAATATACCCGCTGAACCTTCCATAAAACCAATTGGAATAAACACAGCAGACATGACTAATGTAATTGAAATAACAGCACCTGTAATTTCACTCATCGCACTTTTAGTTGCTTCTTTACCAGACATGGAACTACCTTCCATTTTACTGTGGACCGCCTCAACGACCACAATGGCATCATCGACCACAATACCAATGGCTAAAACCAAGGCAAAAAGCGTTAATATATTGATTGTAAACCCAAAAATCAACAAAAAGAAAAACGTACCGACAATAGCAACAGGAACAGCAATAGCGGGAATTATTGTTGAACGCAAGTCTTGTAAAAACAGAAATACAACAATAAAAACTAAAATAAATGCCTCAACAAGCGTCGTTGTCACCTGACTGGTTGCTTCATCCAATTTTTCCTTTGTACTCATTACTTTGCTAAAATGAATACCTGGGGGAAAAGATTTAGATAAACGCTCTACTTCTTTATTAATTCCAATCTCAATTTCATTGGCATTTGATCCTGTAGTTTGCATAATAGCAATCGTCACCGCATTTCTACCATTGCTCTTATTTTCACTTCCATACGAAACAGATCCAAATTCTACTCGAGCAACATCATTTAATCGAATGATATTCGTTCCTTCATTTTTCACAACGACATTGCCATAATCTTCAGGCACATTTTTCTTCCCTTTGTAACGCATGACGTACTGCAACACCGCATCCGAATCTTCTCCAAACTTACCAGGTGCGGCCTCCAAACTCTGATCGGCAATAGCTGTTGTAATATCAGCAGGAACTAAACCATATCCCGCCATCTTTCTTGGATCTAACCAAACGCGCATGGAGTATTCTTTACTACCAAAAATTTGCGCTTGACCTACCCCAGGAACCCGTTTGATTTGTGGAATAAGATTGATATTCGCGTAATTCTGAAGAAATTTCTCATCGTATTTCTCATTATCGCTGGTATAAAGATTAAACACCATAATCATACTATTCTGCTGTTTTGAGGTGGTAAGTCCCATTCTCAAAACCTCAGCTGGTAATATTGGCGTCGCTTGTTGGATTCGATTTTGAACATTTACTGCAGCCTGATCTGCATTAACTCCTTGTTTAAAAATGACAGAAATAGAAAACGTTCCATCATTACTCGCCGTAGATTTAATGTATTGCATGTCCTCTACTCCATTGATCTGTTCCTCTAAAGGAGTCACTACAGAACGAATAACCGTTTCACTATTTCCTCCAGGATATGAACCTGTTACGGTTACGGTTGGTGGTGAAATATCGGGGAAACGCGTAACTGAAAGACGACTAAGCCCAATAATACCCAAGATTACAATAATCACGGATATAACGGTGGCTAAAACCGGTCTGTCTATTATTTTTCTTAACATAATTCTATTTTATACTTCGTTTATTTTAAATACGCCTACTCTGCTACAACTGGAATAACTTCCATCCCATCCATAAGAGCATCTATTCTATTTAGGGCAATCTTATCTCCTTGTTCAACTCCAGATTGAATTAAATAATCATCACCCGAGCTACCGAATATTTCAACAGGAGTCATCGCTACTTTATTCTCTTCTATCAGCTTAAACACAAAAAACTTATCTTGAATATCTTTTACACTTAGTTTAGAAATTTTTAAAACATTCGCTTGTATTTTATTGATTACAACACGTGCTGATCCTCCTGAACGCAATAGCTTATCTGGATTTTCAAAAATGGCTTTCATGGTCATACTCCCTGTGTTTCTATCAATATTTCCACTTGCAAACTCCAGTTTTCCTTGATGCGGATATATTGATCCATCCGCCAAGATTAATTCAATTGTTTCTTTATCTTTTTGCTGTCTTTTATAGGCGATAAAATCGGCCTCACTAAAAGAGAAATACACAAAAACAGCATGGATGTCTGATAGCGTTGTCAAGGGAGCAGCATCACTTGGAGTTACTAAATTCCCTATGCGACTAGGAATACGGCTGATATAACCACTAACTGGGGCTTTTATCAACGCAAATTCAGCATTGAGTTGTGAAGACCCCAAACTTGCTTTTGCCTGAGCGACTTGTGCTAAGGCTGCTTCATAACGGGCTTTAGCTTCGTTTAATTGAATCGTACTGATTACTTTACCTTCCACTAGAGGTTTTAATTTATCTACCTCTAAGGTTGCCGTAGCTAAATTAGCTTGTGCTGATTTTAAAGCAGCCTGGCTATTATTTACTTGTTCATGGAAAACGTCCCCTTTTATGCGAAACAGCGATTGTCCCTTTTCAACATAATCTCCTTCTTTCACATAGATTTCTTCTAAATATCCACTAACCTGTGCCTTAATATCAACATTAACAGCTCCTTCAATCATTCCAGGATAAGTATGCGTTATAGTGGCATTCCCTTGCTCTAACGCAACAAAATTTGTTTCTTGAGCAGGCATATCAAATAGAGCCGATTCCTGATTTTCTGAACCACAAGCAGCTAACATTGTCACTAAAATTAAAGTCAATAATACCGGTCGAATTTTCCATTTTTTAGTAGAATACTTCATCATTTCTTTTGAATGTTTGTTTAATAATTGGGGGCAAAGAAAGAACAGACTCCTATTCTTTATGGAGAGAAATGTGGTGAAACGTAAAAATATCCAAGTGAAGCGTTTTTAAAGCAAAGTCAACTGATTCGCACAACCCAAATAGCGGGTAGCAATTTCCCCTAAGCCTTACCCTTGTTAGCAATAGCCCGTTTTACCCTCCTTTATTTCAGTTACATCTCACCGCTGAGATTTTGACTGTTCACTGCCTATTTTTTCCGTTCCAATGCAATTATAGTACGAAAAGTTCCTTTCGTTTTTTAGCTTGCATACTTTTAAGAAACCTTATTGTGCTACTACATCAGTAAACGGTTTACAAGAAGGAGCTAGACTTATAATTATTATCTTTACAACTGGATTAAAAAACGAACTAAATGATTACAAATAAAGAAATTAGAATTATTTTAATCTTATTTGCTTTTGTAGGCTCGCATTTACTTTGTTATATGTTAGACCCCTATAATACCTACTATACGGACTACTTTGACCGATCTTATGTCGACATCATCATAGAGTGGTCAACCTCTTTGATTTTTTGTGGGATAATCTCTGAATTGAGTTTATATCTCGATTCTGTACTCAATGTAAAAATGCCTTGGACCATCAAGCCCTTAAAGCGATTGATTACGCAAATTATCATTCAAATCATTGGCGTGCTTGTAGTCATTTCTATTTTAAATTTTATCATCAATCAGATTTTTGATGTTTCTACCCCAACAGAAAAAGAAATGAGAGAATTCTTTCAATGGGTTGTAGCAACCATACTCATTGTCTTGATGATCAGTGCCATTAGTACCGGTAATTTCTTGTTGCAAAACTGGAAAGCAACTGCTATTGAAGCCGCAGAACATCAGTTAAAAGCAACAGAATACGAACTAACCGCAACACAACATAAACAAGTAGCTGCAGAAGCAGAATTGCAAGCCTTAAGGTTACAACTCGATACCCATTTTGTGTTTAATAACCTAAGTGTGCTATCTGAATTAATACTAGAAGATCAACAACTGGGCTATCATTATGCCGAGAATTTCACCAAAGTTTACCGTTACCTTTTAGTCAATTCAAAAAAGAATCTGATCACATTAGAAGAGGAACTAAAATTTTTAAACTCCTATCTCTTCCTGATTAAAAATCGAATTGGAGAAGGCGTTATTTTCGAAATAAATATTGAACAAGATAAACTTCCCTTGAGGTTACCTCCTTTATCTTTGCAACTTTTGATTGAAAACGCGCTAAAACACAATCAAACCCTGAAAAACAATCCCTTAAAAATCAGCGTTTATTCCACCAATGAAAATGAATTAATTGTGGTGAATGATTTATTGCCTTTGCTTACCAAACCTCAATCTGCAACCATAGGACTCAATAATATCATGAGTCGTTACGCCTTAGTTTCTGATAGAAAACCATGCATTGAAAAGGGTGAACATACCTTTACTGTAAAAATACCGATGATCATATGAAAGTAAAAAAAATTGTAATTATAGAGGATGAGAAACCCAATAGTGATCGACTTAAGCGGTTATTAATCGAGTTAAGACCCGATATAGAAATACTCGCTATTCTCGATAGTGTAAAAGGCGCAATCAACTGGTTTAGTCAGCATTTAGCCCCTGATTTGGTTATGATGGATGTACGATTAGCCGATGGTATTAGCTTTGAAATATTCAATCAAGTAAAAATAGAATGCCCGGTTGTATTTACAACCGCTTATGATGAATATGCGGTAAAAGCCTTTAAATACAACAGTATTGATTACCTCTTAAAACCAATTGAAAAAGACGAACTTGAACTTGCTTTGAATAAATTCGAATCGCAAATGCTACGTCCTTCTATTGAGAATTTACTCCAATACATTCAGCCAAAGGAATACCGCACTAGATTTTTACTTCCCTACCGAGATAGTTACAAAACAGTCCTGATTCATGAAATTGCTTTTTTCTATTCCGAACTCAATATTACCTACGCTAAACTATATACTGGAGAAAAAGAGGTAATCCCTCAAACGTTAGAGAATCTTGAATTACAACTCAATCCAAAAGAATTCTTTCGCACAAATCGAAAATATATTGTACACCTAAATGCCATTCAAAAAGTGCATAACTATTTTAATGGAAAACTAAAAATTGATCTTAAAAATAATCCCCAAGAAGAAGTTCTGATTAGTAGAGAGAAAAAGCCACTTTTTAAAACATGGATGGATTATTAAATCGTAGATTAAAAGAGTCAAACTGAATTCGAGTGAAGCTAGATTCAGTTTGATTTATTGCGATAACACGAATTCGTAAGTAACCTCATTATCATCCTTAGCGACACACACAAAACCCAATTTTTCTACTAAACGAATGGCTTTACTATTATCAGGTGTTGTTACGCCAAGTATTTTATTCACTTTAAACTCTTGGTGTATTACCTCTTTCACTTGCTCAAAAGCCAGCTTCATGATGTTCTTTCCCCAATATGTTGACAGTATCGTACCTCCAAATTGAATACTCTTGTCTTCTATATTGTAATGATGCAAAGCAATATCACCAATGATAGCGTTGGGATTGTCACTAGTTTTAATGACATATAACGCCTCACAATAGGAGCTAATACGCTTTAAAAAATCTAAAGGCTCTTCATTGACTAAAAAGCAATGATCCCCATTAGCAGCTCTGTTTTTATAAAGCTCATAATAGCCTTGAGCATGAGCCACATCAATTATTTCGATTCTAATAGTATCTATAGGCATGAATATCTAAAGTTGTTTATATAAGGAGTTGTATGCTAAAATTGGGATAAGGGTACTGGTAAATAGGGATGCTCCCTTTTTTAAATTATCGGGAACACCTCATCGTGAAAGTTTTAAACGATGATGGGAATCGTTTGATTCTATATCAAATGTACTTCTTAATAATTGATTTTAAGACAAGATGCTATATCTTAAGACTATAGCTCAAAAACATCTTGATAACTAATTAGTTATCTGCAGTTCAATCCAATAGGAAGTCCTTCATGCTTAATTTTTATTTAATTCCTTCATAATATATTTCATTTCCTTATCTAATTTATTCTTTATCAAAAAGTCTTTAAAACCCGATTTAATTTTTAATTTAGTATTGTAAGACTTTGTTAAAATTTTAATTTTTTTTGTATTAGTTTTTTGATAATTATGTCCAAACTTATTAAGAAAATTAATTGAAATTAGATGAAACGCTCTCATAGCATTCAAATTTTTATCACTATCAATATCTTTAATACTTGTCCAATATTCAATCACTTTTTTATATCCAACATAATTTAATTTAAGTTTAGTTTTAAATTCCTCAAATCCAATTAATTTATCATTTTCAATCAACCAATTACCGTAAGTTTCCAAATCATTTTTAAAAAAATGATTTGTATCTTGGCTAGAATTATAGCCCAGTTCTTTGAGTATTTCAGCATCACAAAATATATTTTTAAAAGTTTTTATATATGTTAAAAATAAAATATCTTCATCATCCGCAATTGTAGAATCAATTGAAATAGTATCACGCTCTGTCTTTATAATCCAATACCAAAATTCTAGCATTCTATAAATAGAACTATTAAGAAAATACTGTTCATTTATAAACCAATTATGTTCTGAGATATTCAACCAACCTTTGTTTAAATTTATATTTAAATTGTAAACTCGGTAGTTCAACTCTTCAATACTATTTAAAAGTGGCATTTTATTTTTTGCTATTTCTTCTTTCAATTTTTTTCTTTGTGAAAACTCATACTCTTTTTTAAGCTTATAGTTTAAGCTATATCTATCTTTGAGTATTCCAATTATCCAAGTAAGAACCATTATTGTAATTGAAGTAATAAGGGAAATAATTGCTGTTTGTAATATTGTATCTAAATTATTGAACCAATTTAACATGATTTAATTATTAAAATGTTATTTGTAGAAATATCTGCTAACGGATCGCGTATTGGCGATAACGGTGAAATAGAAAGTCGAAACTTTCAATCTTGCATTAACCTAAGCAACAAACTTTTATCATTTTCTGAATTTATAAAAAAAGGAAAAACTTAAAGTTTTTCCTTTAATCTGTCATTTAACCAATATAATGTTAGAGAAAGGCTTTTAGTCGATTTCTATTTTATATTTCTCTAAAGCAGGTTTATAAGTTGATTCTACACTATCTTTAAATCTTGTTTTATTTTCAATAAAATCATTGAATTTCAAAAAGATATTCTTGTAAATTATATTATGCGCAGGGTTTTGAAGTAATTCATCTTGATATTCATCCATTTTAAATTCGTCTGAACGCCCTGCTAATTTTAATAATGATAATAAGCTATCTTTATCTATTTTATCAATTTCTATCCAAGAAGTTTCATCAGAAACTAATCTAAAATATCCTTTATTATTATCAATTTTTAAGTATTTCATAAGTTAAATTTTGACGTTCTTGATATGCTTCTACTCCAGCTTCTAAGCAATTTAATATGGAGTCGTAATTTTTAATTTTATCACCATCAAAAGAAATTAACTCTTTATCAGATGGATAACCTGAAAATATTCGATAAATGATTTCTTTATTTTCAATTTTTTTTTGTGTGATTGCTACATAATTTGGTTTAATAGATGCTCCAACGGTACTATTATGTGTTACAACTACTACAGGCATTAGAAGTGAAATATCTTTAATTAAAGTATTAATCTCTTTTTTCAAAAACAAGTTATCAAACGAAGATTCTGGCTCGTCAATTAATAGAATGTCAAATTTAGTAGCATCTTTAATCTCGTGTATCAGATTAAATTCTGAACGTTCACCACCAGAAACTTTAAATCCATCACTATTTAATGTTTCAGATTCAATTTTAATAAAAAAATTATAAATTGAAGCCTCTTCAATACCAATTTCTTTTAATTTCAAAAGATATGGATAAGGATTATTATAAAAAGTATAAGCTGGAGAATAAGCTTTTTTATCTTTTCCAATTTTTTGTAAATCTGATGCTCCATAAATTTTCTTTGTCGAAGTGATTATTGAAAACTTACCTAAACTATCTTCATTAATTATTCGTTCATTTTGAAGTTCCTTGACAAGATTATTAAATTTTTCAACTTTCATTTCTTCAATTGATATTTCATAGAAATCTAAATTCTCTACAAAAACACTAGTAGTCTTAACTCTTAATTCACGTTGTATATCATTTATAATAACATTTAACCATTTCTTTTCTTCATTTTCAATTTTGGAAGATATTGCTTTATCAATTAAATCGTTAAGCAAGTTTTTTAAATTAATAATCGATATGTGTTGTGTGATTATATCTTGATATTCATTATTTTCAATAATATAAATTACAGATTGAATTAATTTATCAAGATTTGTAAAATCATTATCAACAAAATTACTTTCATTAAAAAGATTACATTTCGAATACAAATCCTTTTTTTCGCTCTCAGTTGCGTACCTTTTCAAAGAATCTAAATAAGATTCAATATTCAAATGATTTTGTTTTAAATCTATTTGAAGCACGTCTTCAACGACATTTTTAAACTCTTTAAGATATCTATTGTATACAATGCTTCGTCTATGATCATTCGCTTTATTGAATGTCTCTTCATCATCTTGAAGAAGGGAAAATTGTTTTATATATTTAGCATTTCCGGATGATGAAGCAATTTTATTTAAAGTAATTGTTTTTCCAGAAGAACGTTCTCCTAAAATAATATTTAGACCTGTTGAAAGCTTTAGACCATCGACAGTGGCTTGGAAAAATTCATTTCCATCCTCTTCTGATAATGCTAATTTGCTTTTATCTGCTAGACAAGACTTTAACCCTGCAAATGTAATTTCATTTAAATCAAAAAATGTATGTCTAGTAGAAAAATTATTTAAATCTGATCTAAATCGCATATCGCTAAATAATACAGGAACTAAATCATCTTCTTCTCTGAAGAGCCTTTTAAATTTAGATATACTTGCTACTTCTCCTGCTGTTATATGAGGTGCTAATTTATCGATAACATCGTCTTTTATTACAGGGCTTTTATCATAGTGAGGTATTAATATATATTTACTTAAATCAGAAAATATAGAATTGAATTCCTCTAATGTTAGTGAATCTGTATTTGTTATTATTTTGGCTGAAACTAATTTACACTTTTCATCAAAATTTGATATTTCAAAATCATCAATATCTGTAATAACTAAAATATGTCCTCCTTCTAAATCTACTTCAATTCCAGGAAAAACCGGAATTGAGAGAACATTTTTTATTTCGTAGTATTGCTTTAAATTAAATACATTATGATTCGTTATCGCTAGTGCATCAATTTTTAGTTTTTCAACATATTCTGTAACTTTTGTCAAATCGAATGTGAAATCATAATCGCTCACAGTTGAAATTGTATGTGTATGAAGGTCGATTTTTTTCATTCAATATACATTATTTAGGTGATTTTAATAAAAATTTTCTATTTAAGTGAAACATATTCTAATATTCTACTCAATACAAACTTGTCATTTTTTAATGTAATATAAGGTAAAATTATTTAAATAGTTTACTTATCGCAAGAAGGCGTGGAGCATCCATTTCAATAGTTTTAGAATTTTCCCTTATAAAAGATTTTTTGCCAACAAATGATATTTCAGATTGTTTAGGAATTCTAATTCTTATAATCGACATTCCCTTGTAATCTATAATATCAATTTGACTTTTGACCTGACTTTTCAATGGCTCTGAAAGCTCTGATTTATCTATTTCACCTAATAATTTATTTACATAATCATCTAAAGACCATTTTTCTATTTTTAATTCTCTGTCAATTCCAACTATATATCTATCATTTATAGTTCTAAAAACAATTGAGTCTAATTTTTTAATGGTTTCGGCATCACTTTGTTTATCAGCAACACCAAAAAATAAAAATCCATCCTCCTCAGGTCCTACATTAGCTATACCACAAATTGTATCAATTATTTCTTTGTACAATTTCTGATTTAATTTTCTTTTAGTAGATAAATCAAAGAAGCCTTGTTTGCATTCATATCTATTTGACTCAATTTTTGAACGTCTTATAGAATTTTCAAAATCTAATGCTAATCCAGCCCCATGTTTTAGTACAGGAGGGTCTTTTTTTACAAAAAATTTATGAATTAAACCATATGTTAGGTCTATATTTTTTTCTCTATCAGCTGTGACAGAGTAATTAGCTGTAGATGTCATTTTCTTTTGTAAATATTGAAGAGCATTTACAATTTTGTCTTTTTCTGCAGGTGATTTTTCTTCTTTTACTATTAGGGTAAAAAGTGCCATAAAAATTGAATAAAAAGACTCTTTAACAGGATTTCTAGATTTTGGATTCGTGATATCAATTATAGTTGTGTTTTGGGAGTCAAATATTTCTTCAAGTATAGAAAACACGACTTTTATTTCATGAGTTATCCTTTCGGCTCCATATATGATTAACTCTTTATTTAATTCTTTGTGAACATCAGAATTTTCATCATATATTTTATTGAATAAATCTCTACTTTTAGCTAAAGGCTCATCTTTAAGAATAGATGAAACTATGTCAACTATCATTTCTTCATCTTCACTATCTCTTAATTGTTTTTTCCAAATAACACCATTTTTGCACCAAAAAATATCTTCAGCTATTAATCCATAACCTATATTTTCACGTGTTGAATCAATGCTGATTTCTGGCATATCAGAGAGTTCAAGCAAATCGTTTGATGAATCACCTCTAATTTCAGATGATATTTTTCTAATTAAGTCAGAAAAATTATCAATCAT
This sequence comes from Myroides sp. TSA_177.3, assembly GCF_052691955.1. Classification (NCBI taxonomy): domain Bacteria; kingdom Pseudomonadati; phylum Bacteroidota; class Flavobacteriia; order Flavobacteriales; family Flavobacteriaceae; genus Myroides; species Myroides sp. TSA_177.3. Next base: position 205,638 of record NZ_JBQZGD010000002.1, read on the forward strand.
TCCGGCTTGTCTCTTTTCTTGAGGACTTAGTTGTTTACCACCTGAATTTATTCTACCAAAAATATCTGTGATTATATTTTCATTAGAATTAGGATAAACTGTAATCGCTAATTGATAGTCAAGAAAATTTGCACAAGTTTGGGGGTCTAAAAGCAAACTAAAATCAGTTACTGCATCAAATAATTTTTTATCGCAATTTTGTTTTGCTCGTGATGATTGATTAACATCAAAAAATTTTCCATCAACTGAAAAACGATTTTCTACAAAAGAAATTATCGCATTTAATCTTTGTAAACCATCTATGATTTCAAATTTATCATCTTGAGTTTTGGCAAATAGTATTAAAGGGATAGGGAAGTCCGAAATTATGCTGTCAATTAAATATTCTTTTTCATCAACAGTCCAAACTAATTTTCTTTGATATTTTCTATTTACTAAAAATTTTTTATCTGAGTATTGTCTATATATTTCTTGAATACTCATACCTCTTGGTGTCAAGCTCATATTTTAATCAAAATTTTATTTAATATTAGTTTGGTTTCATAAAACAAAACCTATTTTAATGTTTTGTAAAATACGCGATATCCATAATTAGTTTTCTGTAAATTAAACACTTACCAAACTATTTTATTACAAATATCGAAACTAACCATACTAAACTACTATTTCCATAATTTGGATAGTTAAACAACTTTATTTTCTCCTCAAACATATAAAACTTTCTCTTATTTTATTACGGAATTCCGTAAACCCCTCAATATTTTGAGTTAACATTATATTCGAACAAAAACCAACGACTTTGAGGTAGTTTTCCAGCCCACTGCAAGAGCAAATCGTTTTAGAAGTTCGAATCTAATTTCGAGTACCTCAAAACACAACTTACTGTAACTTTTTTAGCCTATTCAGTATGCTTTTATAAGGCGAATACTGTTCATTCACCTAGTCGTAAAACTGTGAAAATATCTTTACTATTTAATATTTTAAAAAACCAGCGCCTTTATTCGCAATAGAATGCACTACTACAAATACCACCATTGAATTACCAGAAGATAACGGTATTGTTTGTAAAGATCTATAACTTCTCAATAAAAAAAAGCCTGATCTCCAATCGGAAAATTTGCTCACACCAATCACAAACATAAAAAAAGCATCGCATGCTATTTCATCAAATACACAATGAAAATAGATGCGATGCTTTGTTATTATTAATATTCCCCTAAAAACATACTTGTACTACATTCTACCTGGTCAACATCGGTCAAGAAGATCCAAACACCGTAGCCCGTATCTTCAAAACTAGCAGGAAATTGAATCTTAAATTCACCCGCACCACGTTCTGCTACCTGCTCTAAAATAAATATGGATTGAGTTGCCTTTTGATAGAGTACCACAGTAAGTACATCTGCTTTATTTACCAAACCAAAAACTAAATTTACATTCCAAGTTATCGTCAGCTCTTTGTTTACAATAGCTACATTATCCACAAAGATCGTTTGTAAAATTCCCTTGCTTATTACAACCTTACTCAAGTTTACAACAAACCCCTCTTCTACTGGACTTACTGCTTCCTGAAGGTGATACGCTAAAGCTAAATTTACATTAGACTTTAATTCTTGAATAGGTCCAAAATGGCGTTTAAGTAAACCGTTTAAGGGTCGTAAAAAATTGGACACTAATTTAAATTTTTCACGATGACTCAACTGTGCAGCTGTTGGTTTTTTACTACTTTTTTTAGGTGCATTTCGAATGATATTTTGCCCGTTTACGTTTGCTCCTACAAGTGTTCCTACTTTACCGCTGAAACCTCCTGTTAATCCATTATTCATTTTTCCCATAATTTTGCATTTTAAATGGTTCTTACTTTTTTATGAGTCACACCTAGTAGCTAGCTTTACTATTGCACTCGATACAAAACTAGAAAAGCAGAAAAACACGGACAATCCCCCCTTCCGTTTTCTTCCACTTTTGGGATAAAAAAGGAGTTTTTTTCCTTTCTTTTCCTAATTAAAAAACTACAAATAACTGAATTTCAACACCTTGACATAAAGCAGTAAATAGCATGTAAAGGGTTTGTTAGGGGAAAGTAAGTACCAGTAAGGGTTTTAGGCCTTTTTACCAATGTTACTCCTTACAAAGCCTTTACTATCTACCTAGAGGGTGAGAGGGTGAGGTGGTAAGATGGTGAAATCGGAACGCAGTGAAAATCGAAACGAAGTGTAGATTCATCGAACACAAAAACAAAATAGCAACTCGGTGAGATATATTCATCGAATACCAAAACAAATATAAACCCATGAGATAGATGGTGAGATGGTGAGGCGATGAGCAAACCTCACAAAGAACAATCCTTTCTTTTTTAAAGGGTAAAAAAGAAACAAAAAACCCTTCAACTAACCCAAATAAAGGTCAAATTAATTTTTGTGAAAAGTGTGTTTTGCTTTTTCGCTTCTTTACCTTTTTGAAGGATTGTCACAAAGCACAAACCTCACAAAGCACAAACCTCACAAAGCACAAACCTCACAAAACACGAACCTCACAAAACACGAACCTCACAAAGTATAAACACCTTTTATTTTTTCAGCCTTTTCAAACATTTGACACTCTTTATTTGACTTACGTTGGGGTAAATTGTCTTTTATAATGATATTTTTTGCTTTCAAGTAAATTGGTTTTCTATTGTCTGCTAAGTCGCTTTTTTGTCTTTTGTGAAGTTGTAGAGTTTATCGATTAAAGGCGATTTACAAAAAACGAACCTCACAAAGAAACAAATGGACTTTCAAGATAATATCATCTATCTAAAACCAAATGGTCTATATGATGTAGCCTATACGGATGCAAAATAACAAAACGAGGATAAGTATGACTTATCCTCGTTTTGTATAATATTATTCTGTCCAGAAATGTCCTGTAGAATACGTTCTTGCTTGACCTGCTACGATTACTCTTTCAGCTTTATTCTCACAGTATAGCTCCCCTCCTCTCGCTGACAACTGACGAGCAAAAAGTTTATCTTTCCCTAATCTCGATGCCCATAAAGGTATCAATGAGCAGTGCGCAGATCCCGTTACGGGATCTTCAAGAATAGTAGATTGTGGAGTGAAGTATCTCGATACGAAATCACTATCACTACCTACAGCCGTTACCACTACACCTCCTGGATCTAAGTTGATTAAATCAAGCACAGATTGATCTACCTTGATGTTCTTAATGTCCTGTTCAGTATCATATACCAAGATATAATCTCTTGATTTCAACACTTCTTTGGGCTGTATAGTAAGCGATTTAGCAATAACCTCTGGTAGCGAAGAAACCTCTGGTATTCTTGAAGGAAAGTCCATATAGTACATTCCATCTTTCACCTCTACGATTAACTCGCCACTCTTGGTATCAAATACAATCCTGTCCTTTGGGTAATGCAATATACTTGATAGGCAGTGTGCGGCAGCTAATGTGGCATGTCCACATAAATCCATCTCTATCTCTGGAGTAAACCATCTTAAATGAATACTGTCGCCTTTATCAATAAAGAAAGCGGTCTCTGCAACAGCATTCTCTCTTGTTATTTTAAATAAAACCTCATCTGGCAACCAACTTTTCAGAGGAACAACACAAGCGGGGTTTCCCTGAAAAATATGTGCTGTAAAAGCATCTATTTGATATAGTTCTAATTTCATTATACTATTTTAAATATTATACTGTTGCTATAAATTGCATATAAGGAGCAATACTATTTTTTATTGTTTCTACTGAGCTATCTAGTTCGATGCCATAGTACGCATGGAATCCTTTATAGTCTGCCTTAATGTAGTTAAACGTTACTTCAAAAGGAGCTAATAGTTGCTCCAGTGTATAGTTATACTTCCCTTCCACACGATACTCCTTCTCCTCAATCCCTGCGGTTATAGCTAATCCTATTTTCTTATTACTCATTTTGTAACCACTCTGGCTACCATAAGCCCAACCATAAGTCAATACTTCATCTAACCAAGTCTTAAACAAAGGAGGGCAATTAAACCAATAAAAAGGAAATTGAAACACAATATGATCAAAGGTTTCAATCAATTCCTGTTCTTTTTGAACATCAATTATTCCGTCCGGATATGCTGTGTGTAAATTATGAATAAAGTAACGTTCAGGAGATTGCTCTAACGCCTTTATCCATAACTTATTTACAATAGATTCTCCAAAATTTGGATGAATTAAAATCACTAATGTACGCATCATTTCTTCTCATTAATTGTTATTACTACCACAAAAATAGGGAGTTCAAACAGCTTTTTGTACCTTTACGTCCAATTGTTAGATACTATCAAAAAAGTAAGTATGACCAAAATTAAGGAGACTTCTACTCACTTCGAAAACAAAAAAGCCCTTGAAAATGAATGTAATGAGGTATATGCCACAAGTATAATTGGAGGGCAATGGACCATGGCTATTTGTTGTTATTTACTTGAAGGGAAGATGCGTTTTGGAGAGATAAAAAAGGTATTACCCAATATTACAGAAAGAGTTTTAACACTTCAATTACGCAAACTAGAAGAGCACAATATTATCTTGAGAACAGTCTATCCTGAAGTGCCCCCTCGCGTTGAATATGAGTTGACTTCTATTGGATTAAAACTAGCTCCAATTATTAAAGCTTTAGGAAAATGGGGAGCTGAACATAAAGAACAAGACAAAAACGCGTTATAAAGGTTGTTGTAACTACGTCTTTTAAATAAGAGAGGGGTATGGGTGATGGGTTATGAGGTGATGGGTGAAGGGTTATGGGTGAAGGGTTATGGGAAATCGAAACGCTGAATTTTCTAAATAGTAAAATCTCCCTTTAAGCGAAAAATCTTACAACTTTACGACTTTACAAATCACGACTTTACTTAATAAAGAGTTATTTTATCTTCATCGTGATTTTCAATTGAAAAATAGTCTTTATACATATTTATTATGAGAGAGTAATTATTATATGCAATAGTAAACTTGCAGCTAACATTGTTATTATATGAAACAAAACACAGTTTGATTTTGTGAAATAATCCAAATATTGTTAAATTTTCTATTAATATAATTATTTTAATATGAATTAATTATTTTTTAAAATATAAATATTAGTTTTATTTTCAAACATAAAATAATTTTACTAATCTCCATTACAGAAATCCGTAAACCCCTCAATATTTTGAGTCAACACTGAGGATAAATTCAAATCTTATTTACTTCGGTGTATCTGTATTTACATACATTATATCCCAAGCCGTTGGTGCTATTTGATATGCATTATAAGAAGATATAAGCTAAGGTCTCTATGAAGTCTTCACTTTTGATTTGGAATAATTATGCAGTCACAATTGGCAAGGTCTTAGCGAGCGCAAGAAGTGCGATCTAGGCACTTACTCTAAATATCCTTTAGCATATATTTTATTCATAAAGCCTCGTATTTTATATCTTTATAAATTCAACTAAATATCTACAAACAATGGTATATCCTGAAATAGCTATAGAATTAATTAAGTTAGCAGAAAATGATTTAGCAGTAAGAGAACAGCTACTTAACCAAGGAAAGCTGTCTGAAGGTTATAATCCTCAGATGAGAGAAGTTCATCAAAAAAACAGCCTAATTCTAAGAGATATTATAAAACAAATTGGATATCCTACCATAAGTAAAGTTGGAGAGAAAGCCAGTGGAGCAGCTTGGCTTATTATACAACATGCGATTAGTGAACCTGATTTTATGATTAATTCATATAACCTAATGCTGGAACATCAGCAAGATATCTCACCAGAAAATATAGCATATCTGTACGATAGAATTCAAGTATATCAAAGTAAACCACAGAAATATGGTACACAAATGATCAGTTCCGATACACTTTATCCTGTTGAAAATAGTACACATTTAAATAAATATCGCAATGAGGTTGGTTTACCTTTATTAACAGATTTACAATTGCAAAACATTCCTTCTTCTGATCAAATTAAAGAAATAGACAATCAAGATCCTGCATACAATCAATGGAGAAAAGAAATCGGTTGGATAAAATAATTGATTTCATTACGATGCAAGAAACCATTAAATTCCTACCTCAAAATCACAATAGGATTGGAAATTATACTTTCCTACTACTGTTTTTACTATACTGTTGAGAGGAATTTTAACAAACAACTCTCACTCTCCTTGTTTATTCAATAAACCTAGATTTTATCCTATTTTCCAAATGTAAATCAACTGTATCCGTTTTTCTACCTGGTTCTAAAAACAAGAAATACCTTCCAGCTCCTATAGAAGGTCGTCCCTTTTCTAAATTTAGTGTATCTGTTGTATTATGTCTGTAAATAACTAAATCATTGATAAAGTTTTCATGACTTCTCTTCAGTATAAAATATCCATTATGATCTGTATAGGTGAAGTTATCCGTTCCTTCTTCTAAAATCTTCACCCCTGTCAAAGGCTTTTTTTCATAGTACATATACCCCTTATATTCTTTAGATGTTGAATACCCACAACTAATGATAAACATGGATAGTACTACTAATACGATTACTTTTTTCATCTTATCTTTATTTTATGTAATCCTCATACATCTTCTTGAACTGCAACACTATTTTCAAAATGATAAGCTACAAGTGCTTCATTATACCTCTCTTTTTCAGCTTTAAAACTCCTTGTTTGGAGTTGTAATAATACAAAGTATCCCTGCAAAATATAGTTATAGAATATCCGTATTTTTTATCATTCTTTCGTTTGTTAACTTCTAGCAGGATCATGTTTTAAAATGTCATATAACTGGGCTTGGATTAGTGATTAGAAAACAATAGCACTCAATTAAACCTAAACCCCGAATTTTGCTAAACAGATGTTATCTAATATTGTGTTTTATAATTTCAATTTGTTTTTTCTTAAGAATTCTTGTAGTGATTTTTCCCAAACCTCTTTTTCTTGGAATTCATTTCGCCTTTCTTTAATAATTTCAAAACAAGCTTTGAATAGCTTTTTATCTCCTAGTTTTTTGACACCATTAATTATTATTAAAAGACCGTAAACACTTTCATTAGATTTCATTTTTTGAATAAAACTATTCTTTGCTTTCAAAAGGTTTCTATTATCGTTGAGTTGGTAAATAAAATCATCAGTTTCTAAATCATCAATAGTAGAAATTACACCATTAAGTGCGAATTGATATTTTTCTTCTGACAAAGTTTTCAGTCTATTTAAAAGTTTAATCAATTTACCTGTTTCACCAAAAGTTAAATCTTCTTCATTATTTTGACTAAGCATTTTTTCAATATCGTACATATTTTGACTGATTAATTCAGCTTTACCGTTTAGAGAAAGTCCAGAAAGTATAAAGTTTACAGTTTCTTCTTTCGTGTGATTTTCTTCATAAAAATCTAAAATATCAAAGGAAAGAATTTTGTGGCTTAACCACATTTTTTCGAGTATTGGATAAAATAATTTGCAATCATTCCTATAGATTTGATTGTAAAATGCTTTTAAACAATAGTTTTTATTACATGTACTATTTTTAAGGTTTGTTGTTTTTAAATCGACAATTTTTGAAACCAATTCTGCTCCTTTTGGATTGCAAAATTTTGAAACAGCAAACATATAAGGAAACTCATCGTAATGATTTGTGTATTCTTCAAGAAAAGGTAAAAAGTCATCATTTGGGAATTCTTCGATAGCAGAAAAAGAATCTTCTTTAAAACTTTTGATTAGTTCAATATCATTTTCGTTTTGATATTTAGCCAAAGTAATAAGTAGTGAAGGTGAATTTGATTTAACAACAATATTTCTAATTTTTTCGTAATACTTTTTATTGACTGGAATTTGATAGTGAATTTCGTTGAGTAAACTTATATTAACAGGTTGATTGTTTAAAATAATTTCAATCAAATCGGATTTTATGTTATTCTGGGTTCCTTTGTCTAATTTATTATTAAAAGAAAGGTTTTCGAAGAAAAAAGCAGGAAGTGAAACCGAACTTGACAGGTGTTCTGTATTACATATTATTGAATCTTTTGAATTAATCAGTTTTTTAAAAACATCTTTAATATTTTTATCATTTCTGTTAATTAAAATTTTAATTGCTACACCTTTTATATAAACATTACTCCCATTTAATGCTAAATATTCTAATTCATCTGATTTTGCAATTTTATCTACTTTGTTTTCGATGTCATTTATTTCCCTATCTAATGTATAAAATGATTGGTACTTTTCTAAAGACTTTATTGTTGTTACTAGTTCTTTAGATATTTGTCCAAACAAGCAATTTGAAATTATTAAAAATAGGAATAGAATAAGTTGTTTCATTAGCAGCATTTTTGATACAATGTCAGAAATTGGACTTGGCGAAGTGGCGGACTTAAATTGAGTAAATGTTCAATTCAGACCCAAACAAAGCCAAAGCTGTTCCATTAGTTGTAAACGTACGAAAAATACAAATATGAACAGGTTTTGACAATTAGAAAACAATAACGTTCAATCAAACCTAAACCTCACATTTTGCCAAGCCGATGTTATATGCAGGTTTTAATTTATTGCTTTGAGATAACTTTTTTTTGATTTCCATTTTGAACCGAACAATAAAAACCTCTTTGTATTTTCATAATTTTTTGATCTTGTAACAAGTTTACCATTATCAATTCTGTATGAAAATAATTTATTTCCTCTAATTTTATATTTTAAATGATAATCAATATTTAATTCATTTTTTAGGTCGTAGTTATGACAATTACCGATTAAAATTTCAACAATTGTTAAACTGTCATTTTCCGATTCTATTTGTCCCTTTTCTTTATTAAATTTTAAATAGACATTTTTATCTACAATTTTATAAGTTCCAGTTAATTCAGTATGCTGTAAATCACCAGAAAATTTGTACTCAAAATCGTTTTCATTTTTAAAATTTAATTCCGTTATAAAAAAACCTAATTCAGCTTTATTAGAACGATATTTTCCATTCAAATTTTTTGTACTTGAACAAGAAGTTAATAAAATAAGTAAGGGAAATAAATAATAGAATCTCATTTACACGTCATGTTAGGAAAACTTACATATAACATTGTTTTTTCGAAATACAATAGAACATAGTTTCTTAAAATCACACCTATATCCATATTTCTAAAATATGCCGTAAACACATTTAACCCACTAAAAACCACATACTTAATAGGCTAATTTATTATAATTAGCACAACTATCTAAATAAAAAATATCTTTTTAAATATGGATAGCGAAATAGTTACAAAGTCAAACATATTAATTTTTTTGTTAATTCTATTACAGAAATCCGTAAACCACTCAATATTTTGAGTTTATCTACTATTTCAACAAAAAACTAATGACTTCGGAGTAGTTTTCTAGCCGGCTGCAAGAGCAAGTCGTTTTGATGGCACGAATTCAATTTCGATTGCCTCAAAACATAATTTGCTGTGATCTTTCGATTACTAACTCCACCAATTTTACAAAGTAAAATCTATAGTGATTTCATATTAAGAAATCACCCACTATTTGACACTAAAGTACCAAGTATAACCTTAAAATTCCATTTAAAGTTTTCAAACTGTATATATACTTTCTTTGCTGTAAGATAGTTAAGTAAGTTTTGCAATTTTCTTTGAAATAGCACTTTAATGCTGTTTTAAAATGATCTTATTGTAAAAACGTATTAGTATAATGTTTCCAATAAGCTAAAGCTTACAACTATCCATCATGTAAAATGTAAACCTTTAAAAAGGTACAATATGGAAACAGCAAAACAACCATCAAAAAAAGACAGTCAAAAGGAGTTACTCGATGAAGACTATTTAATGAATATCCTGAGGGGTGATATGGAAGTTAAGTCTGTAGAACAAGTTATACCTATCGTAGAAGAAAAAGAAGAACCTCTAACCCAAGAAGAAGTAACAAAGATCAAAAAGAACAAACCAAAGAAAGAAGTAACAACTACTACATACTAAGAGTTTAATGCACCGTGCTTTTTTACTTCAACCTATTGGTTTAGAGCGTTGGGAAACAAAAAGTGGATGGATGTTATATTTTTAAAAAAAATGTAAAAGAGTTAGTTGTTGTATAGTGATTAACATTTTTTTGTGTTTATATTTGGATAAAATTTATAGGTCAAATATTAATGTATTAAACTAAAAAAATGGATGTAATAATTATTTTAGCGCTAATAGTCTTTTGTATTGTGGGTATTGTTTACTCAATAAAAAAATTGAAGAAGCAAAATCAATGGAAAAAAGATTTTGATGTTAAAAGTTTTGTACGATCTGGTAGTTTAGTTTATGGTCATCCTGATATAGATAGAACCATTAAACTTAGTGGGTTTCATTTAAAGAACAATAACATTGAACTTTATGAATATTATGATGAACAATTTAATATTAAAGCATTAAAAGTTGGTGATATCCCATTTGACCGTATATCAAATATTCTATCTGAAGATCAATCAACTATTGAAAGTAGAATATCTGCTACAAGATTATATTTAGTGGGTGTTTTTGCTTTAGCTTGGAAAAAGAGAGAGAAACATGAATTAGGGTATCTTACAGTATTTTGGAATGATGGAAAGTTTGATCATGAGACTGTTTTTGAATTTGAGGGTAAAAATGCTGTTCAGCGAGCAAATATGATAAGGAATCTTTTAATAAAGGTTCTTAGATAATAGAAAAGCTACTTGTTTGAGTAGCTTTTTTTTATTTTCTAAAATGAACATCAAAAGCGAGATCTAAACAAGAAAAGAGGGATTGCAGATCCCCAAACAAGGTAAATTGACACAAAGAAAAACAATCCCTCATTGCATTCGGTCTTGTGCTTTTTTTAGTTTCAGGATAAACGTAGGGGTGAATGGCAATTCCCCCTATAACATGAAAATTCATTTCAAAAAGAAAGAGGGGATTACAGATCCCCAAACAAGGTAAATTGACACAAAGAAAACAGATAAGCTGCGCTTATCCACGTTTTTTTATTTTCCAAAAAGTACCCTCAAAGCGAGCTTTAAACAAGAAAAGAGGGATTATAGATCCCAAACAAGGTAAATTGACACAAAGAAAAACAATCCCTCATTGCATTCGGTCTTGTGCTTTTTTTATTTTGTGAAAGTGATGCTGAGAGTGAAACTCTCCATCACTTTCACAAAATAAAAAAACCGATAACTCTCGTTATCGGTTTTCTTTGCGGAGAAAGAGGGTTAGCCTCTTTTATCTCGTATGCTTTATAAATAGGGTTGTTCACTTTTTTAAATTATGGTGAGCACCTTATTCGGAAAGTTTTATGCTATGATTGGAATCGTTTGATTCTATATCAAATGTACTGTTTATAAATTGATTTTGAGGAAAAAAAGGTTCTTAGTTTATCTCTAAAATGTGTATTTCATCAGGTGTTAAGTAACAGGCTCTATTTTAATTTATAATCTTCAAAATCGACTTCTACTTTTTCAAAATTTTCTGTGATTTCTAAAATTGAATTTATTCGAAAAAGACATTCTTGGTTATTTTCGGACATTAGGAAAACAAAACCCCATGTATCTTTTGAAAGAATGAATTCTCCCATTTCGGAATTTACATTTATTAAAATTTCCTCATTCATCCATAAATCCTCAAAGTCTACAACTTTGGGCTTTAATATTTTAATTGCATCAAGGAAATCAGAAAGAAATTCTTCTTTTTCTAAACCATCAAAGATTTCTATCAAAAGTTTCTCTGATCCATATTCTGGACGAAAATGATACTTATACATTTTATTTCAGTTGTTTATTTCGCAATGTTGAGATGAACTTGCAGATAACGCTTCGAGGCTTGACGTCAGTGACCGAAATTGAAGCGAAAAGTTTCAATTTAGCGACACGGTAAGCAAAAGCCAATTCATTGAATAAATTTAAGAAAAAAAGTCAATGTAATTGGCTTTTGCGACATAGTAAGAGGGAACTTTCAATAATCACTTAACCCGCCATTGCTGCAACCCCATGTTATGCCTAGTGCTTATAATTAATTATGTATCCCATATTTCTGTTCTCTAGTTAAAAAAGCATCCCTACCACCTTCAAGTTTTAACAATTTTTCTCTATTGTCATAGTTTTCAATTGAGGTTGAAGTTAAATTTGTAAATATATTGTTCTGTGGAATGTCAAGAATATGAATTAATTCTGCATCACCATTAATTACGAAATTTGAGTTGTGAGTAGCAAATATAATTTGTCTATCAAGCTTTTTTGATTTAATAAGGTCAACCAAATAGTCTGCTACTAATCGATTATCCAGATGAGCTTCTGGTTCGTCAATTACAAGAGGTTTAACTCCTGTCATTAATAGTGTCACAATTACAGCAGTACATCTTTGTCCGAATGAACAGTTTTGCAATTCACGATCTCCGTAATAGCCTTTAATTTTAATGAATTTTGAAAGATTATAAATGTGTTTTCTTAAAATGAGTTTGTAGATAATGAAATTGATATTTGAGCTAAAAATATCAGTAACTATTTTTACGTAATTATTTGTTCTACGATAACCCTTTAATTCAATTTCATTTTCTAATTTGGTTAAAAAAGTTTTGTAATCATAGTTTAATAAGTCCTCATTAGGTTCTATTAAAAATAGCACTTCTCTGACTTGACCTTGTGAAGTCCCAGAAATATGAAAGTTGGAAAATGTACTATAAAACTCTTCAAAAACTATTTGTTTCAAAAAATCAGTATTGAATTCAAACTTAAAATTGATATTAAGTACGTTTTCGTTGTTAACTTCAAGTTTCCGATTTATTTGAGTAAGATTAGTGTCTATTAATTGATAATATGAATTGTAAAGGCCTGAAAGACATTCAATTTTATTGGAATTTTCTTTAAATAATTCTTTAATTCTATCTGTTTTCGTTGTTAGCTGTGCTATTTCTGAATTAGTTCGTTCTAAATTTTCGTTCGCTTTTTGAGAGTCTTTTATTGATTCCTCACTCATTCCTTTTTCTAAAAAGAACCCTTTTAGCTTTTGATTTTCCGAAACAAAATCTCTTGTTAAAATGTCTATTCTTTCAGTTGATGCTTTAAACTCATTTAGTTCTATATAAACTTCATTTTCTTGGTTAATAGAAACCTCATCTATGCTTTTAATTAGATTTAAAATTTCATTAATTCTTAATTCTATATCATTTTGAGTTTCAATTTTAACGTTTTCTATTAGTAAAATACGAATTGAGTTTAATAAATTCTCATATCTATTTTGGCTTGCGTTTATAGCATTAATTTCTCTACGAATTTCATTAATTCTTTTAGTGATTGCCTTATATCTATCATCATTGACTGAATCAATAATGTTTTGAGTTGTGTCTTTTTCTTTATTTTTCTCTTTTAATGAAAGGCTAATATTTTGTAAATCAAAAAGTAACTTTACCGTCTCATCTATAATGATTATTAATGAATTTATCTCAGCATCTAAATCATAGAAACCTGTTTCAACCTCCTTTATTCTCTCATTAAAAATGAGTTTAGTTAATTCATTACCTTCTGCAAGTCTTTCAATTTTGCCTTGGCTAACAAATTCAATCTCATTAGTTCCCGAAACATTAACTAAATTATTCGTATCAGTTTCAATGTCATATTTTTTGCCGTCAATGATTAAATTATTTTCCTTGAAAAAATCGGTTTTTTCTCCTAGTCTTTCAGCTAATAAATTAATTATCGTGCTTTTACCTGTTCCTCTACCACCAATTAGACAAGTAAAATATGGACTAAAGAAAATTTCGTTTCTCAATTGATTTAAGCAAAACTCTTGTCTTTCATTTGAATTATTACGTTTTATGTAAGTTTCTTTGAGGAAGTTAAATTTGATACTTTCAATTTTGCGTATTGGTTCTCTTGGTTTTTGTTCTGAAATTTTTGCTCGGTGATTTGGCTCATATAAAATTTGTTTTAAGCCTTCAAATGTTGGATCTGCTTTAATCCAAGTATAACAATTCCCGATTCTGTCTTTATCTGTTTGATTTGAAAGGTAGTGAGCATCACTACAATCTAAAAGTAAATCATTAACGCCTTGATTCGTTAATTGTGTTTTAGCTTTGTCAAATTCAACTATAGAATTTGAAGCAGTGAAGACTATATGTGCTCTATTAATTATTGATTTCTTAGTAGCAATAGAAGCATCTGTCCATTTTAAATCACCCCATTCAGTTTTTCCAATAGCAATTAAATATTTTCCCTTAAAACAATCTTTATTGAGAGCTCTGAAAATTTCTTCTTCTTTCACGTTAAGATTGTTAAATCCTTCTGTCAAATCAGAACCATATTTATGCAGTTCAGCTGGCGGAATTGATGATTTTATTTGCTTTCCAAGTTCTTCCACACTTTGTGGTGTAATTGCTCTAGTCCAAGGTTCTCCACTTTCTAAATAATAACTTTGCTCTAGAGTATTCAAAAACTGACTTTGAATAGTTTCTAGCAGTACTTCATCAGAAAAAATTACGTGAAGATTTATTCTTTTCAGCTGTTCGAAATTAATTCCAGCAAATTTTTCAATTCTAAATTCAACAACAGGTAATAGTTTTAAATTGGGAAGCCTATTATTGTCAGTTTGTTCTTTTTTTAGTTTTGCATATCCTTCTAAAAATAAATAGTCATTAACACCAATTACTGCAAAATCTTCAGGTAGACTTTCTAAGTCTTTAATATATGTTTCCCAAGTTGTGTCATCATTATTTCCAAATCGTTGATAAATAGAAAAAGGTGTATGAACGTGTAAGTCCCATTTTCTCCATTCTGAACCTTTATTAATTTGAGGAATATGTGTCATTTTTTATTACGAAATTTAGGTTAGCACTGTTGTTATAGCATTAGGCATAGTTTTTTTATAGTATTTAAGAACTTTTAAAGCTTCTGTTTGCCTTTGAAAACTAAACTTAATTAATTTTCTATAAAGTTTAATTTCCATTTTGAAATATTCTCTTGGATAGAGTTTGTCTAATTGGACTAATGAATAAATGGTCATATTTAATCTCTCTCTCGATTTTTCTTCTGTCGAAGCAAAGGAAATAGCAGTGTCAACAATTATTTCAGGATTTTTGTAATATTCAATCATTTTCTCTGCGTTATAATGCCACGGATTCTTTTCAATGTCATCTTCCATCATTGTTAAATAGCCCGATTCAGTAACAAATTTTGTTAGTTCAGTATCAATTTCTGGTCTTTGAATAATCAATTCATTAATTTGTTCGAAAGTTTGAATGTCTTGTCCTGAAAGTTCTCTTGCTTTTTTGAAAATGCTATTATGTATTTCTCTTTGTTTAGCTAATGGGTTTTCAGAATTCGCAAATTCAATTTCTTTTACAGAAACAGGTCTTAATGGATTTTCAACAACTTTTAGTTCTGTTGAGTTTAATATTTCTTCAGGAACGCAATAAGCTGGGTTTTCAACCAACTTTATTCCAGCACTGTCATATGCTTGAGCAATAAACCTTGTGCAGAATTGTCTATTGGGTTCTTTTGCTTCAAGCTCTTTTGATATAGTCGCTATTTTTGCTTCATCTGTAGAATATTCTGTACCGATTTTCTGTCTTGCAAAATATTCAGCCTTAATTATCAAGTCTTTTTTGCTTTCATCTTTTACTCTTAGCACAACAACATCGTCTTCTTTCTCAATAAGAAGTCTTTGTAAATTATTTGATTGAACCCCATAACCGTCAGAGTCAATAATACTTGAAACTCCTACATAAAGTATAGCGTGCGAAAACTGACTTCCTGTCAATCTTCTTACCATTTGAGAAATTCTTGATTCTGATTTAATCAATATTATGTCTCCTAATTCGAGTCTGTCTTTGTCTAATAGATACATCTGTCGGTTATTTTAAAATAGCACATAACATTGTTTTTTAACGAAACAAAACATGGTGTAATTTCGTCAAATAACACCTATATGCATATTTCACTAATTTGTTACTAATATTATTAGTTTTAAAAAAATCAAATACTTAATAGAGTTACTTGAACAGAAATAGCAAAATAATTAAACAATGTTATTTTACTTTCAAACTTATTAAAACTTTCTCTAATTCTATTACGGAAATCCGTAAACCACTCAATATTTTGAGTCTATCTACTATTTAAACAAAAAACTCACGACTTCGGAGTAGTTTTCCTGCCCTCTGCAAGAGCAAGTCGTTTTGATGACACGAACGTAGTTTTGAGTGCCTCAAAACATAACTTGCTGTTACCTTTTCGGTAACTAAATTTACCAATTTTACAAAGTAAAATCTAAAGTGATTTCATATTAGCAAATCACCCACTATTTGACACTAAGTTTTTTATAACGAACTCTTTTTGTCTATGTAAAGTTTTACAATTCAAACATCTAGCATATCCGGTAAAGATTAAAGGAAGTTTTTAGAATATGCTTTTTCACTTAAATTATTTTATCAGTTTCATTTTACCTAAATTTGCAATATGTTTTACAGAAGAAAAATAATATTAGCTTTAATACAACTATTGGGTGGAGAATTAGAAAAAATTCGCATCCAAAAATTATTGTTTTTATACAGTCAGAAAAAGAAAAAGCCAGAATATGAATTTATACCTTATAAATTTGGTTGTTATTCCTTTTCAGTAAAAGCAGATTTGAATACTATGGTGAAGAATAGTAGTTTACTAGAAAACGAAAACTATTATATCAAAAATAATTCAGATGACTTTGTAAAAATGTTAAAAATTGATGATAAGAAAATACTAATCGAAGTAGTACAATTATATAGTACTATGAATATTAACACTCTTATTAAACATACATACATTAACTTTCCTTACTATGCTATTAACAGTACAATTGCTAGTAAAATTTTAGACGAACAACAACTTCAAAAAGTAATGTGTTCAAAAAAAGAAACTAATGAAACAATACTTTTTACAATAGGTTACGAAGGAGTTTCACTTGAAAAATACTTAAATAAATTAGTTAGTAATGATGTTAAACTCTTAGTTGATGTTAGAAAAAATTCTTTAAGTATGAAATTTGGTTTTAGCAAAAGTTTGTTAAAAAAATATTGTGAAAGTTTGGGTATCGAATACATTCATATTCCAGAAGTAGGTATCAATTCAGACCAACGTCAAGAGTTAAATACACAACAAGATTATAATGCTTTATTTGAAGTCTATAAAAAAACTACTTTAAAAGAAACTGATGTTTATCAAAATAAAATAATTGATTTACTTTCAAAATACAAAAGAATTGCTTTAACATGTTTTGAAGCAGATATTTGTCAATGCCACAGAAAACCATTAGCTGAAGCTATTGCAAAAAACACTATATTCGAATATGAATTAAAACATATCTAAATATGGCTAAAAAAAGAGTCCTTATTACCGTTAAAACTTATCCTACTATTTCTGGCAAATATGATGAATTAGTCTGTACCGCAGGTTTTTTAGAAGATGGCTCTTGGATTAGAATATATCCAATTCCTTTTAGAAAAAAATCATATGAAGAACAATACCGTAAGTATGATTGGATTGAAATTGATTTAGTAAAAAACCGAAGTGATTTTCGATTTGAAAGTTATAGACCGTATTCTATTGATAGTGAAATAGCTATTTTAGGTCATCTAGGTACCGGAAAAGATAGATCTTGGTATGAACGTAAACAAATAGTCTTAAAAAATGTCTATACCAATATGACTAAATTGATTGAAGAAGCTAAAAATAAAGAAATTAGAACGTCATTAGCCGTTTTTAAACCAACTAAAATTCTTGATTTTTATGCTGAATCAGTTGAAAGAGAATGGAATAAAAAAAAGATAGATCAACTAAAAGCAAATAGAGATCAAACCAATATGTTCGAATATGAACATCCTGAAAATCCTTTTGAGGTCGTAAAAAAATTGCCCTATACATTCAAATTTAAATTTGAAGATGATAAAGGTAGAGTAAGTAATATGATGATTGAAGACTGGGAAACTGGTCAATTATTTTGGAAATGTTTAGCCAAACATGAAGGGAATGAAGCTAGAGCTATTCAAGATGTTAAGGATAAATATTTTGAAGATTTTGCAAAAACAAAAGACTTGCATTTCTATCTAGGTACATCTGCATTGTATCATTATACTTCACATAATCCGTTTATGATTATCGGAACTTTTCAGCCTAAGATTGAAACACAGTATAGTTTGTTTTTATAAAATAAAAAAAATATTTTCCTTTTTTAAGAATGTATTTTGTGGTACAGTATGGTTGGACTTTGCGGAATGGTGGGAATTAAAAGCAAAAGTTTCAATTTAGCACGCAACTTAGAACAAAAGCCTATTATTAGCTAAATTTAAGAAAAAAGTCAATATAGTTGGTTCTTTGCAGAATAGAAAATCGAAACTTAAAATTAAGCCTTAACCCGCCATTGTGCCAAACCCTTGTTACCGCAGTTTTACTTGTATTTATTTCCACTTTCTTGGCAATGTTTTTCCACTTCTTCTAACCAGTTTTGATACCAGTACCATGTCTTTACGACTTGTGTTCCAAAATTATTTTTAGGATTTTTTCCATCTTTCTGTTTCCAAAATTGTGTATGTTGATAAGCGTTAAAATTTGGATATCCTTTAGCTTGCATAGTTCCGTAAATTTCACTTGGTAAATACTTCTTTTTTTCTCGTTCTTTTACCAAGACATATTCTTTATTCAGACCTTGTGCTTCTGGAGAATTTACAGGTATAAATTCAATTACTTTATCAGCTTGACCTTTGTGATTAACAGATTTTGGAACATATAAAACACGATATGAATATTTTATATCGTTATAATCATCATCAGATAAATTTTCGTCAAAATCATTTATGTAAGCAGCAATGTTTTGAGGTAAATCGGTAAATTTTCTCAATTGGTTGGCGTGTTCTTCTTTAATAGAAGAAAACTGTAGTGAAAAAGACAAATGCTTATCAATTCCGTATTTATCTCCAAATAATTTCTTAATCAAATTATTATAATTTAGGCAACAAGCTTGAAAACGTGCACTTAAATATTCATCAATTCTTGTTGTCATTTGGTGTTCAATTTCATGTCTTAAGCCAATTAAGAATTTAAGATTTGCTTTTGAAACTTGATCAATAGGACAATTATCATCATCCAAGCATCTTTCTAATTCCCAAAATTTATATGCTCCTTTTTTAGTTCTATCAAATTTTTTTCTAGCACCTTGTTGTTTGAAATAACGATATTCTATATTTTTTTCTCGGTAGTATGCGTGTAACAAGTACATCCAAGAAATATTTGCTAGAATAATGAAATTTTCAGATTTGAATTGTATGTTAGGATTATTGAAAATCTGTACAGCTGAAAGCATTGCTTCTCTAGATTTCGTTAATAATTCTTCTTTGAAAGATTTTATTTTTCTATTTCTTTTTTGTGCCATAATTGGTTATAATTGAATGTAAGATTGTTTTTTTACGAAACTACATCGTGTTTTGTTTCGTAAAAAATACCTATATTTGTATTTCGTTTAATTTATATTAATATAATTGTTTTTGTAAATTAAACCTTTTGAAATTAGCTTATTATAGATAGCGAAATAATCAAAAAGTATTAATTTCAAACATATTAAAACTTTCTATAATTCTATTACGGAAATCCGTAAACCCCTCAATATTTTGAGTCTACCTACCATTTCAATCAAAAACTTGCGACTTCAGAGTAGTTTTCCAGCCCTCTGCAAGAAAGAAAAGCAAATTTTTGAAGTACACTACCAAATTCCTCCTATCTATTTATTTATATAAGTTACTTGATGCTTGTTGGTTAATTTATAAACGAAGTTCTTATCCACAACGAAATGACGTTTAAATTATCGAGATGTGTCTTTGTCCTTACAAATTGAAAATTTTCCAGTATCAAAGACCACTCGTTTTTCTCCCGAAGGTTGCAAATTAGTAAGATGATTATTTAAGATTATGAATTAAACAAAAAAGGTAGAATACCATTCATAGTAATACTACCTTTTTTTATTTATATCCAATGAGAGGATTTGTCTTTTCTGTTTTGATAACAAAGTATATCTTCTTTTCTAAGTTCTGGAAAAAATCTAATAGCTTTTTTAATAGCGTAATTAGGTAAGAACTTAATCTCTTTACATATTGTAAAAAGCACTTTTTCTTTGCTATACAGTCGAACTATTTCATCTATTTCACTTTGATCTCCGCGTTCAATTAAACGTGCTATAATGGGAACATATGCTTTCTGATAATCAAGATTATTAATATCTGTATCCCAAAATAATTGAGTCCCTAAAGTCGAAATATCTGTTAGTTTTTGTTCTTTTTTCATATTATGAATATAATGATTTTAAGAAAGTTAAGCAACTATTTATCTGTGCATCTCTCTTTTTATAACGCCTAACATTGTGCAATTATTAATAAAAAATATCCCCCATTTACTTTATGCATCTATAAAATCAAAAAACTGCTTTAACGAATCAATAGTAGAGTTATCTAAAATTAAATTATTGTCTTTCTGCTCAGTATTCTTCTGCGTGTAGGTAAGCAAAAAGGAATCTAGTTGACTAAACAGCTTACTCAACTTAGATGCATTTTCATTGTCTGCATAAAGAGCTAAATCTATGAGTGTTTTTAAGTTTGTCGTGTGGGGTAAATAGTACGTGTGAAAAAGCACATACATCTGTAGCTTTATATATAAGCATCTATGTAATTTATTTGTAGAGATAAAGCCTTCTTTTTGAGGGTTAATAATATTCTTCTTAATTAACTTATTAATTTTGGAGATTGAATAATCTAGTCTAAAGGCACTTTCACTATAATCACAATCATAATTACTCATCCAATGAATGGAAGGATAATACCCATTTGAGTAAATTATATTTTCTTCTTTAATTACTCTTTCAAAGAAATAAATGTGTTCAAAGCTATATTCTTGAATAAAAAGTCTTGTATGCGCAATAATTGTAAATCTGACATTATCATCTTTACAACTAAAACTATCAATTACCTTTTGTACTTCAAGAGCTTCCTCTTTAGTAGTAAGCACTAAAAGATAAAAATGTTTAATTGTTCTTTCAGCTTCAAAAATTACAGCTTCATGAAATTTATAGATTTCCTCTACTCCCTTAGTCGTAGTTAGAGGAAATAATTGATATAAATGCTTGAATACTTTTTTCTTCTTTACCTTACCTTTTGATTTTATCTTATATGATCTTGAATCTACTTCGAGTTTCTCAAGCAACTGTATAACTACACTATGCAACTTCGCTTGAACTTTCTGAAGTGCTAACGCCCAATCATCGTATAATGCAGTTTCAGAGTCCCTATCAATCGAATCTATTATGTAGTACAAATTATCCTCTTTCTTTATAAAAAGGCTTTTGATAGGAGCAAATACTCGCTCGAGTAATAACAGTCTCTCTGTAATGTTACATTTTGTATTAGTAGTTCCAAAGAGCATTGTTTCAATAACATCTAAATCGTGCTCAAAGAATTTTAAATAGAGATAAGACACTCCTGAGGTTTCCTCTTTGATAAAATCATCTGAATAAGATGATAAACGCTTGTAGGTTTCTATATATTTGAGCTTGTACCTCTCTACATCATACGAATAACCATCACTTCTTGGCAATTCTATACTATCATCTTTATAGAGTAAAAGCGTATCACCTAAACATAATTTAGTGAATGCTCTTCCTACTTTATCTTGTAATTCAAAATCGTTATCGTCTAATAATACAATATGATAATTACTGTTTTCTAAGAGTGCTTTAGTATATTTCTTGCTAAATACTTTAGTAGCTTCCTCTTTGTCTTTTACGCGAAGCCAAAATACTTCAAGGTCATAGGATGAATCATAAACTCCTCCGTACCAAATAGCAGTAACTTGTTTATCTGTTATACTACTTATTAGTTTTTTCTCTAAGTTCTCAGGGAACTTTTGCTCTTTCAATAATTGAAATTTAGTCTCCATAATTTAAAATATTTAAGGGTTATTAATTGGTATATAATTCTTTAAGGTGATTATAGAAGTGATTACAAATGTGCAGTGTGTTTAAATACTGCTCTTGTGTAGGAGTACTAACAGGGGTTGATTGTCTTGGAAAGTAAGGCAGTTTTGTATTTAGAAAATAGAAAAGAGCATCTGACTGTTCTACACTCATTAACTGATTGCTATACTCTCTATCAGCCCATTGTACGAGTTTCCACAAGTAACGTGGGCTGGCAAAATGAGGAACATAGTTTAGCTTCTTATATAAGAATGAAAGGCACAATTGCTTAAAAATACCTCCTAACTGTACAATATGTCCGATTTGATAGGTAGAACAACTAAACAAATCCATCTGAAACCATTGACTCTCTAAATTATCTTGGCATAGTTTCCAAAAGTCCTTTTGCCAATTAGAACTATCAGTATCTTCGGGCAGTTCAAAAACAGGAAGAATAAACTTAGCATGCTTCTTTTTGGTTCTACTGTATACTACATTATCATCCGTGATGTGCTTATAGATAAACGGCAAGAATTTTGTACCATGACGTTCTATCCAAGTGGTTTTATGTAGTAGACAAGTAATTTCAACTCGTTGATTAAAATGATTTCTAATTAAGGTTGACATGTGCTGTTCCATTTGAATCTTGATATCAGTACCCACTATAAACAAGAGGAATTCTATAGAGTCATTAGAAACTTTACTTTCAATCAAATAGATTAAGTCAATGCGGTAGCTTTGAAGAAGTCTTTTAATTACAGCATTAAGTATAAACTGTTCATATTCTACTTTAGAGAAAATCTGCTTTCCTTTCAAATCACTAAGTAGATACTCAATTCTTGGAGTAAAAAAGCTATTGACTCCTTTTTCAAATTGTTCACTTATAACAGTACATACACGCTCAAGCTTAATAAGATCACTCTCTTCAATTGCTATCTCGCTATTGCAATCAACATTTAATAGATTGAACAGATACATCTTATCAATATCATTATTGATAAAGATTTGACTTAGTTCTGGGTAGTTATTTTCTATTGATTCCAATAACTCTACATCTGAATTAAAGATTAAAGCACTTTTAGGAAACAGCATGCTTTGTACGCTGTGAAGGTAAAGGCGTATGATATGCGCATACATAATCAATACAGCCTGAAATTGCTTCTGTTTAACAAGTGAATCAATAAAACGAGCTTTATAATCCTCGTGCTTCTGTTTTATCTCCATTACCCAATTATCAAGCTGTAGGAGTTGTTTTCTGATTGAAAAAGTATAAAAGTTCTGTAATAAACTTCCCCAACTACTTTCTTTGCGAGAATAGATAATAAACTGTGGATTTAGATAAAGAGAGAGATAAGTAAAGTGAAAATCACTTTCAAAAGGAAAGACGGTATGTTTACAAAATGTTACAACTACAGCAAATTGTTCAAACACTTCTTTAGTCCAAGAAGATTCTTGTAGTTCTTGTCTTTTATTCTCAGGTATATCCTTATTTAGAATAACCGTTATTTGCTTGATAGCTGAAAAATGCAGACTTGTTGCAAAGATTAATTCAACATTTCCATTGTTTATCTCATAGAGAAGTTTCTCTTGAACGACAAGGGGAATACCTTGTAATTCGTTGATTTCTAATTTAGTTTTCATAAGCTTACAGTGTTTAAAGTTAACAACTGCAAGTTCTTATCTTGGATTACGGTAATCTATTCTGAAAGAGCATATTATATTCACCTATCGTTTTTCATTCAAAACCCAATACTCATCATTATTAAATTAAATCGTCTTCAATTTTAAACGTATAATTTACCAATGAACGCGAATACTTTACTGATTTATAGTAAGGTAACTTTATAAGTAACCTAAAACCTTAAATTATGAAAACGTATGATTTTACTTTAGAATCTCATTTATGGACAAAAGATAATATTGAATGTCCGTATGAACTACTCAAATGGCTAATAGAACTTGCCGATATAGAATATTTCCAAGAGCAATTACGCAATTACTGTTGCTATACTTTAAGTCATAAGATGTATGATAAAATCAGTGCTTCTGAGGTTATCTATGATGCAACTGTTTTACAATCCATATTTAAAGCAGGATATAGGATATATCTAAAACCAAAGAAGTTTTATAAAAAAGGTCTCACAATTTCTGAAATATCTGATGAAGAACTAAAGAGGATTAAATATTTGAATAAAGATGAATGTAAGAATCCTTATATAGTATTTGAGAATGTTTTTAATCGATTTACTATTGAACAAGTAAACAAATCATTCTTTGATTTAATCTTAGCTACAATGGCTAATAGTAATTATCAAAAAGATTATTGTTGTAACGTCTCAATGCTCAACTTTCATAAAATGTTAGATGCTTTTAAACTTATTCAGCAAAGAGATACAACCACTTATCGATAAATATTTATCTAAAAACAAAAAAGGTAGAATACCATCTATAGTAATTCTACCTTTTTTCTGTTATATACAATATAAACTAATGTCTATTTACTTTGAATCAACTTCTCTAAGCGATTCATCATCTCATCTTTTTCTTTAAGCATACGTTCATATAAAGCAATTTTTTCATTGTGTAATTGCACAATTGCCTCAACTGGGTTTATATTGCAGTATAAATTAATTGCAGAATTTTCTGTAAAAGTATTAGAGATAATATTTACAGCCTGCTCTTCATCAAAATTCTCAATCGCTTCAACGGGTATTTTAAGTACTTTAGAAATCTGTTGTAACAGTAAATTATCAATTACCTCTTTCTGTTCTAAAACAGATATCTTTTTTTGATTCCAATCTTCTCCTAAATCAAAAGCAAGAACCTCTTGTTTGATTCCAAGCATTTCTCTAAAACGCTTTACATTTCTTCCTTGATGTATTTTATGTTCCATAATTAATAGCTGAATTAAGAAGGCTCAAAGATAAAGCCAATGATTTAAAAAGATTGAAAGGTAAAGTTATAAAATTATCTAGTAAAATATCCCAAAATGAGAATATTATAGCTAAATTTATTAAAAATGGTCTTTAGATAATACTATATAAACCTTACAAATACTATGGAATTAAATAATTTTAAGATTGATTTGAAAATTTTTAAGATAGATAAAAATTATTTTGAATTAAGAGAGAAGAG
The DNA here is from genome assembly GCF_052691955.1 of Myroides sp. TSA_177.3. NCBI lineage: Bacteria > Pseudomonadati > Bacteroidota > Flavobacteriia > Flavobacteriales > Flavobacteriaceae > Myroides > Myroides sp. TSA_177.3. The sequence goes on from NZ_JBQZGD010000002.1 coordinate 230,703, forward strand.
TGTAGATGAAATAATAGAAACAATAAAAGAAAATCATATTAAAAAATTAAGACATAAATTTAAAGACATTGATCTTACAAAAACTGTTGATCCTCAGGTTACAAAATATAAAGACGATGATTTTCTGTATTGGTCTTATTGTTTCAATCAGCCCAAAGAAAAATTTTATTGGAAAGTGTTTTTGCCTGAAGGACTAACTGAAAATCAAGATTTTAATATTATTGAATTTTCCTACGTTTTATTTATTAAGTATAAAGATGAACTATACTGTATAATTAGTGGAAGTGGTATAAACGTTATTAAAAAATACCTTAATCCATCGTTTGGTATTCAGATATATCAGAGATTATGTGAACCAATGATGGATAATATAATTGAAGTTTATACTAGAAGTATTGCTAATAACATCTCTTCGAAAAAAGAAACATATAACCTAAATCAAACAATTTCAGAGACTTTAGATTATTCTAATATACCTACTAAAATAAAATTAAAAGTCAGAGATGAATTAAAAAAAAACATCTTCAAGAAATATGATCTCAATACAAATCTTGTAATCATGGAAGTGGGAGCATATTTTTATTTGCGTAAAAAAATTGATTTTGAAGAATTAAAGGAATTAATTAAAGATCTTTATAAGATAGAAGATGAACTTGAACAAAAACAGCTAACATTATTTTCGAAAGTAAATAATTGTGATTTAGAAAAATCTTTAGACAATTATCTATTAGAATTAGTAGTAAATGATGTATTAGTACATGTTGACAAATCAACTGCAAATAATAATTTAAACGATATAATAGAGTTAGTACATCCTACTCAGTTAGAAAGATTCTATGAATGTGATAAATTTATAATTCGTTACAAAAATAGCCGAGGTAAAAGTGACTTAGAGGTATTTGATAGAGGGGATTTATATTATAATGCAACAAAATATATTTACGAAACACAAGAGGATATTAATAATAGGCAACAAATAGTTCAAGATATTTACAAACTTAATATTTCTGGTCAAGTAAATAATAATCAAAAAACATACGCTAATTTTATATCACATATCACAGCGGAAATTGATTATCACGGATACAAGTATTTTAAAATAGATGGACGCTGGTATTTATTAGAAGATGAGTTTTTATCTAGAATGAATGAAGATGCAAAATCATACTATAACAAATATATGCTTGAGAAAGATATTTTAAACGTTTGGAACAAAGGAGATAATGAAGACACTTATAATAAGAGTCATGAGGATTTGGACGGTTATTATATCTTAGATAAAGTAATAAACGAAAATATAGAGTTGTGTGATATTCTCACTATACAAGATGATATTGCCTATTTTATCCATGTTAAAAATGGTTTTAATACTAAAATGCGTGATTTATACATACAAGTTGTACTAGCTGCAAAAAGACTTTCAAATGATTTAAAAAATAATAATGGTATAAGCTATTTAGAGAAAACACTTATTGAATACAATAAAAGACAACCATTGAATAAAATAGATATTAAGGGTTTTATTGAAAAAATAAAGACTAAAAAACTTAATATTACGTTTGTTATGGCTTTCAGAAATAATCATTATTTAAATAAGAATATAATCGATAGGATTGATCTTTGTAAATCAAATATCGCAAAATACTCGCTTGTACAAGTAGTTAAAGAAATGCAAGAGTATGATTTTAGTATAAAGCTTATTGATATATCTGATATACAGAATGAATAATTTATGTAGTTATAGCCAAAATATCCCTATAACTACATAAAGAAACTTATTATTCTATACAGATTTTACCTTAGTTGTTTAACCTAAAAAACAACTATCATGGAAAATCAGATTACAAAGGACGATTTAAGATTGTTTGCTCAAACAATTATTGGTGAGCTAAAAGAAATCTTAGCTAAGCAAAACAAAGAGAATTCTCTTGATTGGGTAAAGGCTAAAGTAGCAAGGCAATTACTAAGCATCTCTCCAGCTTCCTTACAAACACTGCGCATCAGTGGGAAATTACAGTATCGCAAAATACTTGGTTCATATTACTACAACAGAAAAGATATTATGAACCTTTTTAATGAGTAGAAGTTAACTTCTACTCATTAAAAAGGTTGAAAATTAACTCCCTCAAATTCCTTACTACAAATATAACAGTTGAATTATTAGAAATTGTAGAGAATTCAAGGGAGGTTTTGCTATCCATTTAACTGATTAATAAAAGTAGTTAGCTGAGCTAATTTATTAGCGTTTAGATTTTTTAAACTCTCGAGTAAGTCAGTAAAATTATCAGTTTGTTTATTTGCTTTTCCTTCAAGTTTACCTTTTAATTTCTGCATTTCGGTTTTGATAGATTCTTCCTCTGTTAGAGCGTATTCCTCAGTCTGCTTAACAGAGTGATGCCCCAACATTTCTTTTACTACGTGAATAGGCACACCATTGCCAAGAGTGACAGTACTTCCAAAAGTTCTCCTTGCCTTATGTGTGTTTAACTCACTGATTTCACAAAGTGATGCAATTTCTTTTAAGTACTCATTCATCTTTTGATTTGAACGAACGGGAAGTACAATATCTTTACCAATACAATCAGGATGATCTTTATACTTTTCCATTATCTCAATAGCTTTTGGAAGTAGAGGTATAGTAATATTAGCATCTGTCTTCTGTCTATTGGTTCTAATCCATAGATTACCTTCTTCATCCTTTGTAATATCACTTTTCTTTAACTGATATACATCGATATAGGCAAGACCTGTATAACATTGAAAAACAAATACATCTCTTACTGTATTTACTCTATCATTTTGAAACTCCTTATTCTCTAAAGTAGATAGTTCTTGTTTACTTAATGGTTTCTTGTTGAGCTTCGTCTTTTTAGGTTTGTATTGCACAAATGGATTCGAAGGAATAATTCCCTTAGCAACTGCTCGTAAAACAATCTTTTTGAAGTTTGAGATATACTTTATAGTTGTATTATTAGAACACGCTCTAACGGTCTTTAAATAGTGTTCATAACCAATTACAAACTCATAGTTAAGTTCTCTAAACTCAATATCTTCTTTACCATATACATAACGGATATATTCTCCTACATGTGATCTTGCTGTTACGTATCTTTCATGTGTTCCAATAGCGTACTCTTTAGGTACTAACTTAAAAACTTCATCATTATGCTTTTGGAATTCTTCTAAAACTTTAGCTTTACTTGTTCCCTTACCTTGGATATAATCCATAAGCACGCTAGCTGTAATAGGTTCTTCATTACTTAAGAGCTCTAATTTGTACTTAGTAATCTTAGATACGATTGTATCTAAAATATAGTTTAGCGTTTTGGCATCTTCTTTAGAGCCATTAGCACGACCTGCTTTTTGGTTCCATCTTTTGATATCCCATTTGTGACTAAGAGAAGTCTCTTTGCGAATACCATCTACTGTAATTCTAAGGTAAACACCTCTTAAATTACTTTTCTCTCTAGTTGGTTTGAGAAAGAAATTAATTGATAACTGTTTTTCTAACATAATTCAACTGTTTTTAAATATTAATAAATGTCGAATTAAAACGTTCCAAAAACACAGTTTAAAACTCTCTGGCACTCTTTGGCGTCTAGGTTTGCCAAGTTGAAAGGTGCACATTGCTTGGATATTTTTTTGTGCACCGAATCAAGAATATTTTTAGGTGCACTTTTAAAAAGAATGTGATACCCCTAAAAAAGAAAAAACCTATAACTCATTGTGAATCATAGGTTTTTGTGCTTTTTTGATGACTTTTGAAAAGTTATCTTTTATAAATCAGCGGAGAAAGAGGGATTCGAACCCCCGGACCTGTTACAGTCAACAGTTTTCAAGACTGCCGCAATCGACCACTCTGCCATTTCTCCAGTAGTCTGCTTTACTTCTGTATTGCGAGTGCAAATATAGCGCATTTACTGACTTTGGCAAACAATAACGCAATAATTTTTACTCTTTTTATCAGGTAAAATCGTAAGTATTTTAGAACAAAACAATTACACTCAAAAAAAAATAGCACCTCTTAGAATAAAGAAGTGCTATCTGATATCAATAGTGGAATATACTATGCGTATACTCTCTTTTTAGCTGTTGCCCACAAGTAAACCCCTGCAAGGATAAATGGAATACTCAACCATTGTCCTGTTGATAGTAATCCTAAAGTAGATTCAAATCCACCTTGACTTCCCTTTACAAACTCCACAATAAAACGCACGGTCCATAGCAATACTAAGAATACCCCAAAGATATATCCGCCGTATTTTCTAGCATCAGTTTTCCAATACATAAAGTATAAGATTAGAAACACAATCACATATCCGAATGCTTCGTATAGTTGCGTGGGGTGTTTAGGCAATACTTCTGCTAATGCTTGTGCAAATTGCGGATTGTGTTGAATCGCATCATAAGCTGCATTTGGATTGTTTAATCCCGTTATTTCCATCGCTTTACGCGGACTATACGTATCGCGAATGAAGCGAATTCCCATTGCATTTGTCGTTTCGTGTCCAACAATCTCTGAGTTAAAAAAGTTCCCTAAACGCACAAAGATTCCCCCTAATGTTACCGGAATAACTACGCGGTCTAGAATCCACAAAATTGGTTTTTGAATGACATTCTTGCTGTAGTAGTACATCGTAACGATAATCCCTATAGCAGCACCATGACTTGCTAACCCGCTAAATCCAACGATTTCAAATTTAGGTGAGAAGCGAACAGGCAAGATAATCTCAAGTAAATGATCTTTAAAATAATCCCAATCATAGAAAAACACGTGTCCTAAACGCGCACCAATCAAAGTTGCCAACACGGTATAAATGAATAGCTTATCCAATTTATCTACACTTAATCCTTCGCGGTCGTATATCTTTTTCATTACGACCCAACCTAAACCAAATGCCACTACAAACATCAAGCTGTAGTAACGCAATTGCATAAAACCTAAATCAAAACCTTCCGAAGGATTCCAAATCATACTATTCGAATTTGTTATATTGTTATTGCGGTATTCCGCTTCAGTGAATACGTAAAAATAGAAAAATTATTTAACAATCAAGGGTAAAAAAACATTAAGGTACCGGATCATACCCTTTCCCTCCCCAGGGTCCACAACTACTGATTCGCTTTATTGCTAACCATCCCCCTTTAAACAAGCCGTGTTTCTTCAATGCATCAATCGTATAATGCGAGCACGTGGGCGTGTAGCGGCATGTTGGTGGAAAAAACGGTGAAATCCCCCCTTGGTAAAAGCGCACCAATAAGATAAAAGGTGCAATGAGTATCTTTCGCAACATAAAATAAGATTATGAGATTAAGAAAAAAAAGCTATAGAATCACTCCTATAGCTTTTATGAGATTATAAAGAAAAGGATGTTCCTTCTTTGCCGTCTTTTAATTGAATATTTAGTTTTGCTAATTCATCTCGAATGTGATCAGACATAGCGAAATCTTTATTTGCTCTGGCTTCATTTCGCATTTGAATTAACATGCTCACAACGCCTTCTAATTTGTCGTTATTTGCTGCCATGATGTTAGTTGATTCTAATCCCAATACATCAAATACAAATGCGTGTAACAACGAAGTAAACAAGGCTAAGTCTTCTGCATTGATTTGCTCTTTTCCTTCTTTAATTACATTCACTAAACGCACCCCTTCAAAAAGATGAGAGATTAAAATCGGGCTATTAAAGTCGTCATTCATTGCGTCATAACACTGTTGTCTCCATCCTTGAATATCAACCGTAGATTGAGCAGAAACAGGCAATTCACTGCTGTGTTTTACCGCTTCCATCAAGCGATTGAATCCGCGTTCAGAAGCTAAGATAGCCTCATCAGAGAAATCCAATACACTTCTGTAGTGTGCTTGTAACATAAAGAAACGAACAACTGCAGGTGCAAATGCTTTACTCAAAATAGCGTTCTCTCCAGAGAATAACTCATTCGGTAAAATATTATTTCCTGTAGATTTTGCCATTTTCTTGCCGTTTAACGTCAACATATTAGCATGCATCCAAACATTTACGGGTGTATTACCTGTACAAGCTTCATTTTGAGCAATTTCACATTCGTGGTGAGGGAATTTTAAATCCATTCCTCCTCCGTGAATATCAAAGTGATTACCCAAATATTTAGTACTCATTGCGGTACACTCTAAGTGCCATCCTGGGAATCCATCTCCCCATGGAGAAGGCCAACGCATGATGTGTTGAGACTCTGCATTTTTCCAAAGCGCAAAATCCAATGGATTGCGTTTATCCGATTGACCATCTAAATCTCTTGTATTTGACAGTAAATCCTCAATCTTGCGTCCACTTAAGATACCGTAATGGTGTTCTTTGTTGTATTTCTCTACATCAAAGTAAACAGATCCATTTACTTCATAAGCAAAACCATTATCAATAATTCCTTGAATAATAGCAATCTGCTCAATGATATGCCCTGTTGCTGTAGGTTCAATACTCGGTGGTAAGTTGTTGAATTGTTTCAGGATATTATGGAAATTCACTGTGTATTTCTGTACGATCTCCATCGGTTCAATTTGCTCAATACGCGCGCGTTTAGCAATTTTATCCTCTCCTTCATCCGCATCGTCAACCATATGCCCCACATCCGTAATATTACGTACATAGCGCACTTGATATCCTAAATGTTTCAAATAGCGGAATACCAAGTCAAAAGAGATAAAAGTTCTACAGTTTCCCAAATGCACATAGTTGTAAACCGTTGGTCCACAAACATACATTCCTACTTTTCCATTGTGAATCGGTACGAAAACTTCCTTTTCTCCCGAAAGAGAGTTGTAAACTTTTAATTGTTGTTCTTGATATAATGCCATAGTTCTGATTTAATAAGGGAATACTAGAATGTAGTATCTAATTTAATATAATCTAAGAATTCTTTTCTTACGCTTTCTTCTTTAAAACGCCCACCGAATTCAGCAGTAACCGTACTACTTTCGATGTCTTTAATTCCACGAGAATTTACACATAAATGTTTTGCATCCATTACACAAGCAACATCTTCTGTATTCAATACGCGTTTTAATTCATTTACAATTTGAATCGTCAAACGCTCTTGTACTTGCGGTCTCTTTGCATAAAAATCAACAATACGGTTCATTTTAGATAAACCAACAACCGTACCATTTGAAATATACGCTACGTGCGCACGTCCAACGATTGGCAATAAGTGGTGCTCACAAGTAGAATAAACAACGATGTTTTTTTCTACCAGCATTTCGTTGTACTTGTATTTATTATCAAACGTAGAAGAACTTGGTTTTTTTGCTGGATTTAATCCACCAAAAATTTCCTTCACGAACATTTTTGCTACACGATTTGGCGTTCCTTTCAAACTGTCATCAGTTAGATCTAACCCCAGTGTATTTAAAATATTTTCAACGTCTTTTTTAATTAACTCTATCTTTTCTTCGTCTGTGCGATCAAACGCATCACTTCTTAATGGAGTCGCATCGCTAGAAGCAATGTGGTTATCTCCCATATCGTCATGAAATTTTTCGTCTAAACTCATTATCTAGATTTTAATACGGTTTTAGTTTTAAAATAAACGCAAATATAAGTAATAAAACTAACACTTTAGTAGGTAAAATACTTTAATTAACACGTCAGTCCACTCGTTAAATCCTTGAAAAAACAACGCATCTAGAGGTTTGTTATTTGTGAGGTTTGTGCTTTGCATTTTGTGAGGTGAATTTTTCTTTAATCGATAAAACCCACAACTTCACAAAAAAACAAAAAAGCAACCTACTAACAGATGCGATGCTTCCTGCGTCAGCATGACATACTGAACGAATTGACGGATTGGAATAACTGAACGGATTGACTAGACGGATTAACTGAACGGATTAACGGATTGGAATAATTGGATGCAGTAACAAATAGCGTATTCCCATTTAATCGATAAAACCCACAACTTCGCGAAAAAGCAAAAAAGCAACCTACTAACAGATGCGATGCTTCCTGCGTCAGCATGACATACTGAACGGATTGACTAGACGGATTAACGGATTGGAATAATTGGATGCAGTAACAAATAGCATATTCCCATTTAATCGATAAATCTTACGACTTCACAAAAAAACAAAAAAGCAACCTACTAACAGATGCGATGCTTCCTGCATCAGCATGACATACTGAACGAATTGACGGATTGGAATAACTGAACGGATTGACTAATTGGAATAACTGGATGCAGTAACAAATAGCGAATTTCCATTTAATCGATAAAACCCACAACATCACAAAAAAACAAAAAAGCAACCTACTAACAGATGCGATGCTTCCTGCGTCAGCATGACATACTGAACGGATTGACGGATTGGAATAACTGAATGGATTGACGGATTGGAATAACTGAACGCAGTAACAAATAGCGTATTCCCATTTAATCGATATAACCCACAACTCACAAAAAAACAAAAAAGCAACCTACTAACAGATGCGATGCTTCCTGCGTCAGCATGACATACTGAACGGATTGACTAGACGGATTAACTGAACGGATTAACGGATTGGAATAATTGGATGCAGTAACAAATAGCATATTCCCATTTAATCGATAAATCTTACGACTTCACAAAGCACAAACCTCACAAAGAGCAAACCTCACAAAGAGCAAACCTCACAAAGCACAAACCTCACAAAGCACAAACCTCACAAAGCGCAAACCTCACAAAGCACAAACCTCACAAAGCACAAACCTCACAAAGCACAAACCTCACAAAGAGCAAACCTCACAAAGAGCAAACCTCACAAAGCACAAACCTCACAAAGCACAAACCTCACCAATCTCACCCCCTCACCGATCTCACCACCCCCTAATTACCATACAATTAACTAAAAAAAGTAAATTTTCTTAAATATTATCCGTATTTTTACAGTAAAATTTTTAGTTACTATGAGAAAAACATTTTTAATTGCTAGTTTGGTAGGTATGTTTGCTTTTGTAAGCTGTCAAGAGAAAAAAGACCAAAAAGAAGAAGTAATCGTAGAAGAAACGATGAATCAAACAGAAACACCTGAAACAAAAGAAGTACAAAACATTGTAACGATGTATGTAGGACCTAAACAAGTAGATTGTACAGGAGTTGGACCTATGAAATGTTTACAAGTAAGAGAAACAGAAGATGGAGAATGGACGTTATTCTATTCATCAATCCAAGGTTTTGAATACGAAGAAGGGTATAACTACACGTTAGAAGTACGCAAAGAAGACGTACCAAACCCTCCTGCTGATGCACCTTCTATTCGCTATATCTTAGTGAAAGAAATTTCAAAAACGAAAGCATAATCAAACGATTTAATACAGAAAAAGAGCACTTTAGGTGCTCTTTTTTTATGGGTTCTAGTTATATTCTTTTACATACAGTTTGTGTTCCAAGAGTGGATGATCTATAGGAACCAACGGATGATTAAAATTTTTGACATACGTCATACCACTTTTGATCATCACCTGTTCTGAAGCCTTATTTGACACCGTAGTAAAAGCATATACGCGATTCAAGTTCAATTGCTTCTGCGCAAAATCCAGGCAAGCCTTAGCTCCTTCTGTCGCATAGCCTTTGTTCCAAAATTCAGGTAATAAACGCCAAAGCACTTCTACTGCTGGAGCGAAATCCGCCTCAAAAGTAAAAGTGTTCAACCCAATAAAACCGATAAATTGTTGCGTTGCCTTCTCCTCTACTGCAAATGCCCCAAATCCATCCGCTTCTATGTTGCGGTTAAATTTTTGTATCATTACCTCCGATTCCTCAGGTGTTTTCTTTTCAAGAAAATAGCGCATCACTTCTGGATCACTATTCAAGCGAATAAAAGCCGCTACATCCTCTTGTTTGTAGGGTCTGAGTATTAATCGTTCTGTTTCTATGTATATCATGGTGTCTTAGTTAAATAGCAAAAAGAGATTGGAATACTCCAATCTCTTCGAACCAAAAATCTATAAAAAACAAATTTAACTATTTCGTTGAATTTTCTTATTGTTGCAGTGCTTTTTTAACTGCTGGAGCTACTTTAGTTCCCAACAATTCGATGGATTTCATCATCGTTTTATGATCCGGTGCCCCTAAGTCCATGTGCATCAACCAACGGGTTAATCCAAACATCTCTTGGTGGTACAAAATTTTATCTGTCACTTGATTGGCATCACCAATAAACAAAGCCCCATCTCTACTTCTACCCCCTTCATATTGCTCAAACGTATACGGTTGCCATCCTCTTGATGCACCAATGCGGTCCATTTGTCCTTTGTATAAATCAAAGTATTCTTTAGACAATTGACTACCATCTACCCCAACTAAACCGTGGGAATGCGTCGCAATTTGCATCGCTTTAGGATCATGTCCTGCCGCCAAGTATTCTGCTTTATAATAATCAAAGAAAGGCTTGTACTGTTCTGGCATTCCTCCAATAATTGCAAATACCAAAGGCAAACCTAATTTAGCAGCACGCAATACCGATTCTGGCGTTCCACCAGCTGCAATCCAAACATCCAATGGCTTTTCTGCACGTGGAAATACTTGTTGAGCCTGTAGTGAAGCACGATGCTTCCCTGTCCAAGTCAAGGGTTCTTCCGTAGCATTGATATTCAATAAGAGATTTAATTTCTCTGTAAATAACTCATTATAGTCGTCTAAATTATAACCAAACAACGGAAATGATTCGATAAAGCTACCACGTCCAACCGTAATTTCAGCGCGTCCTTTCGACAATAAATCAATAGTTGAAAACGATTGATACACGCGAACCGGATCATTAGAACTCAAAACAGTTACTGCACTGGTTAGCTTGATTTTTTCCGTAACACTAGCTGCCGCAGCTAAAATAATATCGGGAGTTGAAACGGCATAATCCGGACGGTGGTGCTCCCCTATTCCAAACACATCAAGTCCCACTTGATCCATGAGTTTGATTTCTTCAATTAACTCGTTTAAACGTTGTTGTGGAGCTTGATAAGTATTCGTTTGTTTATTCAAACGCAAATCTCCAAACATACTGATTCCTATTTCCATAACTTCTTGTTTTTTAGTACACTATAAAATTACGACATCTAAACCAATAAAATGCTTAACCTACATTAAGTTCACTCCTATAAAAAAAACCTTCTACCGCAGTGGTTAGAAGGTTTGATTGTGTTATATTATTCGATTGTATCGCTTATTTAAATCTGTGTTTTATCCTGTGTTGCATCTGCTTCAGTATCTTCCGCTTTATCTTGTATCCCTTTTGGATCTACAATACGCAGATTCGACTCCTCTTTGGGTTTTCGCAAACTCCAAATAACCAAGCCCAATCCAACAATCATAAATGGAATACTCAAAATCTGCCCCATATTCAAAGCCATCTCATTCTCAAAAGCAACTTGATTTTCTTTGAAATACTCCAGAACAAAACGCGCTGTAAACATCAGAATCAAGAAAAGTCCAAAAAGCAATCCTTTGTACTCGCTGTATTTCTTTTGATATAAAACATACAAGAGAATCGTTACAGCTAAATAAGCGAAAGCTTCATATAATTGGGTTGGATGTCTCGAAATAGTATCATCACGTAAAAAGACAATTCCAAAGATAGAATCTGTCGGTTTACCGTAAATTTCGGAATTCATAAAATTCCCAAAGCGAATAAATGCACCAGTGATAGGAATTGCAATCACCAAGCGATCCAAGAGTTGTAATAAATTCGTTTTATATCTTTTACAAAATAACGCCAAACTCAATAATACACCAATAGCTCCTCCATGACTCGCTAAGCCCATAAAGCCGACAAAATGGTAACTGCCATCTACTTTGGCAATAGGTAAAATGATTTCTAAAGGATGTTGTGAATAATAGGCAAAATCATAGAACAAGCAATGCCCTAATCGAGCCCCTACTACCGTTCCTACAACAATATAGATCAAAAGTTTATCTAGATATTGAATTCCGATTTGCTCTCGTTTAAAAATTCGCTTCATGAATTGATAACTCAAAATCATACCAATAGCGAATAATACACCATAATAGCGAACAGCAAAATCCCCTATTCTAAAAATCTCTGGATCTACGTTCCACGTAGCTAAACTTATACTCATCTGTTTTCTTTTGTCTCTACTTTTTACTCAAGTTTCCAAAAGTAGAGGAATTGAAAAGAAAAACAGAAAACTTAACATTTTTTTGTGGGGGGTAGAGGGTTATGGGTGAAGAGTTATGGGTGAAGAGTTATGGGTTGTGGGTTAAGGGTTGTGGGTTAAGGGTTGTGGGTTAAGGGTTATAGGTTAGGAGTTTTGGATTAGGAGTTAAAGGTGATTTTTTTAATCGATAAATCTTACGACTTCACGAAAAAACAAAAAAGCGACCTACAACTTTACAACCTCATCCTCTCATCGCCTCATGAAGAGTTTTTTTGCTTTTTCGCAGCAATCTGCTTTAATCGATCAATCCTACAACCTCATCGCCTCACCAATCTCACCGCCTCACAAAGCGCAAGCCCCACAAAATACTGTAGAGCGACTAATTCATATAACAAGCGTTGAGTAACGGATGCGATGCTTCCTTCGTCAGCATGACATACTAAATGGGATACAGGGTGGAGAGTTGTTTTTTACAAGAGGCTTTTTTGCAGCAATCTGCTTTAATCAATAAATCTTACAACCTCATCGCCTCACCAATCTCACCGCCTCACAAAGCGCAAGCCCCACAAAATACTGTAGAGCGACTGATTCATATAACAAGCGTTGAGTAACGGATGCGATGCTTCCTTCGTCAGCATGACATACTAAATGGGATACAGGGTGGAGAGTTGTTTTTTTGCTTTTTCGCTTTTTTGCAATAAGCTACTTTAATCGATAAATCTAACAAAGAACAAACCTCACAAAGAGCAAACCTCACAAAGAACAAACCTCACAAAGAACAAACCTCACAAAGAACAAACCTCACAAAAAACCATCAACTAAACCCCATGTTGCAACACGAAAATCTTCTGGTATTTTTCTTTACGTGATTTACGAGGGTGGAATACAATTCCGATTTTAGTATCTGAGATTGGGCTGATCGAAGAAACAGCCAAATCATTCGTCTCTAGGTTTAACACCTCTTGAGACAGTAGGTTTTTATACCCGCTTTTATTTTTATTGTACACCAATTCCACTAAGCTATCGTTGCGTACAACTAACCAGCCATTCCCGTGTTCCGTTGTAAATTGGATGGCACTTGTTTCCGCATTAAGGTGTTGAGGATGCCAAGTACCGAAGAATTCATCTCCTAAATTATACAATTCAGCATAAAGGCAATTGCCTTCTTCATCAATTTCTACCAAGCCAATTTCTCCATTTTCCTCACATAATAAATATGATTTATGATCAAAAGACAGGCTTAAAGCTTCATGTACAAAAGGAAAATCAAAATCTAAAACACGACTGCGGATTTCTTGTCCGCTTTCGTTAATTTGACGGTGTAACCAGCCTGATTCCACTTCCGTAATCAGGTGTATTTCATTGTTTTGCACACATACCTTATTGCCTTTAGGCATAGGTACCGTAATCTGTTTACATCCTACAATTGCATGTTCATTAAAAGTCAAACAAGTCATAACGTCTTGTTTGCTTTCTTTCCAGATATCCACTTCATAGAAAATAGTAGATGCTTTTGTACAACCGACAAAACGCCCTGCTAAATCCTTATCAAAACAAAACTGTTCTACTGTATTGCGTTTAAAAATAGGCAGAATTTGTCGAGATTCACTTTCGTCCTTATCCCCTACTACAGCCACGTAATTTGCAGCTAATGGGTTTAAAAACAACGTAGGTAAAACCCCTTCTGATTCTACAATCTCTCTTTTATTTCCTTCCTCATCAATCAAGGTATACACCAATTCAAAAGCGGAAGGATCTTCTGCATCTGTTGATACATAGTTCGCTACTAATAACCCTTTTTTAGCCCAACAACTTCCCATAGCTTGAATAGCAAAAGGTACTTCTATTGTTGTGGTTAATCCAAATGATGTTTTTTCATTCATAAAGCAATATTATTAGCAGTTAAACGTAGGTGCAAAGGTAAAAAAACTTAGCAGACAAAGGAATGCCTGGCCTCCTTTTTTGTCCACTAAGTCTTTTCTTTCAATTATTACTACTTATTTTTCTGTTTATGCACGTAAATCTGCTAATTCTGCATGTCGGTCAAACATGGCTTTAGCAAAAGGACATAAAGGCATTACTTTCACTCCTTTTTCTCTTGCGAATGGCACAACCCCTTCTTGGAGCAGTTTTTGTCCAACCCCCTGACCTTTAAAGGCCTCATCTACGTGAGTCGCATCAACGATAATCATAGCAGTTCCTGCAACGCTATACGTCATCTCTCCGGCTTTTTTACCGTCAATCCAAGCGGTAAAAGCACCTTTACTTTCGTTTTGTTCGTGTTTTATTTCCATCACTTCTTAGTTATTTAGGGTTGTTGCAACTGTTACGTTCCCTGTTATAATTCGATGTACAGGACATCTTTCAGCAATTGCTAATAGTCTTTTTTCTTGTGCCTCATCCAAAGAAGCACCCGTAAATGTAATTTCACGTTTAAAATTAGCAACTTGATTGGGTTTATCATCCTCCATTTCTACCTGTACGATAATCTCGCCTACTTCCCATTTCTTCATGTTGATGTACATGCGCAATGTTGCCGCTGTACACGTAGCTAAAGAAGAGGCTAATAATTCAAATGGATTCAATCCTGTATCTCCACCACCCAAATCGGCTGGTTCGTCACTGATGATGCTGTTTTTTCCTGCTTTTACTTCTGTTTGATATAGGGTACTACCTAATGTGGCTATTACTTTTACTTCCATGTTTTTTTTACTGATTTAACTCGTTTTGTTTCTAAAATTCTTCATTCCTTCTGGGAAAGGGACATAACTCTTATCATCCCCTTCAATAAGAGGGAAAGCGTCGTAATTTTGGTCAATCCAATCTTGCTTTGCTTTTTCTAGGCGTTCTACATCATGCGAAACAAAGTTCCAAAGAATGTAGCGCTCTTCTGGTAAGGGATCTCCTCCAAAAATGTAAACGGTCGTATTCGGAGCCATCTCAAATTCACACAACGTACTATCATTGGCGATTAAGATATTTTTATTTCCATAGGTATGTTCCCCGCTTTTCACTTCTCCTTCGAGAATATACAGAGCTGCTTCTCCAAATAAACCCGCACCAATATTGATTGTTGCTGCGTCTTTGGATTTAATTTCGATATAGTATAACGGACTGTGCACAGGAACAGGAGATTCATGCCCTAAAGCTTTTCCTGCAATTAATTTATAATCCACTCCATTTTCTTGCCAACTTGGCAATTCACTAGCTTCGATATGTACGAATGAAGGTTCGATTTCTTCTAGCTCTTTAGGTAGAGCAATCCAGATTTGCAAACCGTGCAATACGGTATCTGGTTTTTCCTGGCGTATATTGACAGGCATGCGTTCTGAGTGAACCACCCCACGACCTGCAGTCATCCAATTGACAGCGCCAGGTGTAATTTCGACATGACTCCCCAAGCTATCTCTGTGCATGATGGAGCCTTCAAATAAATAGGTTAACGTGGATAAACCAATATGCGGATGAGGGTCAACATCTAAATTATCATGTTCTTTTACTGCTGCTGGACCCATGTGGTCAATAAAGGCAAAGGGACCTACGGTTCTCTTTTGACGGAAAGGCAGTAATCGTCCTACTAGAAAATTACCAATACTTGCCGCTCTTTCTTCAATAACTAAATCTACATTTGACATAATTTGCGTGGTTTTTTAAACGTTTATTTTTCTCTGAAGTAAAACTACATTCCTTTTTTTACCTCAGCACTTAACCTACGTTAAGTTTCCTTCTAAAATACGCCAAATAACCCAACTATGCCAATTAATCCTGTTAACTTCTTGTGAAGTATAGGAATTTAAAGATAACTTCCTATTTGCTGCGCAATCGCAATTTATAAGTAAGCTCTAAACTAAGTAAGTGATTGTTCACGTGACCTTTAGGTGCACTTACACGATATAAAGAGGGTTTATAACTCAATCCGATATGAAAATTTTTCAGCACTTCAACATTCGCTGCGGCTACTAATCCTACAGTATTATGGCTATTAATTTTGACGTAGTCGTCATCACCATGTCCTATTACTTCAGTATCTTCGCTGCGTTGGTTGCGTCCCCAAAAAACACCATAACCTACATTTAAACGGTTAATTTGATGAAAATTAGCTAGTTTAATAGTATAAGCATATAAAATAAAATCATTAAAAATAGGTAAAATCCTAATTGTGGTATTTAATCCAGCCCCTAAACTAAGATAACTTGTATTGCTGTAGTAATATGAAAATCCAATTTCGCCCAATCCAGAACCTATCCCTTCTTGTCTGTCATTCACGTCAGGAATATCTAAAGACATATAACTATACGGCGTAAATGTTCCATAAAAATAGATCTCACCTTTTTTCGTGTTTGGTTTATAGCCCATATATTTGTTTATGCGCTTTGGTATTTGCTCCTCTATGAGAGGCATTCCATCAGCCATCATCGGATCCAAATAAACAATACGCGGGTATTCAAATCGCCTGTGATTCGTTAAATCTACAGCATAATTGACTGGCGCAAATATAAGTCCGGTTAAATTTAAAGCAATAAATTTATTATCTAGTTGCGATTTGATTGAATAATTTAAATCGGTTGAATCGGTCATCATAACAACCTTCAAATCTTCTTTTGCACGAGGTAAATTAAGTTGAACAGGTAATTCGTAAATAGAATCCTTCACCTTTATAGTTTCCACATTTTTTTGAGAATAAAAATAAACGGATCGTAAATCTTTATTAAGAACTGTTGCACAAGAAGTTAACAGCAACACCATCAGCAACAAAGCAAAGTATTTCATTTCTTTTATTTTTTGTTAAATCTAACTAAATAAAAACATAAACAAAACAAAATTAATAGAATAAATTGCGACAGATTCTATCCAAAACTCCTTTATCTTTTCACTGAAAAACCCGTATCTTAGAGGTTTTTAATTTGACATTCATCCAAAATGTATAATAATTTACTTGACACCCCTATTGAATACTTGAAAGGCGTTGGACCTCAACGTGGTGATTTACTCAAAAAAGAGTTGGGTATTTTTAAATACAGTGATTTGCTGCACCTCTATCCCAATCGATATATTGATCGCACGCGTTATTACAAGGTGAATGAGCTTGCAACTACATTAGCAGAAGTGCAATTGGTGGGTAAAATTATTCACCTCAAAACGGTGGAACAAAAACGAGGCAAACGATTAGTCGCTACGTTTACGGATGGCACCGGCCAATTGGAACTTGTGTGGTTTCAAGGGTTCAAATGGATACAAGAAAATTTAAAGCTCAATACACCCTATGTTATTTTCGGTAAACTCAACCATTTTAACTATGTGTATTCGATGCCTCATCCTGAGATGGAAACCGTAGAAGAACACAAGAATAATATCGCCTCAAGTATGCAAGCGGTCTATCCTTCTACAGAGAAACTTGGCGCTAGAATATCCAATAAGGCCATGAATAAATTAATGCACCAATTGGTTCAAGAAACGCACCCACTCTTTCGCGATTCTTTACCAGAAGATTTTCGCACGAAGTTGGGATTAATGCCAATGAATCAAGCCATGGTGAATATTCACTTCCCTAAAAATCCAGATGAATTAAACAAAGCGCAATTTCGTTTGAAATTTGAAGAGTTATTTTACATTCAAATGCAATTGCTGATTAAAAATATTGCGCGTAAAGGCAAGATTCAAGGTTTTCCCTTTACGCAAGTAGGCGAGTATTTCAATACGTTTTACAACCATCACCTTCCCTTTCCACTGACCAATGCTCAAAAAAGGGTAATTAAAGAAATTCGCAATGACGTGGGAGCTCCCGCCCAAATGAACCGCCTATTACAAGGAGATGTAGGATCGGGAAAAACCATTGTGGCGTTTATCAGTACGCTGTTTGCTTTAGATAATGGGTTTCAAGCGTGTATTGTTGCACCTACTGAAATCTTAGCAACGCAGCACTTTATTGGTATTTCTGAATTAGCTGCTCCCTTGGGAATTCAGGTAAAATTACTCACGGGATCCACTAAAACAGCAGAAAGACGAGTAATTCATCACGATTTAGAAGAAGGTAGCCTACAGATATTGATTGGTACACATGCCCTATTTGAGGATAAAGTAATCTTTAAAAACTTAGGGTTAGCCATTATTGATGAACAGCATCGATTTGGAGTTGAACAACGCTCCAAACTGTGGAAGAAAAATACAATTCCACCGCATATTTTAGTAATGACGGCTACACCTATTCCGCGAACCTTAGCCATGAGTTTATATGGAGATTTGGATATTTCTGTGATTGATGAATTACCTCCAGGTCGTAAGCCGATTCAAACCATGCATTATTTTGAGGGAAAACGCTTGGCTGTTTGGCATTTTATCAAACAAGAAATAGCAAAAGGTCGACAAGTGTATATTGTCTATCCTCTAATTGAGGAAAGTGAAACCTTGGATTACAAAAACCTAATGGAAGGATATGAGGGAATTTCAAGAGATTTTCCCCTTCCACAATACAGCGTGAGTATTGTTCATGGGCAAATGACTCCCGCAGAAAAAGACAAAGAAATGGATCGTTTTGCTCGTGGTGAAACCAATATCATGGTTGCCACTACAGTGATTGAGGTGGGTGTAAATGTACCCAATGCTTCCGTTATGATTATTGAAAGTGCGGAACGCTTCGGTTTATCGCAATTACACCAGTTAAGAGGCCGTGTTGGTCGAGGTGCTGAACAGAGTTTCTGTATCCTTATGACAGGGGATAAATTGAGTAACGACAGTAAAATACGCATGGAAACCATGTGTCGCACCAACGATGGTTTTGAGATTTCGGAGGTAGACTTAAAACTCCGTGGTCCTGGAAATATTATGGGAACTCAACAAAGTGGTACCCTACCGCTAAAGATTGCAGATATTGTACAAGATCAAGAGATTTTACACTACGCAAGACATCAAGCTATTCAATTACTCAAAGAAGATCCAACCTTGGAACAACCCAATCACGCGAAAATCAAAGAGAAATTAAACCGCTTGAATCAAAGTACTAGCATCTGGAATTATATTTCTTGATGGAAAAGGGTGATGGGTTATGGATTAAGGTTATGAGTGAAATTTCAATTATTCGATGTACCTACTTTTAATACTTCATAGCACACCTTCATAACATGTGCCTTTTATAACAAATAGAGGAGGGAGAAATTTGCAGAACAATTTTTTAAAAACTCTAACAGCAAAGAAGTATAGCTATAAATTGTTAGGAATATCCGAAAATGTACTTGCAAAAGTATTTTTAGATTATAGCCAAACGCCGAGGACCGGAAGTAAGTATAATTGATTCAATATTTTTAAAAGATTAGTATATGAGAGAAGTGGTTCTACTATTGTGTTGTTTTTGTTTACTCAGTAGTTGTACTAGTAGAAAGGGAATTAAGGTGAAATTTGAAATAGAAGATTCTATTGCTTTACAATATGAGTTGGAGATTGAGAATGATAAGGTTATAGATACAATCTATAAACTGGATAATAAAATAAAATTATCTATAACACCTCGAAAACCTTCAGATATTATTAGTATAACCTTAGTAAGCTTTGAAGGAGAATATTACAGTTGTAGTGGTGGTTATAATCTTTCTGTTTATCCTATAGAAAGAGAGGAAGTAGATAGATTTGTACCCTATCACGGAAGAAATGTAATGATAAAAGACGATTATTGCTATTACTACTATGGTATTTTGCATTGTATTGAGAAGGAAGATAAAAATCAGATTAGGGATTATTTTAAAAAGAAAGGAAAGAGCAGAGATAATTTAATAGAGGGTATCACGCTTAAAGAATTTAAAAGAGATTTACCTCGTTATTACGAGAAATACTTGAATAATAAAGGTGATAGCATAAGTATAGATTTTCGTAAAGTAAGAAAATTTTTTAAATCGGGAGATTATATAGAACAGAAGTATATCATTGATTATAATCAATCTTTCTTTGAAAACTAATAAAATTTAAACGGTGTTTTTAAAGGAATTGTGGAAGTAGTCTTTATTGAGTGAAGTTGCTATTTGTAAAGTCGTAAAGTTGTTTTTTTATGAATCATCTCGTAAACGCACCTATTGTCATACAAGTCCACAAAAAAGCAACCTCCAAAAAACACTTCACACAAAAAGAAACACCCCTCTCTATTTTATTGCCAATACAATAGTTCCAGCGATAATTAAACCAGCACCAATTGCGGTTTTCAACGTAAGTGATTCATTTAGAAATAAAACGGCAAGAATAATAGACAAGGCTACGCTTAATTTATCAACAGGAGCTACTTGTGAAACATCACCAAGCTGTAGTGCCTTGAAGTAAAAAATCCAGGATAGACCAGTAGCTACACCTGAAATGGTTAAAAAGATTAAATTCTCTTTGGAAAGGCTACTAATTCCTTTAGCCTCTCCTTTAACTAAGACAATTCCCCAAATCATAAATAATACAATAATGGTTCGAATTCCCGTTGCCAGATTGGAATTAATATTAGCAACTCCTATTTTGGCAAATATTGCTGTTAGTGCAGCAAAAAAAGCAGATAATAAGGCGTAAACAAACCACATAGTCGAAGTATTTAATTAAATCTATTTTGTCGTAAAAGTAGACTATTTTGTACTAAAAATTGAGGCTATCTGTGATGAACCAAAAACATCACAAATAACCTCTTAAAAACCAAACTACAAAAATGTCAAACTCACCTCCAACTTCACGTCTTCAATCTTCACCTACCTCACCTTACTATACTCGATATTTGATAATTCGCTACTGCTCGTTGAACTAAATATTCATCCAATTGATTTTGTTTTTCCATGAGATAACCGCCCTCTTCATTCTCAGATACTTGAAACTGTTCTACTTTTCGATTAGGCGATAAAACGGTTAAAACATTGTTTTCCAAATACCCTAAATTCTGATATGTAGCAATAAAGGCTCTTTCTTCATATTGTTTCTTGTAGATATCTTGTCCATAAAAACGAGAATCATACGAAAAATGTAGCAAGCCAAGCAAAGTGGGCATTACGTCAATTTGAGAAACCAATCGCTTTTCTTCTTTCGGCTCAATGAATCCTGGCGCATAAATCATGGCTGGGATACGATAGCGCTCTAGGGGTAAACTTGCTTTTCCAGCACTAGATGCACAGTGATCTGCAATTACAACAAAAACAGTGTCTTTAAACCACGGTTTCGTTTTTGCCTCTTCGATAAACTTTCCAATCGCATAATCCGTATATTTGACTCCTCCATCACGGGATTGTTCCTCTCCATCAATAGTAATTTTACCCGTTGGATATGTATAAGGTCTATGATTACTTACCGTCATAATATGGCTGAAAAAAGGCTGCCCTTTCTCACTATTGGCATCAAACGTTTTCAACGCCTTATCAAACATATCCTCATCGCAAACACCCCAAATATTGCTAAACGTAATTTCATTGGGTTTTAAATCGCTTTTATCAATAATCTCATAGTGATTCCCTCCAAAAAAGGTTTTCATATTATCAAAATAACTATCACCTCCATATAAATACTGTACTTGATACCCTTGATTTTTTAATACTTTCCCTAGCGAATACAAATCAGCATTATCTTCTTGTTTCACCAAACTCTCACCCGCACTAGGTGGGCGAGATAAGGTCACAGCCTCTAACCCTCTAACGGTGCGATTTCCCACTGCAAATAAATTGTCAAAGACTAAACTTTCTTTGGCTAATTGATCCAAATGCGGTGTGATTTGATCTGTATTTCCATAGCGTTCCATAAAGGAAGCACTTAAACTCTCCACCGTAATTAAAACAATATTTTTTTTACGCGCAGGTAAAGAATCCACGATGGTTTGTATATTTTCAACGCCTTTACTATTGTACATGGTATTGACAATAGCTTGTGCTTGTTTTTCATCTAATTTTTCGTAAAAATGGTTGTAATCCAAACGACTACTTCTAAATGCTTGATAAAACTTATACCCGCCATTGGCTTGTAATTCGTTGTAATAAACATTATCTGTGGCTTGGAATTTCGTGGTATAGTTCAGAATTCCGACACAACCTAAACTCAAGATACAATATCCCAGTACAACACTCACCTTCTGTTTCGCTTCCATTGGTTGTTCAAATGCGGGACGAGCTCCTCTTATAATCCAATAGGTCAATACACCTGCTATGGCTGCAACGCCAATCAGAATCGTTTTTATGGGATATGATTCCGCAATATTTCCGACAACCTCATTGGTATAAATCAAGTAATCAACCGCAATAAAATTATAACGCACCCCAAATTCATCCCAAAACAAATACTCTCCTAACCCTACAAATTGAACAAAAACAACCGCATAAATAAATATAATACCACAATAAATGCCATAGCTCCAAGCGCTTCGAATTTTAGGTATAAATAAACGCAAACCAAAACTCAGCGTTTTATACAAGAAAAAACCTTGAGCAATTGTTGGTACTACACTGCCATACTCATGAAATATAGTTGTAAAGAATAACACGTAAACAAGTAACAACGCATAGCATCCAAAAATGAGATAGCCCCAAGGTTTTTTATATTTAAAATGGGAAACTCCCACGAATTGTATTCCGAGAAACAAGCAGACTAGTAACGTCAAACTAACATCATTGATGATGCCTAGCACACTCAATTTAAAGAGAGAGAGTAAAGTCAAATCTTCCCTTACTTGAAAAGCTAAAACCATTCGAAGTAAGAAACCAATCACGACTGCAAGCCCAATTAAGCGCTTAACCGTGCGTCCAAGTAAGTCAAAACAAGAAGTTGCGGATGTGTTGCTCCAGCGATTTACATGCATCATACGACAAGTAATTTTAAATTTAGTTGTACATTTAATTCATTCTATTCGTTAGAATTTATATACAAAAGGAAGAACTCATTTTGTAGAAAATTTGAATTTTAGAAAAATTTCACTTTTTTAATCCAAAAGCAGAACAAAAACTGAAATTCAAAATTTCTATAAATTTGCCTACTATCTTTGTTTCAAATTCATTCCTTATGAAGCTATTACTTGTTGAAGATGAACGCGAACTATCCCACAACATAGTTCAATTTTTAGAGGCTAATTATGTATGTGAACAAGCTTTTACGTTCCGTGAAGCCATGGATAAATTGAAATTATATACCTATGATTGCATTTTGTTGGATTTGGGGCTACCTGGAGGTGATGGTCTTTTACTACTAGAAGAAATTAAGAAACTAAACATCGACAGTTCTATTTTGATTATTTCTGCTCGCAATGCCCTAGAAGATAAAATTCAAGGTCTTGAATTAGGAGCCGATGATTATTTAGCGAAACCCTTTGCTCTACCTGAGTTAAGCATCCGCATTCACGCTCAATTAAGACGTCGATTAGCTACTGCCACCAATGATTTAATCTCCGGTAATGTGACTATTAACTTATTGAGTAAACAAGTAACTGTAAATAATAGCCCCGTTTTGTTGACCAAATCGGAATATGCTTTACTTTTATTTCTTATTGGTAATAAGAAACGAGTAGTTTCAAAAAATGCGATTGCAGAACATCTCTCTGGAGATATGGCCGATATGCTAGACAATCAAAACTTTGTTTATGCTCATATCAAAAATGTCAAAGCAAAATTACAGGATCATCAATGTGACTGTACAATAAAAACCATATACGGAATTGGTTATCAATGGATCGAAGAATGAAGAGTTTATTAAGTACATATCAGCGTTATTTTATCCTTTACACGAGTCTTTTGTTGATGGGTTGTGCTCCTTTATTTTATTGGGTCATGGAGTTTTGTTATGCGGAAGATTTAGATGAATTAATCGAATATCGCACCCATGATTTTACGCATAATCAACTGCCTGAGCTTACGAAGCAAGACATCACCATGTGGAATAAATACAATTACGATTTGCAAATTATCCCCCATGATACCGCTATCCTTGTTAATGAACCTCAATTGATTTCCTTTTTCAACCCAGCAGAAGGATATGAAGTAGGATATCGAACCCTATACACGCCTATTACCATTGAAAATCAACCCTATCTCCTACTCTCGAGAATTGCCATGGTGGAACCCATTGACTTATTCCATACCCTACTGTATGAATATGGGTTAATCGTGTTGATTTTCTTTTTATCCATTGTCTTGATTCAAAAATTATTAGCCAAAAAACTGTGGTCTCCTTTTTATCAAACGTTGAATCAAATTGAACATTACAACTTGGAAAAAGGCAATGTGCCTGTTTTCAAACCTACTAAGACACTAGAATTTAATCGATTAAATAACAACCTACAACATCTAATTGAAAACAACTTGGCTGTTTTCAAACAGCAAAGAGTATTTATAGACAATGCTTCCCATGAGTTACAAACGCCTTTGGCCGTTTTTCGCTCTCAATTGGATTTACTTTTACAGGATACAGATCTCACGCAAAAACAAATGCACTTGTTGCAATCGCTTTATAACGTTTCCTCTCGATTCAATCGATTAAACAAAAATCTTTTGCTGCTCGCTAAAATTGAAAACAATCAATTTCAACAGTTCCAACACATCAACCTCGCGGAGTTACTCGCTACGCAATGGAGTTTTTTCGAAGAATTAGCGGCTGAAAAAGAGATTCAAATTACCCAAACACTAGATGCAACCATCAATGTAGAAGGCATCTACTTCTTGCTTGAATCGCTATTTAGTAACTTATTATCCAATGCAATTAAATACTGTCCTGCTGGAGGAAGTATTCACCTCAACTTGAATGATACAGGTGTTCAACTTTATAATACCGGAGAGGCTGCCTTGGATCCTGAACGTATTTTTCTGCGTTTTAATCGAGCAACAGAAGAGAAAAATGGAACAGGATTAGGTTTA
This sequence comes from Myroides sp. TSA_177.3, assembly GCF_052691955.1. NCBI lineage: Bacteria > Pseudomonadati > Bacteroidota > Flavobacteriia > Flavobacteriales > Flavobacteriaceae > Myroides > Myroides sp. TSA_177.3. Next base: position 255,659 of record NZ_JBQZGD010000002.1, read on the forward strand.
GCCATTGTAAGTGAAATTGTCAAATTACACCAATGGACCATTCAATATTCCTATACCGCTAATCGCCATTGTTTTACTATTCTATTTGCGAAGTCTCACGTTGAATCTCTACACAAACAGTAAATGTAAAACGATAATCTTTTATTAAAAATTCACATGTGGGCATATAATTCACTACTTTTATCATATTAATTCTTAATAACAAAAGTTTAGTATGAAAAAAGTAATCGGATTTTTAATTGTTTTTTTAAGTTTAACTACAGCAAGTATGGCGCAAAAAGTAGATGTATCTGTTTTTCCAAAGCCAGAAAAAGGGTACAAACAAATGGTAATTGAAGTACCTCATTCTGCTCAAGATGGCAATAAAAAGATTGAATTTCGAGTAGGAAAAATGATGGAAGTAGATGGTTGCAACAACTACGGCTTAATGGGAACTTTAGAGAAAAAAGACTTACAAGGTTGGGGGTATGACTACTATGTATTCCAAAGCAATGGGGATGCATTCTCTACTCAAATGGGGTGTCCTGATGCTCCAAAAAGAAATTTATTTGTATCAGGTCAACCAGAGACAACACGTTACAATGGAAGAATGCCTATCGTAATTTACGTACCAGAAGGATTTGACGTAAAATTTAAAATCTTTACAGCAGATCAAGACGAATACGAAGCACAAGAAATTCGCATAAAAAAATAAGACAACACCCTGATGTGGTCCTTTATAAACGGAGTAAAAGCTATCTTTTACTCCGTTTTTTTATACCTATTCCACTCTGATATAACTATTTATCCGCTTTTATTAGTTCCTACTGGAGCATTAAAAATAAATCATACATTTGCGCTGTCCAATGAATTAACGTAAACCCTATTGAATGCAGTTGTGATTTAAGGATAAATGCTTACTTTAGGGGTCATTCATTCCTTAGCTAGTTGAAAGTTGCTACTGTAGTCCAACTAGAAAGAGACAGGCTATGCGTTTGAGATAGAAACGAATACTAAAGAAGAACAATTCACCCTCCAATTAGGAAGATGAACTGGAACTAACAGACAAAGACTTTGTAATGAAAATTCGCACTCGACTATCCCTCCAATTCTTAGGTCTATTCACCATATTACTTTCTATTGTACTAGTCGCTATTTATTTTGTGGTAGCGAATCATTGGCAGAAAAACTTTTTCAAACAACTGGAGGACCGAGCGTATATTGTTGGACACAACTATTTAGCAGAAGACAATTTTACGTATGCAGAATTTCAAGAAGTATTGCGCAAATTTCCACGCACACTCCCCCAAGAACAAATTCGAATTTATACCCTTGATTTTAATCCTATTTTCATTGCAGAAAATGAATTGAAATGGGATAAGGATGTATTACAAGCAGTTGTGGATGACAATAAGGTGTGGTTCAAACAGGGAGACGAATACGTTTTCGGTGTATTGTACAAAGATAATTCTGGTGATTATATCGTGATGGCTAAGGCTGTTGACCAAACGGGATTAGATGCCCTAAAACAGTTGCGTTCTATCATGTTAATCAGCTTGTTGATTGCCTTGTTAATTACTTTTATTCTATCTCGCTTCTTTGCAGAGTCGTTTCTACAACCCATCAAGAAAATCATTCATCACGTACAATCGAGAAATGTAGATACTTTGGCGGAGCCGATTTCGACTACGGAAATGTCCAGGGATGAAATCCGCACCTTGAGTGAGGCAATTAATACCTTATTTGAGCGATTACACGAATCCTTTGAAAGTCAAAAAGCCTTTGTTGCCCATGCGTCACACGAATTAAAAACGCCGATTGCCGCTGTATTGGGAACCGCAGAAATTACCTTAACCCAAGAGCGAGATCCGCAAGCCTATCAGCAAGCTTTACAATCCATCATTCAGGATACCATTTACACGGATCAAATCATCAATAACTTGCTCACATTAGCTAAACTAGATCAAGTAAATTACGATGTATCCCCTATTGATTTCGAGTCTTTTTGGTGGCAGACGATTGACAACCTCATGCTTCATCACAAGGATTTAAAACTAAATTTCATTCTAAAAACAAAAGAAGAGTTACATAAATTACACCTTCAAGGCAACCAACAACTGTTAGGTCTTGCCCTATCCAATATTATATTAAATGCAGATAAATTCTCCTTTAATCAAACCATAGACCTTCTTTTAGATAGTTCAGAGACGTCGATTATCATCCAAATTAAAGATAGTGGCATCGGAATTAAAGCGGAGGATTTGGAAAAATTAACGCTGCCTTTCTATCGTTCATCGAATGCATTTCCTATTCAAGGAACGGGATTAGGCCTATCATTAGCTTTTAAAATTATAACGATACATCAAGGACATTTAACAATTGAATCTGAACTTGAACACTATACTTTAGTTACCATTCGACTACCTAAAGCATAGCTTGCAATACATAAACAACAACATTCTTATTTTTTCATGATTTACAAAAAGATATTAGCCCCCTCCTTTTACATCTTGTTTATTGTGTCACTTCTTTGCAGCAGTTGTCAGCCCAAGCAATCCAAACACGAAACGGATTTAGACAACCTCTTTGCTTATAAGCGAACATCGGCTCAAAAAGACAGCATTTCACAAAAATATGAAGCTGAAGTTACTACGTTCCTTCAATCCGAGGATCAGCCTCGTGAACAATTGGATCATTTAATTAATCAATTGCGTTGGAGCAGCAATCAAGAAGCCTTTTTCACTTTGATTACTATGGCTGAAAAACAGGCGAAAAAACAAAAAGATTATACCCGTTTAGCTGATATCTATGAAGATATTGCTGTTTTCTATCACGACAATCAACAATTGGATAGCGTATATGCATACTACTTAAAAGCAGAAAGATTTTATGGCAAAAGTGCGGATAGTTTAGCCTTAGCTGAAAACATTTACTATCAAGCGCGATTATTATACGAGGTGGGTTTTCACAAGGAATCTGAAAACAAGCTATATCAGGCATTAAAACTATTGGAAAAAACGCCTGACCATCCCATTCACATCGAATCCAATCAATTAAAAACCTTCTATGTAACAGATCTTTTTCAACATCCTGAGGCTTTGCAAACGCTTTTGGATACCTATGAAATATTGAAAAAAGACGAAGGAAAATACAAAACGCTGCCCGAAGAGAAATACAATCTGGCAATGTCTAATTTATTAGGTAATATAGCCGTCTATTATGAAGAGTTAAATGATTTGAAACAAGCTGAATTTTTTGTTTTAAAAGCCCTTGAATACTTTGAGAAGAGCAATGCCCCAAAACAATTATATGCCCATCTAAAAACGACGTATTACCTCTCCCTCTATAATCAGGGGAAAGACGACAATATTATTGAGCATTTGACTGAATCTTATGAAATTTATACCAAACTCAATCACCCCTTTTATGCCATTGATATCTGTCATGAAATTGCAAATATATATAACGATTTCGATCAACCCGAACAAGCATTGTTTTGGCTACAAAAAGCCTATAATTTAGCGGATGAGAATAAGTTTTACAAGCAAAAGAAATTTGCTGTACAAGAACTCCTGCTCTTTCATGCTGATCAACAATCGACCGAGTTAATTAAAGAATTAGTTGACTTAACACAACTCTTAGAAAACACACAGGTTGAAACCAAAAGTAAATTTGCTAAAATTGAATACAACTCTTTTCTTTTGGAACAAGAAAACGAGACGTTGAAGCAAAAAATATACCTCTTATATGTAAGTGCTTTTGCTGTGATTGGCAGTTTGCTTTTCTTCCTTATTTGGTTTCGACTAAAATCAAAGAATAGAGAATTAGAGCACACCAATAGTCAAAAATCTAAAAACGAACAAATCTTAAACTTACTGATTGAGAATAACTCTATCGAACATGTAACGACACTAAAAGAACGCAATCGCATTGCCAAAGATCTCCATGATGGGGTCATCAACAGCATATTTACCTTGCGTTTTAATACGCAATTGCTCGAAATTCCCAACAAGAGTTTAAAAGAAATGCTAGTGAATGAATTGGTATATTTGGAAAATAAAATCCGCGATATTTCTCATTCTTTTTCACAGGCTAATATTTTTAAAAATAAATCGTTTGAAAACTTATTAATAGAATTGGTTCACAAGCAATCGAATAAATACAAAACGGATTTCTCTATTGTAGTTGAGGATAATGTAAGCCTGAATCAGTTATCGACGTTACAAAAGGTAAACATCTATCAAATTATTCAAGAAGCACTTCAAAATGTCAATAAACACGCCCAAGCGAGTACCTGCAAATTGAAGATATACACGAATGATACCCATCTTATTTTTGAAGTAAAGGATAATCGTTCTGGGATGAAAAAAACAACCCATCGCGGGATTGGTTTAAATAATATGGCGGAACGAGCGACCCTTATTCAAGCGGAATTAAAGATTCAATCCAACCTGCAGCAAGGAATGGCAATCGTCTTGTTTTTAAACTGCTAATTAGCGAATATCGCGTTGATCTGTAGGAATGGTCAAACATTCTCTTACTGTGGCATCAGCAGCAATTCTAAGTCCTGTTAACCCATACCCATAATACGCTCCAGTATCAATATTCCACGAATCAGAATCAGGCGTATATTGCGCTTGATTCGATTTCAAAGGAGTGTGTCCGTGTATTTGCAATTTTCCTATCGCTTTCAAGGGTTTTCTATTCCAGAGTACACTGTCATCTCCTTCTTCTAAAAAAGGATCTTCCGTTTCAGCAATACCTGCATGTGTCACTATAAAATGAGGGGTTTCATAACACAACGGGCGCTGTACAAGCCAAGGTAAAATAACCTCATTTTGAATCCCCTTTTGTGCAAAATGAGCTAAAGTTTCCTCTCCGCCTTGACGAGTCCAATTTTCATTGCTTCCCTCTATAATATATTGAATGAGCTCCGCTTCGTGATTGCCTTTGAGAACAATACAGTTGTCATAGGTGCTGGTTAATTCCATCGCTTTTAAAACAACCTCAGCGCTATACTTTCCGCGATCGATTAAATCACCGACTAAAATCAACGTTTCTTCTTCTTTCTTCCAATGAGTTAAGAGCTGATTCAACGTATAATAGCACCCGTGAATATCACCTATAATGAAGTAATTCATCTTTTTAATCTAGTTAATTTTTACCTTTTTCAATTCGTAGTTTACTTCAAGCATCAACTAGAAAACGTGTAATGCAATATGCGCACAAGCTTCTGCATCTGCTAGTGCATGGTGGTGATTATCTAGTGTAAAGCCCAAATATTCTGATACGGTATTGAGCTTGTGATTGGGCAAGGTAGGAAATACTTGCTTCGATTTTCGAAACGTACAATAGAATGGATTTTGGTGAATGGGTAGATTATAACTCGCTAATACCGCTTTCAAACAACTCTGATCAAATGCACTATTATGCGCCACCAAAGGCAAATCTTTGATACGCATGCGTAAATAATCCCATATTTCAGGAAATTCCTCCGCTCGGGCGGTATCTCTTTCCGTTAATCCGTGCACTTTGGTATTCCAATAGCTATAAAAGTTAGGGATAGGTTTGATTAACTCGTAATACTTATCGACAATTTGTCTATTCTCAACAAAGACTAACCCAACACTACATACACTACTTCTATGTTGATTGGCGGTTTCAAAATCTAAAGCAACAAAAGAATTCATTTTCACTTCACTTGGTTTCCCCACAAAGGTAGGATTTTTGTACGGCATCCTTTATTTTTTATGGGATTTTTACGGCTTGTCCTTTTGTATCCTTTCATTTTCCTTGCTGTTTATCCACAAAAAAAGCCTTCTATTCTGAGAATAGAAGGCAAAAAAGCAAATCTCATGTATTGTTTAATACTGAGCGATTAAATAATTAATGAGGTCTGTTGTTGTAACAATTCCGACCAAGGCTTTGTTTTTATCCACCACTGGTAATGAGTGGAATTGTTGTTCAACTAATAATTCGGCTACTTCTTTTATCGTTACATCATCCTCAATTACAACGGGATTAACCGTCATAATATCCTCTAATTTATAAGCGTCATAAATGGCATTGATTGCTTCTACATCCATATTAGCAGTGCTATACCCAATCTTTAAAATATCATTACTCGATATAATACCGACTAACTGCTCCCCTTCTACTACGGGAATATGTCGGATGTTGTAATCGGTAAATAATTGATTGACTTCACTAATTTTTTTAGTCGTAGGTACTGCAATTAATACCTTCGTCATGATTTGCGAAATGGGTACTCTTTGTTTCATAGTTTTCTTATTTTCTAGGATAAAGTTCCCCCTATAAAAATTGTAAAAACATGATACTTAACAGCTTTATATCCCTTTTTTTTTCGTAACTTCTAGTGTTGTATTGGTTACATTGAAGTTTGGTGGCTAAATAGTCGACGGATTCACTCCAAAGCGTTGTTTAAAGGCATGCGAAAAGTGAGATAGCGTTTCAAATCCAACCTCTACATACACGTCTTTTACCTTCATTTTTTTATGTTCCAACAAGTAATACGACTCTTCCAATCGTTTATTTACTAACCATTTATTGGGAGAAAGATGAAAAATCTTTTCGAAGTCTCGTTTAAATGTCGCCAAACTTCTTCCTGTTAGAAAAGCAAATTCAACTAAAGGAATATTAAAGCGAAAATGCGTATTCATATAGTTTTCTAAGTCGACTTTTCCAGGTTGTGCAAAATGGAACAAGGTGGAGGCTAAATTAGGATTGTGATGCAAGAGCAAATAAATCAATTCTCTCTTTTTGAGATCAATTAGGTTTTTATCCTTTATTGCTTGGGTAAACCATCCTCTCAAAGCAGTAAAATAACCTTGTAGTAAATCATCTTGCTCTAAGCGAATGAGATTAGCTTCCGTTTTCTTTTCTGCTTTATAGCCTTGATTTAAAGCAAACTCTTGTAACATCGCATCGTCCAAGACGACAGAAATAGCCTGAAAAGCTTCCCCTTTATACGGGTATTTAACGAATCGGATGAGCGTGTTTTTTCGGTATACAATTAGATCTCCTTTTCGATAGTAGTATTTTGTTTTACCGTCAAATGCTTCTAATTCACCTGAAATCAAAAAAGAAACCCCATGGTGTTTCATGAGTTGCTCCCCAGATTTTTTACTCTGTGTGTAACAAGCTAATTGAATGCCAAATAAGTCGATTGATTGTACCATAAACAAATTAGTTTTTCCACCAATACGTTGGTTGGGTATGCATAGCATCTAAATTAACATTTTCTCCAATTTGAGGAGTCAGCAAAGGCATCTTTTCTTTTACACTCTCTAAAGCTATGCGTTCTAAAGGTTCGTTCCAAGCGTGGTTGGCCAATACAAATTTTGCGGAATGAACGGGAAATAAAACACGTGCTTGCAAATCTTTAGCAGCTTGAACAACTTCTTCCGGCATCATGTGAATGTATTTCCAACTCTTGTCGTATTGTCCATTCTCTAAAATTGCTAAATCAAAAGGGCCAAACTGCTCTCCGATTTCTTTAAAATGCGTATCATATCCACTATCTCCACCAATGAAAATCTTTTTATGCGCTGTTTCTAATACAAAGGAAGTCCACAGCGTATTGGCTGAAAAAATACTTCGTCCTGAAAAGTGACGCGCTGGAGTTAGCGTTACTTTAAACCCAGTATCCAATACAATCTCCTCCCACCAATCTTTTTCAATAAGTTGTTGAGGAGAATACCCCCAATACTCCAAATGTGCACCTACTCCTAACCCACAAACAACCTGTTTTACCTTCGTTTTCAAAGCTTTTAATGTTTCATAATCCATGTGATCATAGTGATCATGGGTAAGAAACAATACATCAATAATTGGCAATTCAGCCACTGTTGCAATATCCGTTCCTTTAAACGATTTAGTTCCTCCTGGTATAGGAGAAGCACTACCACTCAACACAGGATCCACCAAGATAAATTTACCTTCTATCTGCATCAAATAAGACGAATGACCAAACCAAACTAATTGCGGTTGATCTCCTTCCAATGCCTTCCAATCAATAACCTGAGTCGGAATTTGATTGAGAGGTTTAGTCTCGGTTGATTTTGCAAAGAAATAGTCGTACAGTGCTGTCGTTATGGATTGGGTTAATTGAGGGGTATGGCTTTGATTTTGGAATTTCCCTTGACTGTAATTTACAGATTCTTTGATTCGTTGTAAACGTTCTCCTGATGGGCGTTTACCAAACTTTGGATGCATCATATATAAACTGGTTAGTACACATAATCCAACAAAAAAGTATCCGATTCTTTTGGCGTATTTCCTTTTATTTTTCACGTTTTTATTGGATTTAAATTGAAGTAAAAGTAGTGGTAAAACTACAATACAACTTCCCTCAAAAGCTCAAATTCGATTGCTTGAAACGCTCATTTTGTTATTTTTATCTTAGCAGAAAAGACTCTAGAGTAGCCTTGGAATTAAATTTTTGATTAGCGTGAAAACCAAGTTTATCTTGACTTGAAATGCATCCTCTCATCCTCAAACAAAGAATAAACGGTATATTTGCCAAAAAACAACTCGTATGGAAACTTCAAAAGATCCTTTACACGGAAAAAAACTCGCTGATATTCTCGAAGAATTAGTCGATTATTATCAAGGTTTTGAAGGCTTGGGCAAGCAAATTAATATCCGCTGTTTCACCCATGACCCAAGTATTAATTCTGCTTTAAAATTCTTGAGAAAAACACCGTGGGCCAGAGAAAAAACGGAAAGTTTATATGTGTATGTCTTACGTCAAAAGGCAAAGAAAGGCAATATATAAATAGCTTATATTCTACTGGTTAAGATACAATTTCGAGTAACTCCACTTCAAACATCAAGGTACTATATGGTCCGATTTGTTTGCTGATATGCTCTTCTTTATACGCATATTCAGGTGGAGTAACCATTTTGAATTTCGTTCCTATTGGCAGTAGAGGAACCACTTCTTGGTAAGCTTTAATTAATTTTTGCAACGTAAATGTACTCGGTTGGCCACGGTCAATAGAGCTATCAAACACTTCTCCTTTAGTATTAGTTCCATGATAGTGACAAACGATTTTATCTGCAAGTGTAGGCTTTTCCCCTGTTCCTAAAGTCAAAATTTCATACGCAATTCCCGAGGGTAAAACGACCACCTCTTCACCTTGAGCAAAAGCAGCTAAAAATTGAGCTCCTTCTTCTTTATTGGCTTGTTCTAACTGTTCTTTTCTCTTTTTTAATAATGCTGCTACACTCATAGTTCACGGGTTATTCTAGGGCAAAAATACTTGTTTCAACGAAATCGCACAAATCTATTAGTCTTCCTCAAGCTCTTGATACGTATGCAACTGCCAAATATTTAAATTATCAATCGCCCTCGTACAGCCTACATACCATTCAAAAGGAGTGAACTGATCGGGTTTATCGACGATGAGAATCACGTTTTTACGCTCTAGTCCTTTGTATTTCAATGCTGTTGTATACTGTAATTGCGTAGGTTCAAGTGTCAAATTCGCAGGTGTTAGCTCTTCCATTTGTAGTTCGGCGATCAAATCCGCTACGTTGTTTCTGCGTTGCCAAACTTTACTTTGCACCAAGACAATTACATCCTGAGCTTCTAGAGACGAATGCGGATCATTAATATTGTCAATCACAGCTTTAATCGCCTCTTTTAATACGGATACCTCATCAAAAGAACGCAATTCTATCTCATCGTATTCCGCTTGATGTACCGTTATCTCTTCCCATTCTTCTGGCGATTCCTGAATGTGTTCTGCAATTTGGCGAATTTGCGATTTCTGTGCACTTCGCCTTATTTTATGCAATTTGAAATGGGTAAAATAGTCTTTCAAAAAGTACGCATATTCCGTGACGTCACGGCCAAAAAGAGAAAAACTTTGGTCTAAATCGTACAACAACATCACATTACCTTGTGTTAATCCTTGTGCATCACCACAAAGCTTGTCAATCAAAAGCGCTAAATTTCGATCAAATAGATCTTGGGCTTCGTCGATAATCATATAATCATAATCGGGCAATTGTTCTTGCTGCTCTAGATATTCCATTGTTTCTTGTACTAATTTGGCACAAGACAATGGTTTTAAATAGTACACCTCTTTTTCGTTTACATGAGGGTGATATTTTGCAATAAATTGTTTGAAAGTAATGCAATCAATACGCACATTTCGCTCTTTGAATCGTTGTTGATTATATGCACAAAGTAAAGCGTTCCAACACAGGTAAATTCCTTCGCGCTCCACTTGCATCTCTGCATAGGCCATTGCCATTGTTGTTTTTCCTGTTCCAGGAGATCCTTCAATCATCAAGCGCGGATTCTCTGCCAACGAGTACAAATAATCTAAGTTTCGCTCTTTGAGCCATTGGAATGAATTTCTCGAAGCAAATACATTGGTATCTTGTACTTTAGGGCTAAAGGTATTTACGATATAGCTCAAGTCACTCCTCTTCAACTTTTTAAATGAAATAGGGTGCACACTTTCTAGTTTTTCTTTGGTGTATTTATAGATATGCAAGAGAAAATGCTCTATGTTTTCATAGTCATTTTTTCGTGTATAATCACTGTAAATCAAGTTCTTATCGTAAATGGTACTTTCAATCGCTATTTTAGTCGTTGGAAAAGCAACAGCTTCACAAAATTGCACCTGCTTGAAGTTTGGAAACACCTTGTTCATTAAGGTGTATTTGTAGCCTTTTACTTGTTCAAAAGGGTTTTGAGGCAACCATTTGGTGTGATCACCATCTTTAAAGCAGAAACGTCCTTGGTCAATAAAGACATTCCCTCCTTTTACCTCTAACACAATGATACCAAAACGAGAAACAATGATAAAATCGAGTTCTGCATCGGCTTTGGCCCGTTGAATTCTCGTATTATCGTGAAAAGGCAAGCGCAAGCTGTACCACACATACCAATCGTGTTCGCTTTTACTCAGCGATTCCACCAAGTCTCCATAAATTAAAAATTCCCCGTAGGGTACTTTATTGCCGTTGATAATCAGTTGTTCTAATTCATCAAGAGGGTATTCGGGATAAATTTTTAAAGCCATGATGGTGTGTCCTTTAGCATACAGAACTAATGTAGGCTTTTTTCATCAATAGTAGGGCATCAATCACTAAAAATAAAGGGGAATAACAAAAGAAAACCCGTAGTTTGACAACACAGACAAACTACGGGTAAAGAATTAAACTATTTACCTAAAATCCAAGCAAATATAAGTGGGGCTACAATAGTAGCATCAGATTCAATGACATAGCTTGGCGTATCGACATCGAGTTTTCCCCAAGTTATTTTTTCATTTGGAATACAACCAGAATACGAACCATACGAAGTTGTAGAATCAGTAATCTGACAGTAATATCTCCATTTTAATACGTTGTCTTTCTCTAAATCTTGTACGAGCATTGGAGCGACACACATCGAGAAATCACCTGCAATACCTCCTCCAATTTGGAAAAATCCGATCCCTTGGTCTACAGCATTTTGTTCGTAAAACTCAGCCAACCAAACCATATATTCAATACCGCTTTTTACTGTTGAGGCTTGTAGCTCTCTTTTAATTACATAAGAAGCGAAAATATTCCCCATCGTTGAGTCTTCCCATCCTGGAACTACAATTGGCAAATTGCGTTCTGCTGCAGCAAGCATCCACGAGTTTTTAGGGTCAATTTCATACTCTTGCTCTAGTACACCGCTCAACAACAATTTATACATGTACTCATGTGGAAAATAACGCTCTCCTTGTGCTTCTGCATCTTTCCATATTTTTTCAATGTGATGTTGAATCTTGCGGAAAGCTTCCTCTTCTGGAATACAAGTATCCGTTACGCGATTGTATTTATTTTGCAACAAATCCAATTCATCCTGAGGCGTTAAATCGCGGTAATTAGGTATTCTCTTATACTGTGAATGTGCCACTAGATTCATGATGTCTTCCTCTAAGTTGGCACCTGTACAGCTGATAATATCTACTTTACCTTGACGGATCATTTCAGCTAATGAAATACCAAGCTCAGCGGTACTCATTGCACCAGCTAATGAAATCAACATCTTCCCTCCTGCCGCTAGATGTGCCTCATAACCTTTGGCAGCATCAATCGTTGAAGCAGCATTAAAATGTAAAAAATTACTTGCTAAAAATTGTGAAACGGGTCCTTTATTCTGTTCCATTTTGCGTTTTTATATTAAGGATTAAAAATTAAAAGCATGAATACAACAAAGAGCACTAGGTGCATCATTCCCATAATGGGTGTGGTTCGCTTGCCAATAAAAGTCATCAAACTCAACAATAAAGTGATGACAAAGAGAATGGTCTCTGTGGCCGTCATTCCGAACAACACGGTTTTCCCTGTGATTAACCCTACAAGTAATACAGCAGGAATTGTTAACCCAACAGTAGATACAAATGCCCCATGACACAAGTTAATTGCACGTTGAAATTCGTTGTTTAAAGCGGCTTTAACAGCAGTCATGGATTCTGGCGTAAAAACAATAATAGCAATCAACACTCCACCTAATAAAGGAGGTAAATTTGCTGCTTTAATACCGTAATCTACCACTACAGCCATATTATGAGAAAGCAAAACAATAGGTAGAATCATCCCTAGTAAAATCAAGGTACGCACCCAAATCTCTTTCTTATTCACGGGTACTGCTTCTACATCTGCATGTTCTTTCTCTTCTACTTCATGGCGTTGTGCAAACAAAATTTCCATGTTTCCCGCCTTCGGTTGAATATACAAATGCTTGTAGCGCTTCATTTGCAACAACAAGAAAAAACCATAGAGTACAATCACCAATCCAGCTAATACTACAGCTTGTGTTGTTGTAAACTGACCTCCACCTGCTCCTTGAATAAAGTTAGGTAGCATCAATCCAATTCCTCCAAGCATGATAATCATCCCCATATAGGAAAGCGTTCCTTGGGCATTGTATTCTTGTTCACCAAACTTTAAACCGCCTAAAAGGATACACAGTCCAATAACCAAGTTCATAATAATCATCATCACGGAAAAAATAGAGTCTTTCCCGATAGTAGGATTTTCTCCAGGCCCCAACATCACTGCTGCAATCAAGATTACTTCAATGGACACAATGGATAAAGTTAGAATCAACGTTCCATAAGGCTCACCTAATTTATGCGCCAATTCATCGGCTTCTTTCACCACACCAAATGCTGCACCAATAATAGTAAAAAGTAAAACTAAGAATGTTCCTAATGCAATCATCCCCGTGATTGAATCACCTAAGAAGCTTTGCCCAAAAAGCAGGAATAAAATCACAATTAGCCATACAGCTACTAATCGAATTCTAGTTTTAGTTGGAAAAATCTCGGATAATAGTACTTTTTTAGTTGTCATTTTTTTATTTTTTGAGTTAAAATAACGGGACAAAATTAAGATCCGTACCCTACATTACATTTATCATAGGATAAATAATTAGGAGGGAGATTTTGAGTTTTGCGAGGTCGTGAAATATGATGTTGTTGAGGGAGTAACCGTTCTAATGCATACTTTTTATTTTATTCATCCTATAAAGTCATTGCTAGCTTATACAACATAAAACACTATATCCTAACAAGATACAAAATTAACGAGCTAAAAAAGTAAAAATAAAAAGAGAAAATACTTTTTTTGTACATTAGACGTCACATCCTACGCTTCACTAACACCTACTAATGAGAACACTTATACTGTTATTTTTTCTATGGGGATCTTTCGCTAGTTGGGGGCAATCCAAGCAAGAAAAATTAATCGATCAATACCTTACCCAGGGTGCTTATCGTTATCATTACACCCAAGCCCAGTATTACTTGGATAAAGCATTGATAGAATACCCTAAATTCTCCGATGCTCAGTATTATAAAGGGATGTGTTTTCTCGCTCAAAACAACAAAACAGAAGCGCAAAATTTCATGCTAGCGGCGCAAGAAAACGCCAAACAAGGCTATACCATCAATGAAGATGACGCCTATTACGAATCGTATCCTAATCAGGTTAATTGGCATATGGCACAATGGACCATTCCTCAGAATACACCATAAAAAAACTCTTTCCTACAAGGTGTAGAAAAGAGCTTTTCCTCTTACTAATTCTAGTTTTTATCAGTTAATGGGAACATCCGAATTGCTTATTTTCCAGCTTGTTTTGCGCCTTCAAATACGTATATAATCTCTCCTTCTGCCTGTTTTGTTGTGTGAACATCCATGGTTTTTGTATCTGCATGATACCAAAATATTCCCGATAGATCCCCTGTAACAGTAGTGATATCATTGTTGTAATTTCCTTCTACTTTCATTACTTTTTCAGTAACACGAGAATAAATTTCACCTGATTTTGCTGTTACTTTCACGTGTTGTGCATCAACTTTAGTCACCTGGATAATTACATCGAAAAATTCATACTTTCCTGTTCCTGTGAAATCATCATAGACTCTCATTGATCCTTTATACGTTCCAACAGCAGCGTCAATTGATCCTCTTTCTGGTAAATCAATTCCGCCATTGTCATCACTTGAACTACAGCTTGTAACAAATGCGCTGGTAGCCATAACAGCTACCGCTGCTAATAGGCTCACTTTTCCTTGGAGTTTTTTCATACTAATTTTTGTTTTTGTTGTGAGAGACAAATTTCTTTATCTTCTACTTTTTCGACAATCATCGCATACCGTGATTTTTTTCTACGGGTTTACCCTGATTTTTACAACCTATTGCGAATATTTTTTTTTTATTCAGATATTTGTTTCCTAATTACCATCGAATGCCGAAAACGCTATTATCTCTATTTCTATTCGTCTTGGGTTGTAATACAACCTGTGCTCAGTACTTAATTCCTCTAGATGAGGAACAATACCTGTCGCAAATTAATACTCAAATCCAAGCACATGGACAGGATACAATTGCACTAAAAAATTACCTCCTCTTAGCGGAATATTGGGCGCCGACTGATAGTATTCAAAGTTATAAGGCCTTACAAAAGGTTCTTCAAGCACCTACTGCTAAACAACTTCACACAGGTACACTTGCTTATTACCAAGGAATATACTATGCCAATACGGGTAAAAAAGACCAGGCTAAAGCGTCTTATCTCCAGGCCATAGAGCAACTTAAATCCAAAGCTTATCTAGCAGATATTCGCATCAAAGCCCAATACAGTTACGCCTACCTTCAAATTGAAGAGAAAGGTTATGATATCTTGGTCAAAACACTAACTGAAACCTGTATTCCATGGGCCAAAGAAACAGGAAATAAAGAGGCACTCGCCTATTTTTATACTCAATTGGGACTTGTCTTTATGTCTGTTGCCCAACTGGATACTGCTCAAGAATATCATGATAAAGCCTTAGAGGTAATAAGTGAAATTGAACCCCAAAGCACGGTACATTTAATTACCTACTTGAATTTAGTAAGTAATTATTGCTATAAACCAGATAGTGAATCGGCTAAAATCTACTTGGATCAAGCAACGAAGCTGCTAAAAAAGTTCCCTAATTCTCAACACTATCCCAACTACTACTACCAAGTAGCCATGTACTATACGACACGGCAAGAGTTTAAAAAAGCTTTAGAAACACTGCATCTTGGGATAGCTTCGGCTAAAAGTAAAAAACAGTTGAGAGTACTCAATATGTTGTATTTCCGTCTGTATAATGTGTACTTGATGCAAAAGGATTACCTCCAAGCCAAAGCGCTATTGGAGCAAATTCTCAAGGAAAATATCATCGTCAAAGAGCCCGTCAACCGCAAAATAACCTATACGCAATTAGCATCGGTCAATGAAGTCCTTCAAGATTTCAAAAGTGCGTATGATTGGCAGAAAAAAGCGAGTATCTTAAGTGATAGCTTACATCAGCAAAAGTTGTTTGAAAAGATGAATCAATTGGAAATTCAGCTTCAAACGGCTGAAAAGCAGCAGGAAATAGACCAATTGGAGCAAGAAAAAAAGGAAAGTGAATTGCTGAATAAGAATAAAAATTTAAAGTTTACTTTACTGATTATTGCCTTTATTTTATGTTTGATTATTGCCTTTTTGGCGTGGATTAACTTTAAAAATCAGAAGAAACTCAACAAACAAATTCGCCTGCGACATGAAGAGCAACTGCTCCACATTGACAACGAACGCAAATATGAAGCAACGCAGGCTATATTACAAGGCGAAGAACAAGAGAGACAGCGCATCGCTCAAGATTTACACGATAGTATGGGAGGTATCTTAGCGAATATTCGAATGAAGGTTTCGAAAGATGTAACACAGCCAGAATCGAAACAAGATCTACTGAGTAAATTGGATTACTCCATTGCAGAAATGAGGCGAATCTCTCGTAATTTAATGCCTGAAACACTTAAAAACCTTGGGCTTGAAATAGCGCTTCAAGAATTGTGTGAATCCATGAGTCACCCGCATCTTCCTATTCAATTTGAAGCTTATGATATACAAGATGGTCTTGATTTCTCCATACAGCTCGCCCTCTATCGCATTACACAAGAAGCTATTAGCAATGTACTTAAATATGCTCAGGCCTCTAGTATTATTGTGCAAATCAGTCAAAATGAAGGGGAACTCAGCCTAACCATTGAAGATAATGGCATGGGGTTCAACCAAGAAACGATTACCTATGGTCTAGGTTTAAAAAACATTGCCCATCGCGTCGAACTCATTGAAGGGCATTTAGAAATCAACACGGCTCCTGGTGAAGGCACCACATTAAACATTACTTGTCATGCATAAAAAAGAACAACTCACCTTAGCAATTGTGGATGATCATCCGATGATTATAGCTGGAATAAAATCCCTATTGAGTGATTCTAATTTTCAAATCTTTTCGTTTACGAAAGGAACGGCTTTATTGGATTTTATCCAAACCAACCAGGTTGACCTTGTCCTGCTTGACATTATTTTGAGTGATGGGAATGGTTTAGATTTTTGCAAAAGCATCAAACAACAGTATCCTCATATTTTAGTGATTGGACTAAGCAATCAAACGGAACGCAGTATCATCTTTAAATTGCTAGAACACGGTGCATCGGGGTATATCCTAAAAAATGCAGATTCAGAAGAAATTCTCGAAGGCATTGAAAAAGCCCTTGAAGGTAAGCTAGCACTGAGCGAAGAAGTCCAAGAAATTATGGTTCGACCTACGCATACCCACTTTGAGATTCCAAGATTAACGAAAAGAGAACATCAGATCCTCTTGGCTATTGCTCAAGGAGATACGTCCGCTATTATAGCTCAAAATTTATTTATCTCTCTTGTAACTGTCGAAACCCATCGCAGAAATCTTTTACAGAAATTTAAGGCTAAAAATATGATTGAACTGGTTAAAATAGCTACTGATCACCATTTAATTTAACCCCATTATTGCATTTTTCACCTAAATTACATTACATAAAATTCGAGATTCATTACAGTTTTACGCAAACTAATTACAGTAAAGCTCTAGAATTGCCTAAATTTTAAATCTTTGCGTTGTATCTTTTAAACACGCAAGCCATGTCTACAACAGCCAATCTAAATTCTATATGGAATTCCAAGATGCCTCAAAGGCGTTTCTGGAACTTATTTTTATTTTGGAAATCTCTGCCTAAGAAACAAGCCAAAATACCGACCCCTAAACATATCACCCAAAACTGTAAAGGATTGGAATTGCAGAAAAATAAAATTAAAACTATTCTCTATTCCACTGATTTAGCATTGATTGAAAATAACGATGCAGATGCCCTATTAGCCGTATATCCTTTTCCCCCTTCGATACAGATTATCAAAACACTCATCGAATTTTCGAATAGACCTGTTATTTGTGGTATTGGTGGTGGAATGACCCAAGGGGAACACGCTATTGAAATAGCGATTCAGGCTCAAAAATATGGTGCAGCGGCGGTTATCGTTAATCAACCTTTTAAAAATGAAGATATTGCCAAATTGAAACAGCAATTATCAATCCCTATTATTTCGAGTGTATCCACGTTGAATTTTGATTTTGATCAACGCATACAAGCGGGAGTATCTTGTTTTAACGTTACAGGAGGCCCTAATACGGTGGCCATCGTTGAACATTTACAACGCAACTACCCTGATTTTCCTATTATTTCAACCGGAGGCAAAACCTTCGACTCCCTACACTCTATTGTAAATAAGAAAATTAGCGCAGTCATCTTAACTCCTCCATCGAACGCTGAACTTTTTCGCTCGATTATGGATACCTATAGACTGGAATAATGCCTCATAAACTATTTACCACTTACTAACGATAAAAAAAGCCAATCCTCAGGATTGGCTTATCTATATTTTATCACGTTCTTTTTCAGTTAGTTCTTACAGCAAAGCTGCAGCTTTCTGATCTAGAATATATTCAACATGTTCCAATTGCTGTAAAAAAGTTGCTGGTACTGCAGTCGAAATTTCTCCTTTTAAAGCTTTCTGAATAATTGCAGCTTTACGCTCACTCAACGCTAATAAAAAGATTTGCTTCGCTTGTACGATGGTTTGAATTCCCATTGTAATTGCTTGCGTAGGCACTTTATCAGCTCCTCCGAAGTCATCTGCGGCATCTTCACGTGTAATAGCATCTAATTGTACCAAACGCGTTAAAGACTCCTGCAATGACCCTGGTTCGTTAAATCCGATATGTCCACTGCGCCCAATACCCAATAGCTGCATATCTAACCCACCAAAATCAACAATCTTCTGTTCATATAAATCACAATAAGCTTGTATCGCACTCAATTCTAGCGTCCCATCTGGAATGTGAATCTGATGTGCCGGAATATCAATATGGTTAAACAAATTTTGCTTCATAAAGGCAACATAACTTTGTTCCTCTACGGGATGCATAGGATAATACTCATCTAAATTAAAGGTCACTACATTTTGAAAACTTAGCCCCTCACTTTGATGCAAACGCACCAATTCTCTATATACCCCTTTCGGAGTAGATCCAGTTGCTAATCCCAAAATAGCAAGGTTGCCTTTCTCTTGCTTTGCTTTAATTATTTGCGCAATTTTATCAGCTACGTATGCAGATGCTTCATCTGCATTCGCATATACTTTGATGGCTTGTTGTAAAGAATGTTCTAGCACTTTTTTTCCAATTCGTTTGTTTGTATAACTTCCAAAAATGAAAAAACAACGCCAATCCTACTTGCCTTGCCCTTTCAATTATTAATTGGATCTATACGGTTACTATTAATTCCATTCGCAGGTAGAGAAGAATCTATCATCCTTATTCAACCAACTTTCTTTTTCGTGTATCAAAAATACAACAATTAAAAATAATTAACACATTTTTTTTGCGCAAACCCCTATAAATAGTTAGCTCAAGGAGGTTTATTAGTCTAGATATGCCCTCTAATTTTCCATTTTTGCCCCTTATCCGCAAAAAAAAAACACCCTACTTGACGTAGAGTGTTTTCTTTTTATAGATTGAAGCTAGCTATTATGCTTTTTCAACAGCTAATTCTTCTTGAGCTTCTTGGTGTAATCTTTCGATTTCTTCTTTATCTTTTCTAGGCATTGTATCAACTAATACAGGCGTAGCTAAGAATAGAGATGAATAAGTACCTACAATAATACCAATCAACATAGCAAAGATAAATCCGCGGATTGAATCTCCACCAAAGATGAACATGATTAATAATACAAAGATTAAAGTCAATGAAGTATTAATTGTTCTTGATAATGTTGTATTCACTGAATCGTTTACAATCTTATTGAAATCTCCTTTTGTTTTACCAGCGATAAATTCACGTACACGGTCAAATACAATTACAGTATCGTTCATCGAGTAACCAATTACAGTTAAGATTGCTGCAATAAAGTGTTGATCGATTTCCATGTGCCAAGGCATAAATTTGTAAGTCAACGAGTAAACTCCTAATACAAAGATTACGTCGTGCGCAACAGATACAATAGCACCTAATGAATACTGCCATTTACGGAATGAAATTACTAAGTAAACGAAGATAGCAGCCATTGAACCTAAAACAGCCCAATATGCGTTTTGTTTCACGTCTTTTGCAACACTTGGTCCGATTTTAGAAGCTTGAATAACTCCGTAAACTTTTCCTTCTGTAGCATTAACGAACTCTTCGTATGTAATATCTTTTGCATAGTAAGGTTTCAATCCTTTGTATAACAATTCGTTTACTTCTTGGTCAACTGTAGCACCTTCTTCTTCTACTTTGTATTTCGTAGTAATTTTTAACTGCTCTTTGTTACCAAAAACTTTAGCCTCAACGTTTACTCCGAATACCTCTCCTAATTTTTCACTTACATCATTAGCAGAAACTTCTTTGTCAAATTTCACTTGGAACGTTCTACCTCCAACGAAATCCGTTCCTTCATCAAATCCATTGATAAAGAATGAAGCAAAAGAAACAACAACAATTACAGCTGAAAGACCGTACGTTGCTTTCTTCATTTTCAAGAAGTCAAAGTTGAAGTTTGTAAACCAGTTTTTCGTGATATTCGTTGCAAACATTAATGTTCTTCCAGCTTTCACATCTCTATCCATGAAGATACGAGCGATGAAAATAGAAGTAAATAATGAAGTAGCGATACCAATTAATAAAGTAGTTGCGAATCCTTTGATAGGTCCTGATCCGAAAGCGAATAAGATAACCCCTGTAAGGATGTGCGTTACGTTAGCATCTACGATTGGACGCATAGCACCATGCCAGCTGTATGATTCTTTGATTGTATCCGCCAAACTCATACCCTTTCGCAAACATTCTTTCGCACGTTCGGAAATAATAATATTCGCATCTACTGCAGTACCCATGGTCAATACGATACCAGCAATACCAGGCAATGTCAATACAGCACCTAAACTTGCTAAAATACCAAACATGAACAATAAGTTAGCTAATAACGCAATATTTGCGTACCAACCTGCTCTACCATAGTAGAATGCCATCCATAACCAAACAACGATTAAACCAGCGATTGCAGATAACATACCTGCATCAATAGCTTGTTGTCCTAATGATGGTCCTACGATTTCAGATTGAACGATATCCGCACCTGCAGGTAATTTACCAGCACGTAAGATATTCGCTAAATCTTTTGCATCAGCAACAGAGAAGTCACCAGAAATAGATGATCTACCACCAGAGATTGCTCCGTTAGTAACACCAGGAGCAGAATACACCACGTTATCTAAAACGATTGCGATATTCGAACGCTCAGCAAATGCTTTTCCTGTTAATTCTTCCCAGATTTTAGCTCCTTTTGGGCTCATTGTCATACCAACAACTGGACGACCAAAGTTATCGTACTCATCTTGTGCACCTGTTACAACACTTCCACTTAAAGGAGGAACTCCTTCGCGGTTTGTTTTCAATGCATATAACTCAACGATATCTGGTGCCTTTTTACTTGGTTTACCCCAAACAAAACGAGCGTATTTTTGATCAGCTGGCAATAAGTTTCTAACGTCTTGACGTTTTAATAAACCATTTACCTTTACTGTATCTTTTGTTTGAACATATCCTAAAATAGGACTTCCTTGCTGTCCACCTCCAACGAATAAGCTGAATAAAGGACCTAATTCTTGCAATTGATCCGTCTCAGTAGAATCAGCTTTGATTCCACCTAATAATGCATCAACATCTGTTTTTGTTGAATCTTGAACTTGTTCAGTTTCTTTTGTTTCAGGTTTAGCCGCTTTATCCGTTGATTTTAAGTACTCATTAGCAGAAGCTAAGTAGTTTCCAATTTCTTCAACTTTATACGTTTCCCAAAACTCTAATTGAGCAGTACTTTGTAAAAGATTCTTGATACGATCTACATCTTTTGCACCTGGCAATTCAACTAAAATACGTCCTGTATCACCAAGCATCTGAATATTCGGTTGTGAAACACCAAATTTGTCAATACGCTCTCTGAATACGCGGTACGCACTCTCAATAGATTCTTTTACTTTTTTGTCTAAGATAGCCTTTACTTGGTTATCTGACATACCTACTGTAATCTCACTTAAATTTCTGTTTGCAAAAATATCTCCAGAAGCTAATTTCACGCTACCTTTTGATTCTTTTTCAAAAGCAGCATAAAACGCATCAAGGTAACTTTGATTACCTTGTCTCATTGCCTCAGCCTCTGCCAATGCTTTATTAAAAACAGCATTTTTTGAATTATTCGCTAATCCTTTAAGGATGTCTTTGATTGAGATTTGTAACGTAACGTTAATACCTCCCTCTAAATCCAAACCTTTGTTGATTTGTTTAGCTCTTACTTCATTAAATGTCTGTCCTAAAAAAACTGTTTGATTACCAATAGAGTCTAAATAGTGTAATTCTTTCTCAGAATCCCCGTTAGCAAAAGCTTTCGCTTTGTCCTCATAATGGCCTGTAACAAAGGTGAAAGACAACTGATAAATACTTACCAGAGCAAAAATTATTGCAAAAAATTTAACAAGTCCCTTGTTTTGCATTATTACTAAAAATTAATTAATTATTTTTTTAAAACGAGCAAATATAAAATATGATGCTAGATTAACCAATTCTTTTAGCAAGTTTATCGCTAAAAAAATAAGGATTTCCATTTCTATTTGCTCGACATGTTATAATTATTTTATGAAAGTATATTGTGAAGTTCTTTATTTACCTCCTTAATAGCTTCCGCACTCTTACGAAATTCGTCTTTTTCTTCTTTATTTAAAGTAACATCAACGATTTTTTCAATTCCGTTTTTTCCGATAATACAAGGAACACCAATAAAAATATTTTGTTCACCATATTCCCCTTCCAATAAAGTTGAACAAGGTATTAATTTTTTTCTATCGTGCAAGATACTATCTACTAAATGTGCAACTGCTGCTCCTGGTGCATACCAAGCGGATGTACCTAAAAGCTTCGTCAATGTCGCTCCACCAACCATCGTTTGTTTTACCACTTCTTGTTGATCAGCTTCTGAAAGCAACTGTGTAACAGGAATTCCTTTATACGTCGCTAAACGAATAAGCGGAATCATGGTTGTATCACCATGTCCACCAATCACCATTCCTTCGATATCCGCTACGGGTTTATCTAATTTCTGGCTTAAGAAATACTTGAAACGAGCTGAGTCCAAAGCGCCTCCCATTCCAATAATTCTATTCTTAGCTAAACCTGATATTTTCAAGGCAGCCAAAGCCATAGTATCCATTGGATTGGTCACAATAACAAAAATCGCATTAGGCGAAACTGTCAATGCATTTTCCATCACACTTTTCACAATTGCGGTGTTTGTTCCAATTAATTCTTCACGTGTCATCCCCGGTTTTCTTGGAATTCCGGAAGTAATCACAACAACATCACTGTTTACAGTACGGGCATACTGTTTTGTTACCCCTTTGACTACGGTGTCAAATCCTGAGTTAGCAGCGCATTGCATGATATCCATCGCTTTACCTTCAGCTAATCCTTCAGCAATATCTACGAGTACTACCTCGCTTGCTATTTGCCTAAATGCGATAACTTCAGCGCATGTTGCACCAACGTTACCTGCTCCAATTACAGATACTTTCATAATTAAATGGCTTTTAAAGTTTTCGTTAAACAAAAAAAGGTCAATGCAAATATGCTTGACCTTTTATTATAGATATTTTTAATTAAGCATCGATTTTCGCGTACGTTGCATTTTTCTCAATAAAGTCTCTACGTGGTGGAACTTCATCCCCCATCAACATTGAGAAAACCAAATCGGCTTCTTTTAAATCGTCAATTCTAACTTGTCTTAAGATACGGTGTTCAGGATTCATTGTAGTTTCCCACAATTGTTCTGCATTCATCTCTCCAAGACCTTTGTATCGTTGTACACTTGATCCATTCCCCATCTCTTCCATTAAATCAATACGCTCTTCATCGCTCCAAGCATAAACTTTACGCTGTCCTTTTTTCACCATATACAACGGTGGTGTTGCGATAAATACGTGTCCATTCTCAATCAATCCTCTCATATAACGGAAGAAGAAAGTCAAAATAAGCGTTGCAATGTGGCTACCGTCCACGTCGGCATCACACATAATCACTACTTTATGGTAACGCAGTTTTTCAAGATTTAAGGCTTTACTATCTTCTTCTGTTCCAATAGTAACCCCTAAAGCAGTAAAGATATTTTTAATCTCCTCACTTTCGAATACTTTGTGTCCCATTGCTTTTTCAACGTTCAAAATCTTACCACGCAAGGGTAAAATTGCTTGAAAATTACGATCACGTCCTTGTTTGGCAGTTCCACCCGCCGAGTCACCCTCGACAAGGAATACCTCACATTTGGTTGGATCTTGCTCAGAACAATCCGATAATTTACCTGGAAGACCTCCTCCAGTCATTACCGTTTTACGCTGAACCATTTCACGTGCTTTTTTTGCAGCATGTCTAGCTTGTGCAGCTAAGATTACTTTTTGCACGATGATTTTTGCATCATTTGGATTTTCCTCTAAGTAATTCTCCAACATTTCAGCAACAGCTTGACTCACTGGAGAAACAACTTCTCTGTTCCCCAATTTAGTTTTTGTCTGACCTTCGAATTGTGGTTCCATTACCTTCACAGAGATAATAGCGGTTAATCCCTCACGGAAATCATCCCCACTAATTTCAAATTTCAACTTATCTAACAATCCAGAAGCATCTGCATACTTTTTCAACGTACGAGTTAATCCCATACGGAAACCTTGTAAATGTGTACCTCCTTCATGTGTATTAATATTATTTACATACGAATAGATATTCTCTGAATACGTATCATTATACACTAAAGCAACCTCAACTGGAACATCTCCTTTGTCTGATTCCATCCAGATTACTTCATTGATAATAGGCGTACGGTTTCCATCTAAAAACTTGATAAATTCTTTCAATCCTTCTTTAGAAAAGAAAACCTCACTTTTTTGCTGTCCTTTCTCATCTACTTCACGTGCATCCGTCAAAGTGATAGTCAATCCTTTGTTCAAGAAAGCTAACTCACGTAAACGAGACGCTAATGTATCATACGAGTATTCTAATGTTTGTGTAAAGATGGTCGGATCGGGTTTAAACATTACAGTTGTCCCTCTCTTATCCGTTTCACCAATAACTTTTACTGGAAATAAAGCTTTACCTTTTGAATATTCTTGTTCATAGATTTTTCCATCGCGGTAAACAGTTGCTCTCAATAAATCAGATAACGCGTTCACACACGATACCCCTACCCCGTGTAAACCTCCAGATACCTTGTATGAATCTTTATCGAACTTTCCTCCTGCACCAATTTTGGTCATTACTACCTCTAAAGCAGATACTCCTTCTTTTTTGTGAATATCAACGGGAATACCACGACCATTATCTTCAACAGAAATCGAGTTGTCTTCGTTAATAACTACATTAATGGTATCACAATGTCCCGCTAATGCCTCATCAATAGAGTTATCTACTACCTCATATACAAGGTGGTGTAATCCGCGCACTCCTACATCTCCAATATACATGGAAGGACGCATTCTTACGTGCTCCATTCCTTCTAGTGCCTGAATACTATCGGCTGAATAATTTCCCTTATTTACTTCTTGGCTCATAATAATTTTCTAAAATAAGTAACGTACAAATATAGCTTTTTTTAAACAATTTATCAACTTCTCTTCTCCTTATCTCAACGTTTTTCGTATTTAATTTAAACATTTCTAACAAAAAACGGAAGGTCTCAAATTACAATAATATTCCATCTTTTCACAAAAAAGTTCTACTTTATTTTTTGCTGTATTGATTCAAAAAAAAACAGGTGTAAACTTTCGCTTACACCTGTTTTATTTATCAATCTAATTCTTTTTTTTACTCTAAAAAATTAACCGTAAAATCACAATTATTAAAAGAAAATGAATCGTGTAATTTACGTCCCAACAATGCTTTCGCAATGGGTGCATCCATAGAAACACCTAAAACTGATACGTCGTCTACGGATACTTTCGGCAAGGCAGCAGCCAAAAATAAATAAACTGTATTGACTTTTACAATGCTTCCAAACTCTACGATATCTGAGTTTTTATGCTCATCTACTCGCTTGACAACCTCTCTTAGATCAAGGCTCTCTTTAATTTTTTTGGCAATATTTTCTTGCTCTAAATGCATCATAGACAAAGCTGTTTCGTGTTTATCCCCTGCAGAGCTTTTTGCATCTGTTTGAGCATCCACCGCTAAATCTTCGACAATACCTCGGAGGGCATCAATCTTATCATCTAATCGCTGTAAAAATGTAGCCTTTAATTCTTGTTTTAGTGTCATTTCTAATTTCTTAAATACCTTATAGGTTCTGTTTTGCTGTTTGAGCAACAAAAGTAGTCCAATAAACTATGAAAAAAAATTAAAAATTGAGAATAAAACGGCTTTAAACTAAAAAAATATGATTTTTAACAATATTTAAGTCGCAATTATTCTCAAAAATCGAATTTATAAATAGCTCCACCCATTACCTGTATACCTTGAGATTTGAAGCTTCCCCACTGATTATACGTTTCATTTAACAGGTTATTTCCCTTTAAAAATACGGTCCAATTTTTCGTTGGTCTATACCCTACTTTTAAGTTCAAATCTGCATATCCATCAACTTTTCTCACTACATCCGCTACATTTCCACCATCTAATGAAGAATCTTGGTTAACAAACATATCTTTTCGCTCTCCGACATACTGTAAATCCATTCCTGCAAACCATTGCTCTGTAAAGTTAATCAAGGCATCTGCACCCACTCTTATTTTAGGTAATCCCCAAGCTTCTGCTGTATTCGTATCATAGTGGTTGTATTCTCCATGAACACCTAAAAGCAAGGTATTGTCAATATCAAAACGCAATTCCCCAAACAAACGAAGCGTTTCTACCTCAGCATAAGCCACATTAAAAGCATTGCCATATAAATACCCTAAACGTTTTGTATTTGATGAATAAGGAGTAGAAACAAATAATGCTTTGTCATTTTCCTTTAAATAAGAAGCTTTAATATTATACGAAATCGTATGATCTAATTTTCCTTTCATCCCCACGTGAAAATCATAGGTCTTATCTGTTGGTAAAAGCATCGCTTCTGGTGATACAAATGGATTTTGATCAACGAAATCTTTAAATGAATTTTGCGTCAAACGTCCGTCAATCCCAGCATAAGCAATTACAATATTCGGCACTAAGTTATAAGAAGCCTTTACTTGTGGGTAAAATTTAAAACTATTATCTGAACTTCCTCCTACTTTACCATTGTTGTAGTATAAACCTACCCCTAATTGTACGAAGTAATCATCTCCTTTTAAAACAACACTAGGCTCTGCACCGAAATTAAAATGCTTATCACTTACTTTTTGCGTCGCAATAGCAGTATTAGCATGGTCCCAACCTTGGTCCGTTAAAAAGTTTTGTTTTCTATAATCTGAACTCACATAATCCACAACCAAGTTCAACTTACCAATGATTCCTTCATCAAATGTCGTTTCCACTCTTGGTTTGAATACAAAGCGGTTTTCAGCACGATCAAAATCATCACTAAAGTTGTTGTAATACACATCCACTCCTTTGATTGGTAAATCTTCAAAAGATACAGATCCATCAAAATAGAACGATTTATACTTTTGTTTTGGGTTGATGCTAACTATAGTACTCTGAGGAATCAGATCGCCCATTTCCTCTTGAGGTAAACCATACCAGTTCAACGTTTGATAAGAACCTCCTACCTCTGTGTTCCATCCTATTTTCTTTTTCTGTCCAGAAAAATTAACACCTGCTTTCGTTTTAGAAAAATCATCATCTAACAACAAGTTCTTAATTCCCCCTTGAGAAGAAAAATGGTTTACGAATCCAGCAATATAACTATCCGGGTCGATTTGACTACTCAAAAACAATTCTCCATTGATATTCGTATAATTACCAATAGCAAATAAGGCATAGTTATCAAAACGCTCTAAATTGCGCTTTGCTTCTACTTTTGCTGCTTCTCCTTTTGTAGGTACAAAGGTAGACGCTACCGGAAAAGAAGTAATCGTATAAACAACCTCTTTCTTTTTCCCTTTAACATCTTCGTCTAAATTAGGCATTTCTCTCACTTTGAATGCCTCCGAAACAGTCGCATCATAACGTCTTACTACGTCCACAACTTCTGTTCCTAAATCACTTTTATTTTTATCTTGAGCAACCGCTGCACCAACGAACAATACACTTGATACAAAGGTTAATATTTTTATCTGCTTCATAATTACTTTCTAATTCGATTAAACCTTACTGTACTACAGATGAATTGCTTTTCGCTTCTTGGCCCTTAATGGTGTTCAATTCTTGTTGTGCTTCTGCAACAACATCCGAAAATTCTCCAAAATTCTTAATTACACTATCCAAGATATACGTCGCTTGATACGCATC
Source organism: Myroides sp. TSA_177.3 (assembly GCF_052691955.1). NCBI lineage: Bacteria > Pseudomonadati > Bacteroidota > Flavobacteriia > Flavobacteriales > Flavobacteriaceae > Myroides > Myroides sp. TSA_177.3. The sequence goes on from NZ_JBQZGD010000002.1 coordinate 283,993, forward strand.
TTTTAAGCTATAGAAGTTTTTCGCCATCAATACCAATCCTTTTGCCCCGTAATACTTATAGGCTGAATAGTCTTTCGCTAATTTTTGAACGCTCTCATTAGAAGCATCGAACTTGTTGTCCATACGCTTAAAGAACGCATCATAATACAAGGCCTCAGCCGCTAATTCCCCTTTGGCAATTTTAGCTACATCTGCATATCCTTTTTTCGCCTTGTCGTATTGTTTATTTGCAAAAGCTGTTCTCGCAATAATAATTTGCGCATCACTCTTAACCTTATCGTCTATTTTTGCCATTTTCAATACCTGCTCAGCATAATCTAAAGCGTTGGTATAATCTTCTTCTTGATAATAAAGCTTCATCAAATTCGACTTCGCAAAAACTTTATTTTGTTCTTGAGCAGCCTCATTTTCCAATCGGCTTAACATCAATAAAGCCTGGTCAGTATCTTTATCTTTCAAGTATATTTCAGCCAAACGCGATAAACTCACTTCCACATATTCATTTTTGTTGCCTTCAACAACTGCTAAATAATGGGTTTGTGCTTTTTTCGAATTATTTGCTGCAAAATACATTTGCCCTAAATAAAAATGAGCTTGTAACGCTTTTAATCCTTTTGGATATGCAGCTAAATATTTCTCAAAACCAGCAATTGCTGCTTGCGTATTATTTTGCATATACTGTTTCTCCGCAGACTCATACGTATCCTTATCTAACTCCAAGTCACTTACACTTACAAATGACAAGCCTTTAACCCAAGCCCCGTATTCATCTACCTTTCCTTGATCTACATAAACCAATCGAGCATTTTGTACCGCCTCAATCGCTTCTGCACTAGTAGGGTATTTTGCGACAACCTCTTTAAATTTAACCAATGCCTCATCTGGTCTATTCGCGTTATAGTGAATTAAACCTTGGCGCAATAAGGCCTTAGAAGCATAAGAGCTTTTCGGGAAATTTTTCAATAATTGATCAAAAATAGGCGTTGCTTTTTGTGGTTGTTGCATCACAACATACGTCATCCCTAATTCATATAAAGCATTGTCTGCTAAACTTGATTTCGAATAATCTTTAGTAAAAGCAATTAAATCATCTGCTTTTTTCTGTAAACGATCTACGAATCCATAAGCCAATGCTTTTTGAAAACGCGCATACTCGACATCTACCTTATTAGCTTCAATCACTTTATTATATGACTCCATAGCAGCCCAATAACTACCCTCTACAAATTGACTATCCCCTAAACGAAGGTAAGCATCAACACGTCTTGCCTCATCTTTTGGCGCTGTTGCAATAAAACTCTGAAACTGCTTTGCTGCATTGCTATAATCCTTCTGCTTGAAGTACGTATATCCTAAACCGTAGTTTACATTTTTGTATTCATTGGTATTTTTAGCTTGTGGGCTACCTAAAAAGCTCACATAAGAGGATATAGCTTCAGAAAATTTATTCAACGCATAATTAGACTCTGCTTGCCAATAATAAGCACGAGCTGTAAACACTCCATCTTGACGCTCTACTAAAGATTTAGTAAACATAGCTAAAGCCTCGTCGTACTTTCCTTCTGCAAACAATTCTAATCCGCGGTAAAACGTTACCTTTTGGTAGGCTTCTTTATTTGCCGTTGTTTTGTTCTTCTCTAAAAGCACCAAAGCTTCTGAAAAGTTTTTAGAAGTAATATACGAATCGATTAATAAACCTTCCATCTCCTCTTTATAAGGTGAACTTGGGTATTTCTCCATGAATCCGCTAATTACTTTTGGTGCACTTTGGTAAGCATTTCCAATATCATAACTCAACTTCCCGTAATTCAAATAAGCATCTTCTTGAATACTAGCATCAAAACGCATCTCCGAAGCATTTTTAAATGCATTCAAAGCCTGTGTTTTTTTATGCGTATGCAAATAACTTTCTCCTAAGTGGTAGTATGCATTTTGAGCAATCGCATTATCTCCATCGATAATTTTATTGAACTGCTCAATTGCTTTTTCATAGTCTTTCGACTTATAATAGGCATATCCTAATTGATAGTAATCCGTATTATTCCACTTGCCGTTTTTCCCTTTATACTCTAATAAATAAGGAAGGGCTTTGTCATATTGTTTGAGGTTAAAGTAACTCTCCCCAATAATCTTTGAAAGTTCTGATTTTTCTTGTGGATTGGATTTATTGATTTGCGATAAACCATCAGCAATCGCTTGCTCAAAATTCCCTGTTTTGAAATTCATATCCGCTTGGAAGTACCCCATTTTCTCTTTGTACTTTTCCTTGCTTTCTACTTTTTCAAACAGCTTTTTCGCATCATCAAAATTATCGGTATCGTAAGCGATATACCCTAAATAATAGGTTGCTTGCTCTCCCCACTCACCATTTTGACTTACTTTTTCTAAGTATTTCTTCGCCTCTTTTCTGTTCTTCATGTAAAAAGAACTATATCCTTTTTCAAAGAAGAATCGATCAGCTACTTTTTCTGTTTCGATTACGTGATCTTTTACTTTAGCTGCATAATGAGCTGCCTTTGCAAATTGACCTCTAGTGAAATAGTAGTCTGTTGCTTCGATATACGCAATATTTTGCTTGGAACTCGTTGGGTAATTAGCAACAAAATCATCAATTTTGTTTTCCGCACCACTTTGATCCAATCGAATAGCACAATTGGCGATATAATACGCACAATCCGCTTCTATTTCTTTATTCTCTGAACTATTTTCTTTCTTTATTTTATCAAACAATAGTTGGGCTGCTAAATACTCTTGTTCATTATACAGCGCTACTGCATGATTAAACGTTGCATAAGGACCTGTATATACAGCTGTTTGCTGTGCATAAAGGCTCATACTACCCACTAGTGCAGCTATACAAGCCAACCTATTAATTCTACGCATTGATTTTCTATTTATTTTAGTGTCAAATATAACGATTTATACCCTTTTTAAACAGTATACCTTTATATTTTATTGTACAAAAAACCAACTTAATCTTAAAATTATGGGTTAAAATCTAAAAAAAATATTTTCCATTTCTCATACAACTATACACAAATCCCTCAAAACCAACACAAACCCGAATACAGTCTAAAAAAAAGGAGCGAATGGTTATTCGCTCCTTCTATTCTATCGCTATTTTTTTCCCTCTGAACAGGCAAATGACCATTTGCCTCTTAGCAGGATGATGTGCTATTTTTAACTCCAGTTAGATCTTATTCAGTCTTACGATTTCAAATTATCGAAATACGCTTTCAAAATTTCTTCTCTAAAGTCTGGATGGGCAATTTCAGCCATCGCTGCTACCCTTTGTTTGAGTGTTTTACCGTACAAATCAGCTACTCCATATTCCGTAACGATATATTGTGCGTGTGCACGTGTTGTAACAACTCCAGCACCTTGACGCAAGAACGGAACAATTCGATTATGCCCTTGGTTACTCGTAGAAGCTAAAGCAATAATTGCTTTTCCTCCTTCACTCAAAGAAGCCCCACGAACAAAGTCCATTTGACCTCCTACTCCAGAGTACATGCGATGCCCTATAGAGTCCGCACAAATTTGCCCTGTTAAATCCACCTCAATAGCCGAGTTAATCGCCACTACTTTTGGATTCTTGCGAATAATCGCAGTATCGTTCACATAGCTCGATTCTTTTAGCACAATAAAAGGATTATTATCGACAAAATCATAGAGTTTCTTAGAACCAATTAAGAAAGTAGCTAACGCTCTTCCTTTGGCAATTTTCTTTTTCGAGCAATCAATCACCCCATTTTGGATTAAATCAATCACCCCATCTGAAAACATTTCTGTATGTAGTCCTAAATTTTTATGGTTATTCAATTGAGCCAAAACAGCATTGGGAATAGAGCCAATCCCCATTTGAAGGGTACTTTCATTTTCTATTAAATTAGCCACAAATTTTCCAATTGTCGCTTCTTTTTCTGTAATCACAACCTCTTTAGCCGCATAAATTGGACAATCATAATCCACAGCTAAGTCAATTTTTGAGCTATGCAATACACTATCACCAAATGTACGTGGCATTTGCGGGTTAATTTGTGCAATAACCACTCTTGCTCTTTCCATTGCTGCCACACAAGCTTCTACAGATACCCCAAGCGAACAAAATCCATGCTCATCTGGTGGAGAAACTTGAATTAAAACAACGTCTACTTTTAGTACGCCTTTTCTAAACAACAAAGGAACTTCACTTAAAAAAACTGGGGTATACGATCCGTTACCCGCTGCTAATGTATGACGTACGTTTTTACCAATGAAGAACGAATTGACGTGGAAGCTTTCGGACAATGCAGGATCTGCATAAGGCGCTTCTCCTTCTGTGTGAATATGGCAAAATTCAACATTGCGCAATTCACCAGCTCGATCACTAATCGCTTTGGTTAAAACATTGGGGGTTGCAGCCGCCGCATGGACATAAATTCGATCTCCAGATTGTACAACTTTAGCAGCTTCTTGAGCAGATACATATTTCATAGATTCAGTTTTTCTTATCAGGTTAATTTTTAGCTTTTTAATTCCGAATACAAATTACTGCTTTTTAACAAAGAAAAGAACTGATATTCATCATATCTACCAAAAAACTCAAACTATTGCCAAAAAAACAAGAAAAAATGACTTAAACTCAAATATATACAAATGGGAATAAAAATGGTTGCATCTTTCTGAGCAAAAGGAGTATTTTTTACTTTTTTACCAAGTCCAACGTATTTAAAATCCCCAATAACACGCAATCCGAACAAGAGGCCAATCCAAAAATACGCCCAGGGTCCAATCGCTAAAAAACCTAAATTTAGAATTGCCGCAGCAAACAAGCAACAAGCCACGAGTAAAGTCCCTCCTTTTCTAGGTTGAAAAACAGGCTCTCCTGTGGTTGTACTAGGAATGGCAAATTGCGTTCCCCAAAGACCGCCGAATACCCAAAACAGGTGTACTCCTCCTAATAAAAGAAAGACTACTGCATTTATCCCTTGAATACCTTCTATCATCACGTTTAGTTTATTGTGAACTGCAAAACTAATGCATCAGCAAAAAAGGTACATTCACTTAAGTTAACTCTTCGTTTTTATTGATGCGCTTTTTTAATCGAGAGAGCGATTGCGGTTGAATTCCGATATAGCTGGCAATATGTTTCTGCGCCACTACATCCAAAATTTCAGGCTGTTTCATCAGCAAATAGGTATAACGCTGCTCAATGGTGTAAAAAAGTAAAAAGTCGATGCGCTCTTTTGCGGATAAGAAAATAGCATCCGACATTAATCTTCCTATTTTTTGCCAATAAAAAGAGGATTCATATAGCTCAAACAACTCTTTTTTTCGAATGAGCAAAACTTTCGTATCCACAAGAGCTTCAATCTCCATGGTAGAAGCTTGTCCTGAAAGCAACCCTTCATAATGCGTAAAAATATCGTGTGTTAAAGAAAAGGAAAACGAAATATCTTTTCCTTCTGCATCGAGATAAAACATACGCAAGGCTCCTTCCTCTACTCGACCCACATATTCACATACCTCGCCGATACGCAGAAGAGATTCCCCTTTTTTGAATTCTCTTTCCATCACAACATCGTGCAATGCTTCTAAAATCTCATCTACCCAAACCGTATTTTTCATCTGTTTTCTTTTACTGCTATCTCCGCTTTATTTCTTGCCTATCAAAGGTAAACTATTCTATTCCATTCCCTCCTTTGCACGGCGAATTACCGCGTATCTTTATCGCTCTTCTCTCTTTTTTTACATAAATAAGTAGTATTTTTGCTAGATAATCTCATTGTAACACATGACATCGATTAATACAAAGACTTTACAAGATTTAGAATTTAATACCGTTTTAACTTTCGTTTCCAATCTCTGTGTGACAGAAAGCGGAAAAGAATTGGCCATGGAAATTGTTCCGTACAAAACAAAAGAACAAACTTTACATGCCCTCCAACAAACCTCAGAATATTTAGCTTCTTTTACCAATAACAACGTTATTCCTAATCATTATTTTGAAGGGATTGACTATGAACTGAAATTCTTAGGCATTGAAGACAGCTTCCTAGAAGTAAGTAGTTTTAAAAAGATATATAACCTAACAGAGACAACGAGTAATTTAATCACCTATTTCAAAAAATTCAGTGATTATTATCCGTATCTCTCTTCAGATACCGCTACCCTAACCTTAGAAAAGAGCATTTTAAAAGAAATTGAAAATGTATTGGATAAATATGGGGAGATTAAAGACAATGCTTCAGTAGATTTATTATCGATCCGCAAGAGCATTAATTTGGTTCGCGGTAAGATTAACCAGAGTTTTGGTTATGCCTTATCTCAATACAACAGCGCGGGATATCTTGATGATATTCGAGAAACTATTGTAGACAACCGACGTGTATTAGCGGTAATAGCTATGCACCGTCGAAAAGTTAAGGGAAGTGTTTTAGGGCAGTCCAAAACGGGAAGTATCATTTACATTGAACCAGAAGCGACCTTGCATTTTTCGAGAGAGCTCAACAATTTAGAATACGAAGAACGCGAAGAAATCGTTCGCATTTTAAAAACGCTAACCAATAGCATTCGTCCTTTCAGAACATTATTGTTGGAGTATACCCAATATTTGAGCTTACTTGACATTACGGCAGGAAAGGCAAAATATGCACTAAAGATCAATGGCTTACTTCCTGAAATACGCGAAGAAAAGAGTCTGTATTTCAGAGAAGCTTACCACCCTATTTTGTGGTTAAACAACAAAGAAAAGAGAAAGGTTACGCATCCGCAGACGATTCAATTGGAACAAGACAGTCGAATCATTGTGATTTCAGGACCGAATGCAGGAGGAAAAAGTATCACATTAAAAACTGTTGGATTACTACAGCTGATGTTGCAATCGGGATTATTAATTCCGGTACACGAACGCAGTCATACATTTTTATTTGATCGCATCTTAACGGATATTGGTGATAATCAATCAATTGAAAATCATTTAAGCACATACAGCTATCGATTAAAAAATATGAATTATTTTTTGAAGAAATGTAATTCAAATACCTTATTTTTAATAGATGAATTCGGAACAGGATCTGATCCAGAATTAGGAGGTGCATTAGCCGAAGTTTTCTTAGAAGAATTCTATGATCGAGAGGCTTATGGTATCATTACCACCCACTATACGAATTTAAAGATCTTAGCTGATCAATTGCCAGATGCAACCAATGCTAATATGCTTTTTGACGAAAAGTCGTTAGAACCCCTGTACAAATTGAATATCGGTCAAGCAGGTAGTTCCTTTACTTTTGAAGTCGCACAAAAGAATGGTATTCCTTTTAGTTTAATCAACCGAGCAAAGAAGAAAGTAGAAACGGAAAAAGTTCGCTTCGACAAAACCATTGCCAATTTACAGAAGGAAAGACACAAACTGGAACGCACCTCTCAAAATCTAAAAGAAGAAGAAACAAAGGCAAGAGAAGAAAGCAAAAAATTAGAGGGCATCAATGCGAAGGTTCAGGATAAGCTGGAACGTTACCAGGAATTATATGATTCCAACCAACGTTTGGTTTATCTCGGTCAGAAATTAGATGACTTATCCGAAAAATACTTCAACAACAAGAGCAAAAAGACCCTATTTAGTGAATTGCTCAAAGTAGTTGAAATTGAAAACTCCAAGCGCAAAAAAGTTACCCTTCAGGAGAAAAAGAAAAAAGAGACAGAACAAAAGGCTTTACTCCAAGAAGTAGAGAAAAAAGTAGAAGTTATTCGCAAGGAGAAGAAAGAGAAAAAAGAGATTCAAAAACAGCAAGAAGAGAGCAATAAGACGAAATTCCCACTAAAAGTTGGTGATCGTGTTAGAATGCTTGAAGGAAGAGCTGTTGGAACGATTGACAGTATTGAAAAGAAAACCGCTACGGTGAATTATGGTTTCTTTACGTCAAAAGTAAACATAGATCAACTTGAAATGGTAGAGCGTAAAAAATGATAGAAGAACTCCCTAAAAACAAAAAAATTGTTCTTTTTGACGGCGTATGCAACCTATGTGACAATGTAGTCAAAAAGGTGATTGCCGCAGATCGACAAGATCAATTCCGATTTACCTCATTGGATTCGGAATTGGGCCAACAAATTCTACAGCAAATTGGTGTAGATCGCGCACAAACAGACAGTATTGTACTATACATACCTGGAGAAGCTTATTATGTCAAGTCACAAGCTGCATTGATGATTGCCAAATATCTTGGTGGTTGGCATTCACTATTGACAATTTTTCTGATTTTACCTACCAAATTGGCTGATTCGCTTTATGATTATATAGCAAAAAATCGCTACAAATGGTACGGGAAAAAAGATCAATGTATGATTCCCAGTGAGTCAATCCGAAAAAAGTTCTTATAATAATACGAACTTTAGATTTTAAATATTAACACCAAATTTATTTCACTTAAACTAAGGCAATCCGTATATTTGCCTACAATAAAATTATTTTCGAATGCATATTTCATACAATTGGTTAAAGCAATTCATTAAGTTAGACATCACGCCAGAAGAAACATCAGAAATTCTTACGGATTTAGGTCTTGAGGTTGAGGGAATTACTCAATATGAAAGCTTAAAAGGAGGTTTAAGAGGAGTTGTTGTAGGACATGTATTATCTTGCAGTAAACACCCCAATGCAGATAAACTAAATGTTACAAAAGTTGATTTAGGAACGGGGGAACCTGTACAAATCGTTTGTGGTGCTCCAAACGTAGCTGCTGGACAGAAAGTACCAGTTGCAACTATTGGCACAGAGTTGTACGATGCTGAAGGAAATGCATTTCAAATTAAAAAAGGTAAAATCAGAGGAGAAGATAGCTTCGGAATGATTTGTTCTGCTGTTGAATTAGGCATCGGAACAGATGGAAGTGGAATCTTAGTTTTAGATGAGTCTATTGCTCCTGGAACTCCTGCTGCTACGATCTTCAATATTACAACAGATCAAGTTTTTGAAATCGGACTTACACCAAACCGTTCTGATGCAATGAGCCACTGGGGCGTTGCGAGAGATTTGCGTGCAGGTCTTTTACAAAATCCAAAAATAGAAACTCCACACAAAGAATTAATTACACCTGCTGTAAGTAAATTCAAAGTAGAGCGAAGAACCCTTAAAATGGATGTAATCGTTGATGATTACAAAAAAGCGCCGCGCTATTGCGGGGTTACCATTTCCGGAATTGAAGTAAAATCTTCTCCAGAATGGTTACAAAATCGCTTAAAAGCTATTGGTATTACACCTAAAAACAACATTGTAGACGTAACAAACTACGTATTACACGACTTAGGGCAGCCCTTACATGCTTTTGACGCAGCTAAAATCAAAGGAAGTAAAGTTATTGTAAAAACAGTAGCTGAAGGAACCAAATTCGTTACTTTAGACGGTGTAGAACGCACCTTACATCAAGACGATTTGATGATTTGTGACGAAAATGGACCAATGTGTATCGCTGGTGTATTTGGTGGATTAAAATCGGCCGTTTCAGAAAACACAACAACTATTTTCTTAGAAAGTGCATACTTCAACCCAGTTAGCGTTAGAAAAACAGCAAAAAGACATAGTTTAAATACTGATTCATCTTTCCGTTTTGAAAGAGGAATTGACCCATCTATTACAGAATACGCATTAAAACATGCGGCTCTATTAATTCAAAGTGTAGCTGGTGGTGAAATTACATCGGATATCGTTGACTTATACCCTAAGAAAGTAGAAGATCATTCGGTATTCTTGAATTTCAATAACATCAACCGCATCTTAGGAGAAGATATCTCTAAAGAAACAATCAAAACGATTTTAGTTTCGCTAGATATCAAAGTACACAGCATGTCTGATGTTGGATTGGGAATTACAGTTCCTGCTTATCGAGCAGATGTAACAAGAGAAATTGACGTTATAGAAGAAATCCTACGTGTGTATGGATACAACAACATTAGCTTCTCTTCAAAATTAAACGCAACAATCTCCAATAGTTCAAGAACAGAAGATCACCGCGTTCAAAATATCATCGCAAATCAATTAGTTGCTCAAGGATTCCACGAAATCATGAACAATTCATTGACTACGCCTGAGTATAGCAATCTAACAGAAAGTATCAACAAGAGCTATCAAGTAGATATCGTAAACCCATTAAGTGCAGATTTATCTGTAATGAGACAATCTTTATTGTTTGGTGGTTTAGAGTCTATTTCTTACAATATCAATAGAAAAAACAGCGATTTACGTTTATTCGAATTTGGTAAAACATACCACAAGATGTTGAATAACTTTGAAGAGAATAAACACTTTGCTCTATTTGTAACGGGTAATAGTGCTCCAGCTTCATGGAACTCTCAACAAAAACCAAGCGACTTCTTCGAATTCAAAGGGTATATCTTGAGTATCTTAAGCCGATTAGGCTTAACGAAGTTCACAACACAACCAACAGAAAACGACGTGTTTTCAGAAGGGATTACTTATTTCGTAGGGAAAGAGGCAATTGTTGACTTTGGAGTCCTTAAAAAGGCTATAACAAAGCAATTTGATATCAAACAAGAGGTTAGCTACGCTGATTTCAAATGGGATGCAATCTTAAAATTAGTAAGCAGCAAAATCAAATTTACAGATTTGAATAAATTCCCAACGGTAAAAAGAGATTACGCTTTACTATTGGATGAAAAAGTAACCTTCGATGAAATCTTCAATATCGTTAAACAAGTAGATAAAGCCATCATTAAAGATGTTACGTTATTTGACGTTTACCAAGGCGATAAGATTGAAGACGGTAAGAAATCCTATGCGATTTCAATCTTAATGGAAGACAGTACTAAAACACTTACTGAAAGCCAGATTGAGAAGATTATGGGTAAAATTCAATACCAATTAGAAAATAATATAGGAGCTCAATTGAGATAATAAAAAAAGCGGTCATATGACCGCTTTTTTTTGGTTTACAGTTGATATGACAGTTTACGGTTAACAGTAAACCATCAACTGTAAACAAAAAAAGCCCCATCAAAAGATGGGGCTTTTTTTATATTTGAACCTAGGACTAATCTAAAACTTCTTTTACTTTTTTCCCGATTTCAGCAGGAGAATCAACAACGTGAATTCCGCACTCACTCATGATTCTTTTCTTAGCAGCAGCTGTATCATCTGCTCCACCTACAATAGCACCAGCGTGTCCCATTGTTCTTCCTTTAGGTGCAGTTTCTCCAGCGATGAATCCGATAACTGGTTTTTTGTTCCCATTTTCTTTGATCCATCTTGCAGCATCAGCTTCTAACTGTCCTCCGATTTCACCAATCATGATGATTGCTTCTGTTTCAGGGTCAGCCATTAATAATTGTACAGCTTCTTTTGTTGTAGTTCCAATGATTGGATCTCCACCAATTCCGATTGCTGTAGTAATTCCTAAACCTTCTTTTACTACTTGGTCAGCAGCTTCGTAAGTTAAAGTACCTGATTTAGAAACGATTCCTACAGTTCCTTTTTTGAATACGAAACCTGGCATAATACCAACTTTAGCTTCACCTGGAGTGATAACTCCTGGACAGTTTGGTCCTACTAATCTACAGTCTCTTGTTTTAATGTAGTCATAAGCTTTAATCATATCCGCTACTGGAATACCTTCAGTAATACAAATAATTACTTTGATACCAGCGTCTGCAGCTTCCATAATAGCGTCTGCAGCGAATGCAGGTGGTACAAAAATGATAGATGTATCTGCACCTACTTTTTCAACAGCATCTGATACTGTATTGAATACTGGACGATCTAAATGACTTGTTCCACCTTTTCCTGGAGTTACACCACCTACAACGTTTGTTCCATATTCAATCATCTGAGAAGCATGAAAAGTACCTTCGCTTCCAGTAAATCCTTGAACGATTATTTTTGAATCTTTATTTACTAAAACACTCATGATCTTGTTTTTAATTTATTTTTAAAACTTACTTCCTACAAAAATAAACAATTCTAATCAGCTTTAAAACTTTTTAGGTGCAATCTTCGTTAAATAAGCCTTAACAATTATCGATTAATTATCTATTCTTTTCCTCTACTTCTAGTTATTTCTCTAATCTCTTTAGATCTTCTAAAATAGATGGTATTTTTTTCATATTAGCCATTTGTTTTAGCTTTTCTCTCGACTCTTCTGCAGGATATCCAAAGTAGACTTTTCCTCCTTCTAAGCTCTTAGAAACACCTGATTGCGCTAAAACAACCGCTTTTGTACCAATGGTAATTCCACTTGTTGTACCTACTTGCCCCCAAAGCGTTACCTCATCTTCAATCACAACACATCCTGCAATTCCTGTTTGAGCAGCAATTAAACAACGTACACCAATAACGGTGTCGTGTCCAATATGTACTTGATTGTCAATTTTAGCCCCTTCTTTGATGGTTGTATCCCCTGTTACACCGCGATCGATTGTACAAGCTGCTCCAATACCAACGTTATCTTCAATCACGACTCTACCACAAGAAATCAATGGATCAAATCCTTCTGGTCTCTTTTTGTAATAGAATGCATCTGCTCCTAAGATCGTACCTGCGTGAATAACTACGTTATCCCCAATTACTGTACCATCGTAGATGACAACATTTGGATGAATCAAACAGTTTTTTCCAATCACCACATTGTTTCCAACAAAAGTTCCTGGTTGAATTACTGTACCCTCGCCAATCACTGCATCTTTTGCTTGCAATTGCGTAGCAGGTTTGAATGGATTGAAATAAGTTGACAACTTATTAAAATCTCTAAATGGATCGTCAGAGATCAATAAAGCTTTCCCTTCTGGGCATTCCACATCCTTGTTAATTAGGACAATGGTTGCATTAGAATTTAAGGCTTTATCATAGTATTTAGGGTGATCCACAAATACTATTTCTCCTTCTTGTACTACGTGAATTTCATTCATCCCGTAAACCGGAAAATCTGCTGACCCTACGAATTTACAGCCGATAATTTCGGCTATCGTTTGTAAATCTTGAACTTTTGAAAAACGCATCTTCTCTTCTTAGACTATTATAGACTATTCTTTGATACGCTCGATATAAGAACCTGTAGCTGTATCGATTTTAATTTTATCTCCTTCGTTGATAAATAAAGGTACGTTTACAGAAGCTCCTGTTTCAACTGTTGCTGGTTTAGTAGCATTCGTTGCAGTATTTCCTTTTACACCTGGCTCAGCATATGTTACTTCTAAAATTACAGAAGCTGGCATATCCACAGCAAGTGGTAAATCTGTATCAGTATTAATTTGAACCATTACCATTTCTCCTTCTTTCAATAATTCTGGAGCATCTAAAATATCTTTTAGTAAAGTAATTTGTTCGTAAGATTCAACATTCATGAAATGAAACTGATCTCCTTCTGGGTATAAGTATTGAAATTTATGTGTTTCGACACGTACTGTCTCAATTTTATGACCAGCAGAAAATGTATTTTCTAATACTTTTCCGTTTGTCAAACTCTTCATTTTTGTTCTAACAAATGCAGGTCCTTTTCCTGGTTTAACGTGTAAGAATTCTATAATCTTGTAAATGTCATTGTTATGACGGATACACAAACCATTTCTAATATCTGAAGTTGTTGCCATTTTTTAAGTCTTTATTTTATTATTAATACATTCCTGAATATCCACGCATAATTCCTCTTGAACTATTGCGAACAAACATAAGAATCTCATCTCTTTCTGGAGTTGCTTCCATTTCAGTTTCTATAATCTCTAGTGCTTGACTTGTGTTATAGTTCTTTTGAAATAAAATTCTGTAGATTTCTTGAATCTCTCTAATTTTTTCGGGTTCATACCCTCTTCTACGTAAACCAACAGAGTTGATTCCGGCATAAGAGATTGGCTCTCTTGCTGCTTTGATATAAGGAGGTACATCTTTACGAACTAAAGTACCACCTGTTACAAAAGAATGTGACCCAATGGTACAGAATTGGTGAACAGCAACTAATCCCGCTAACACAACAAAGTCTCCCACTGTCACGTGTCCAGCTAAAGTACTTGAGTTAGAGAAGATACAATTATCTCCAACAATACAATCATGCGCAATGTGGCTATACGCTTGAATCAAGCAATTTTGTCCAATTACTGTTTTATATCTATCTCTTGTTCCTCTGTTAATCGTAACACACTCACGAATCGTTGTGTTATCTCCGATTTCAACAGTAGTTACTTCACCTTCAAATTTTAAATCTTGTGGTTCAGCAGAAATTACAGCACCAGGAAAAATTTTACAATTTCTTCCAATACGAGCGCCTTCCATGATAGTTACATTAGAACCAATCCAAGTTCCCTCGCCAATTTCCACATTATTATGAATCGTAGTAAATGGTTCTATTACGACATTTCTAGCTATTTTTGCTCCTGGATGAACATATGCTAAAGGCTGATTCATACTATTTATATTTAATTTTTAACTTTTGATATTTGAGCCATTAGCTCAGCCTCTGCTACTAATTTTCCATTAGCATAGGCATAACCTTGCATATGACATATTCCACGGCGAATAGGCGTAATTAATTCTAATTTAAAAATTAAAGTATCCCCAGGGGCAACTTTATTTTTAAATTTCACATTATCCATTTTCATGAAATACGTTAAATAATTTTCTGGATCTGGAACAGTACTTAAGATTAAAATTCCTCCTGATTGAGCCATTGCCTCGCAAATTAATACACCTGGCATAACTGGCGCTCCTGGGAAGTGTCCAACGAAGAAAGACTCATTCATTGTTACATTTTTCAATCCAACCACATGCGTTTTCGACATCTCTAAAATCTTATCTACCAATAAGAACGGAGGTCTATGTGGTAAAAATTCCATGATTTTAACGATATCCATCAAAGGTTCTTGATGTAAATCATAGGTAGGTACTTGGTTGCGCTTTTCGTTGCGAATAATCTTCGACATTTTTTTAGCGAAACCTGTATTGATAGCATGTCCTGGTTTATTAGCAATTACTTTTCCTCGAATACGAGTACCGATTAAAGCTAAATCTCCAATTACATCTAATAATTTATGTCTTGCTGCTTCGTTTGGATAATGCAAAGTTAAGTTATCTAAAACCCCATTTGGTTTTACACTAATCTCTTCTTTACCAAAAGCTTTTTTCAAATGTCCCATCGTTTCTGGAGAAATCTCTTTATCCACATAAACGATAGCATTATTTAAATCGCCTCCTTTAATTAATCCATTTGCTAGCAAAGCTTCTAATTCATGTAAAAAGCTAAATGTACGTGCTTCAGAAATTTCCACTTTAAAATCATTCATATCTTTTAAAGTAGCATTCTGTGTACCTAAAACTTTTGTACCGAAATCAACCATCGTTGTTACTTGGTAACTATCCGCTGGCATTACAATGATTTCACTACCTGTTGCTTCATCTACATAAGAGATTACTTCTTTTACGATGTACTCCTCTCTTTCTGCATCTTGTTCAACAACACCCGCTTTTTCAACGGCTTCAACAAAATACTTAGATGATCCATCCATGATAGGTGGTTCAGATGCATTCAACTCAACAATCACGTTATCAAGGTCGCACCCTACGAAAGCCGCTAATACGTGTTCCGTCGTTTGAACACGAACTCCTTTTTTCTCTAAGTTTGTCCCGCGTTGTGTATTAACAACATAATTTGCATCTGCTTCAATAACTGGATGCCCTTCTAAATCCACTCTGACAAAAGTAAACCCATTGTTAATTGGCGCAGGTTTTAACGTCATGATAACATTTTGACCTGTGTGTAATCCAACTCCTTCTAAGGTAACTTCACTTTGGATGGTTTTTTGCTTAACCATAATAAAATCTTTTTGTATTTCGATAGGTTACTATTTTTCGTTCTTTAGCATGTCTAGGTCATCTACGATTTTCGGTAGATTTCTAAAATGGCTATATGATTTTAAGAAATCAGTATGGCCAATAGCTGGTGATCCCTGAACAGCAATATTCGATTCTAAATTCTTCGTTACTCCTGATTGTGCTTGAATCTTAACATTGTCTCCAATTGTTAAGTGTCCAACAATCCCCACTTGTCCGCCAATCATACAGTTTTTGCCAATTTTCGTTGATCCTGCTACTCCTGTTTGTGAAGCAATAACGGTATTTTCACCGATTTCAACGTTATGTGCAATTTGAATTTGATTGTCTAGTTTAACACCTTTACGGATAATGGTTGACCCCAATGTTGCGCGGTCAATTGTTGTTGCAGCACCAATTTCAACATTATCTTCAATGATAACATTTCCAATTTGTGGTACTTTACTGTAAGTTCCATCTCCATTTGGCGCAAAACCAAATCCATCTGATCCTACAATAGTTCCCGCATGAAGCGTACAACCCGACCCGATAATTGATTCGGAATAAATACGCACTCCTGCAAACAGCACAGTATTATCTCCAATTACTACATTATCTCCAATAAAAGTATTTGGATACACTTTTACATTGTTTCCAATTTTTGTATTTTTCCCTACATAACAAAAGCTCCCTAAATACAAATCTGTACCATACGTAGCCCCTTCTGAGATTACGCTAGGTTGTTCAATTCCAGATTTCATTAATTTCACTTGGTTGTAATATTCCAAGAGTTTTGAGAAAGCTTTATATGCATCATCAACTTTAATTAATGTTGCTTCCACTTCATGCTCCGGTTCAAATGTTTTATTCACAATGACAACCGATGCCTGGGTGGTATAGATATAATGGACATACTTTGGATTGGCTAAAAACGAAATAGAGCCTTTTGCCCCTTCTTCAATCTTAGCTAATGTAGATACCTCTACTTGAGGATTCCCAACTATTTCTCCTCCTAATACTGACGCTATTTGTTCTGCTGTTATTTTCATCACCGCAAAAATATAAAATATAATTGAAAATTAACTTTCAAAAACGCTTTTTGGATAACAAACGAAGTGCTTTGTCACTGGTTTGGTTAACGCTTTGAGATTTAATTGATCCGAAACGGATAAAACATCCGCAACTTGTCCATCTTTTCTCACAATCATAATTGGCTCCTTATCCTTGCTATAAGCCTGATTCCTAACCTTTCCTTTAAACACAAAGTAGCTCGCCCATTCTGCCGAAATTTTATTTTTGGTCTGAACGTCTTCTAAACGTTTTTTCAATTCTTCTTTAACTAATTTCTTGTCTTCTATAATTTCTATGCGCAACAATTTTCGATTCACGATCATCTTACTCAACTGAGCCAAGACAAAATCGTCGTGAAACTGCCACGATTTTAATGCACTAACAATATCTGAATCATCTAACAAAGCAAATTGCTCTAAAGCAGTTTGTTCAAAATCTACAAACTCCCCCTTGTGTTCTAAGAAAAACAACAAGGCTGGACTGCCCCATAGTTTCACTCCTTTGCTGACTAATTCTTTGGCGCGTTTTAAAATGCGCACCAATATTAATTCTGCACAAACACTTGTTTTATGTAGGTAAGCTTGCCAATACATCAAACGGCGTCCAACTAAAAACATCTCTACAGAATAAACGCCTTTTTCCTCCACAACCAATCGGTCATCCACAACATTAAGCATTTGAATCAACCGCTCGGAATTGATATCTCCCTCAGCAACGCCACTGTAAAAACTATCTCTCTTCAGGTAATCCATACGATCCATATCCAACTGACTAGAAATCAATTGTAACATAAATTGACGATGATATTCTCCTTTAAAAATCTGAATTGCTAAGTCGAGTTTTCCATTAAATTCTTTATTTAATTGATGCATAAAATAAAGGGAAATCGCCTCGTGATGCACCCCTTCTACGATACTTTCTTCCATTGCATGCGAAAACGGACCATGTCCGATATCGTGCAACAAAATAGCAACATACAAAGCAGTTTCTTCTTCTTCAGAGATAGCGATATTTTTAAAACGGAGTACTTGTACAGCTTTTTGCATCAGATGCATACAGCCTAAAGCGTGATGAAAACGAGTATGATGTGCCCCTGGATAAACCAAATAAGACACTCCCATTTGAGAAATCCTTCTTAATCTTTGAAAATAAGGATGCTCGATCAAATCATAAACGAATGAATTGGGAATAGAAATAAATCCATAAATTGGATCGTTCAGTATTTTTAATTTATTGCTTGTAATCAACGATGATAAATTATTTTGTAATACGTAAAACAAAGATAACAATATAATAAAAAGCCACATCTCTTTTTTAGAAAAAGATGCAGCTTTTATATAAACGGTTTTAAAAAACCAATATTATTCTTCTAAATCGATTTGAAAGCTTCCTAAAAATGCAATTGTTTTTTCAATATCATAATGTAGAATACGATCTTCTGAAACAAAAGGCACCTCTTCGCGGTAAGACTTAATAAATGATTCGATAAATTCACTTGATTTAGCCGGACGTCTAAACTCTAACGCTTGTGCTGCATTGAATAACTCGATCGCCAAAATACGCTCTAAGTTATCAATGATACGCAACGTTTTCGTAGCTCCATTTGCTCCCATACTCACGTGATCTTCCTGCCCATTACTTGAAACAATACTATCTGTACTTGTAGGGTTTGCCAAATGTTTATTTTGACTTACAATACTCGCAGCTGTATATTGAGGAATCATAAATCCTGAATTTAATCCTGGGTCAGACACCAAGAAAGCAGGTAATCCTCTCAATCCTGAAATCAACTGATACGTACGTCTTTCTGAAATATTTCCTAACTCAGCCAAAGCAATCCCCAAGAAATCAAAAGCCAATGCTAAAGGTTGTCCATGGAAGTTTCCTCCAGACACCACCAAATCATCTTTATAGAATACATTAGGGTTATCTGTTACCGAGTTGATTTCGGTTTTAAATACTTTACTCACATATTCAATAGCATCTTTTGATGCTCCGTGTACTTGTGGAATACATCTGAATGAATATGGATCTTGTACGTGTTCTTTATGACGCGCAATCAATTCAGATCCTTCTAACACTTCATTAAAGAAAGAAGCTGTTTCAATTTGCCCACGGTGTGGTCTTACATGGTGAATCAATTCATTAAACGGCTCGATTCTTCCATCAAAACCTTCTAAAGAAACCGCTCCAATTAAATCTGCCAAATAAGACATTTTTTTTGATTTAATCATCACGTAGCATCCATAAGCACTCATGAACTGCGTTCCATTAAGCAAAGCTAATCCTTCTTTTGATTTCAGCTGAATAGGCTCCCATCCCATTTTCTCCAACACTTTACTCGCCGGTTGTCTGAATCCTTCATACACTACTTCTCCTTCACCAATCAAAGGCAACGTCAAATGTGCCAAAGGCGCCAAATCTCCTGATGCTCCTAAAGATCCCTGTGTATAAACAACAGGTAAAATATCGTGGTTAAAGAAATCTACTAAGCGTTCTACCGTTTCTAATTGAACTCCAGAATTACCATAGCTCAACGATTTAACTTTCAACAACAACATAATTTTCACAATCTCATTTGGCACAATTTCACCTGTACCACAAGCATGAGATTTCATTAAGTTCTCTTGTAATTTCGTTAAATCACTATCGTTGATCTTTACATCACATAACGATCCAAATCCGGTATTGATTCCATAGATTGGATCTTTTTGTGTTTCCATTTTATTGTCCAGATAGGCACGACAATTTACAATATTTGCACGCGCTTCTTCTGAGATATCCAACTTTTGATCTTGGGTGATAATCTCATTTAATTTTTCAATTGTAAATACATCTGAACTTATATAATGTACTGTTTCCATAATTTTATTGGCTCTATTCTTTTATTTATTATCTTGTAAATATCAAATTATTTGCTGTAGATTCACTTTCGCTCCATGCATATCCATCTAGGTTAAATCGCTTCAATCCCTCTACATCTTGAATATTGTGATCAATAATGTAACGCACCATCATCCCTCTTGCTTTTTTCGCGTAAAAACTAATTGTTTTTAGCTTTCCATCTCTCAACTCTTTAAATTCTGGAACTACAATAGGTGCTTTGAGTTTCTTTTGATCAATAGCGCTAAAATATTCGTTACTAGCTAAATTAACCAATACTTCTCCTTCCTCCATCTCCTTATTTAAGTAATCTACGATAATCGGTTTCCAAAATGCAGGTAGATTCGCTTTATCGCCAATTGGCATTTTAGTTCCCATTTCCAAACGATACGGTTCGATTTCATCCAATGGACGTAAAATCCCATATAATCCAGACAAGATGCGCAAGCTATTTTGCAAGCGTTCTATTTTATCTTCAGACAACGTATAAGCATCTAATCCAACATACACATCTCCGCTGAATGCATATACTGCTTGTCTAAAATCAGCTTCGTTCTTTTTATTCTTCTTGTAATTTCGCTCTTGATTTCTCTGCCAATTCAGTTCTGCTAAATTAGTAGAGATTTTCATTAACTCCATCAATTCAACTGGTGTTTTTTCTTTCAAAACCCCATTGATTATTTTACTTTCTTTTACAAATAAAGGCTCTGTAGTAGCTGTAAAAGGCACTTTTGTATTATAATCCAAGCTCTTAGCAGGCGACACAACTATCTTCATCTTATTTTTTTTTCAAATATAGCCATTCTTCCCTTAATCTTCTTTCAATCCAAAAATCTTTCGTCCAATAGATTTCAACAATTTAATTCCGTCCCCTCTATCCTTTTTCACTTCCTTCACATTCAATTCTCCTTTTTCATCGATGTAGAATTTGTAGCTAAATGCAAACTGCACATCCCCCTCCTGCTCTCGCAAGACACCAAAGCGAAGATCATTGAAGTATATTTCATTATTCACTTCAGAAAAAGTATAATACCCCTCTGAAAGTTTAACTAGACGATTAATAAGGCTGTGTTTTTCCAAACTCCCTATCACCTCTCTATTTTTTGGGTACGTTTTAAATTCAACAGGCTCTGGACTAAAAAAGGAATACGTTCCTATCAAGAAAGCATCATCCGTTTCTACAATAGCAGTCCACAGAATGGTATTCATGATTGTAGGTTTAACCGACATGGACTTATAAGAAATATGTTGCTGATCCAAAACCCCTGTAAAACTATAAAAAGCAACAGCCTTGAGTAAAAGCGTCAGCACTAAGTATGCACTACTGACATACAACCCCAATCGATTGAAGTACAAACGTCGTTTCATATCGGTTTTTTCCCTCATAGATTTAATAAGGAAAAATAGAAAAGGTAAGGTATAGAGTGGATCAATCACAAAGATTGATTTAAAAGCGAAGGAATAATCTAGTGGCCATAACACGCGTGTCCCCCAAGTGGTAAAGACATCCAATGCGGCATGGGTGAAAAATCCCCAAAAGAAGAGCCAAACCCCTTCTTCATAGGTTACTCCTTTTTTCTTTTCAAGCCAATACAGCAAGAAACCAAAAAGGAATGCGCCAAAAATGGCAAATAATATTGAATGCGTGATACCACGATGGAATTCTAATGCACTTAACGGATCAGTAAAAAAAGTAGCAAGAACATCTAAATCAGGAATAGTACCTGCTATTGCTCCATATAAGACGGCTTTATTTTTTAGTTTCTCCCCCAATAGCGCGTTTCCGACAGCACCACCTAAAACAATTTGAGTAAACGAATCCATTTTTATTCTGTATAAAAAACGAATATAAAAAAAAACTGCACAAGGGCAGTTTTTTATTCATTTACTTTTTTAAAAAATTGACTACAATTCTTTAAAAATTGTATGCATTAATCGTTTTTTGTCGTTGATACTTTCTTCTAAAGAAATCATTGACTCTGTTCTGTACACTCCATCGATATCATCAATCATGTAGATAACTTCTTTTGCGTGACGTGTGTTTTTCGCTCTAATTTTGCAGAACACATTGAATTTACCAGTAGTTACGTGAGCAACTGTCACATATGGAATTTCATTGATACGTTCTAAAACAAATTTAGTTTGTGAAGTATTATGTAAAAATATTCCGATATATGCAATGAATGCATATCCTAATTTTTCATAATCAAGCGTCAACGAAGACCCCTGGATAATACCAGCATCTTCCATTTTTTTCACACGTACGTGAACTGTACCTGCTGAAATTAATAATTTCTTAGCGATATCTGTAAAAGGCACTCTCGTATTATCAATCAGCATATCTAAAATCTGGTGATCGATTTCATCTAAACGAAACTTACTCATAAATCAATTATTTATGTTAATTCTAAATCTATATTTCAGTACAATAATAATAAAAAAAAATCTTATTTATTCAAAAAATAGCAATTTTACCTATTTTTTTAATAAATAATTAACCTCTTCGACTGATAACGCTATAACATCCTCAAAATTTTGGTCTAAAATATCGTGTGGGTTCTCAATGAAAGATTTCAAGATGCAATCTTTTTCTATTAATGTATGCACAAATTTACTCCCTTTTTTATCAATACCCACAATAATAGGACAAAATTTAACACTTCCATCCGTTAATACCTCTTTATATTGAATTTTCACTATAATTTTTCGCTGTAAAGATGGGATAATTACACTTCTCAATTCAACATCGCAAAAGCTCTTTGTATTCTCAGGGAGCGAAAAGTAAACTTCAGGAGAATAGGCTTCATATCCATTAGTATGAGCCAATACATCCAATACACGCAACAAACTTACACAGACTAAGGTTCTGGTGTTTTCACGCTGATAATCATTCGCCCAATGACCTGCCTCTATTAATATAGTAGGAATCCCCATTGCTTGCGCATAATCTCCAATACAATTTAAATTAAAACCATCATCAAAGCGTCCAACATGTCCAGGAGCCATTTCTTGTGCGATTTCATTCATCGCTACAATTAATTGTACGGCCTTTTTTCGGGTTGCATTCATCTCTCTTTCGGCATTAAAAGCAGGCGCTAAAAATGATATTGCAGCCGATTTTCCAGTATCCCCTACACCAAAAATACTGCGTTGATCATGTAAATTAAATGCAAAATCGGGTTGTATGTTCTCCAATAATTGTCGCAATAATTTACTTTCGGGCTGACTTAATTCAACCGAATCTCGATTTAAATCGACCTGATTTGCGTTTACTCGTGTATAATAAAACGCCCCATCCGGATTTAAAATTGGAACAATTGTAAGGGTAAATTGCTCCGCCCATTTTGCAATTTGTTCTTCTTTAGATTCGT
Organism: Myroides sp. TSA_177.3; assembly: GCF_052691955.1. Taxonomy (NCBI): domain Bacteria; kingdom Pseudomonadati; phylum Bacteroidota; class Flavobacteriia; order Flavobacteriales; family Flavobacteriaceae; genus Myroides; species Myroides sp. TSA_177.3. The sequence goes on from NZ_JBQZGD010000002.1 coordinate 307,108, forward strand.
TTAAATAATGAAGTAAATCCAACACCGCTTTTGTTGTTGTCGATTCATTTCCATGCATCTGTGACCACATCAAAATTTTCGTTTTTCCTTGACCAAATTGCACGGTATAAATCGATCTATTTTCAACTGATTTCCCAACCACATCAACCTTAAAGTAATGGTTTAAGTCAGATAAGAAATCCTCCACCATTTCATTGGTTATATATCGTCCTGAAATTGTTGGCACTTTATACGCGTTAGCTTTCTGTTGTTCGTTCATTGTCTCAATCTATTTACAATATTACAAATGTAAACATTTCATTTTTTACAAATGTAAACATTGTTTTGCTTTTTGTATTTTACATTTGTCAACAATTACGACCTGTCCTTTTCCAATGAATACTCTAAGATTTTACATTTTTATTTTAAAACATATTTTTAATTAAAATTCAACTAGTTACATACTATTACCTAAACTAAAAATACAACAAATCTAGCACATATTTTACTTGTATACATTTGTTAATTCATTATTTTTATTACATTTGTAAACTATATAACTTAAAAATATACATTTGTATCCATGGAAAATTTTGTAAACAGACTGGAGTTTTTATTAGAGCATTTTGAACTCTCTGCCTCTGCTTTTGCAGATAAAATAGGTGTTCAACGTTCAAGTTTATCTCATATTTTATCAGGAAGAAATAAAGCAAGTTTGGATTTTATTTTAAAAATAAACGACACTTTTCCAGAGCTAAATCTCGAATGGTTGATTAAGGGAATTGGCTCTTTTTCTGGTGAAAAAAAACAAGGTGATTTAGGTACTCCTACTGTCGATTTATTTTCTTCAACAAGTAAAATTGAAACGCCAAACACTACACTTCCACCCGCTCCTTTGGAGGGTAAAAAAGAGGCAATAACACCCAAACCTATTCCTGATTTTTTAACTTCCTCAGACATGGAACAAATCGTTGTTTTTTATAAAGACGGAACTTTCATCACATACAAGCCTAGATAAAAACAACACATAAGACTAATCTATTATTTAGCATTATCTAAATAATATAAAACCAACTTTATTAAAATAAAAACAAGCACAATCTAAAAATAATTAACCCATGAAGGTAAATTTTATTTGATGGTGAATTTCATTTTTATTCTCTCCTCTTCTTCACTACTTTTTTCAGTTGATTTTTCCTTTGAAACATCTACGAGCGAAGTTCGTATCAACTTCAGAAAAACAACTGACTTTAAACAACAAACTACTTTTTGATTCAAACGGAAGTAAAAGAAAAAATACCCCTTACTCTTCCACTTCACTTTTAGCTCTTGTCTATTTATTTTCTCTTACCGCTACTTCAGTAAACAATTTGTTTGCTTGAGTTATATTTAACCCTTATTGAAAAAGAAAAAAGAATAGTATTGTTCCTTTAAGTTTTAATTGAATGACTTTATTATTAATTTATTTATTTTTAGCCTTAACGGTTTCTTTTATCTGCTCCATTGCAGAAGCAGTATTATTATCTACCCCTCTTGCATTCCTGCATTCAAAATCGGATCAAGGGGACACCAAAGCAAAAGCTTTGATTCACATGAAAAAGGATATTGACAAGCCTTTATCTGCCATCCTATCTTTAAATACCATTGCACACACTGTTGGAGCTGCTGGTGTTGGAGCACAAGCCACAGCCGTTTTTGGAGAGGCTTATTTTGGTGTTATCTCTGCCCTTCTAACCTTACTCATCTTAGTACTAACTGAGATTATCCCTAAAACATTGGGTGCAAACTATTATAAATCTTTGTATAGCTCAACCGCGACTACGATTTCTAGTATGGTTATTCTCTGCTATCCTTTAGTTTTACTTTCTTCCTTCTTAACCAAACGCTTGAGTAAAAAACAACAAGAATCAAGTATTAGCCGAGAAGAGTTATCGAGTTTAGCAAGTATTGGTGAACAGGAAGGTATCTTAGAAGGAAAGGAAACGAAAATCATCCAAAACTTAATCCAACTCAAAGATGTTTCTGTTTCAGCCATCTTTACTCCTCGTATTATGATGATTCACGCAGATGAAGAGCTAAGGCTTCAAGAGTTTTTAGCGAATAAAGAATTGCTTCACTTTTCGCGTATTCCTATTTATAGCGGACAAACAGAAAACATCGTGGGATATGTACTCCGCGACCTCATCTTTGAACACTTAGCAGACGATCAATTTGATATTCAACTAAAAGACCTAAAACGAAACATCCTTCAGTTCAACGAGCGAACAAGCGTTTTAGAAGCTTGGAGTCGATTGACGGAAAAACACGAACACATTGCCATCATTACCAATGAGTATGGAGAAGTTCAAGGACTTCTAACATTAGAAGATATCTTAGAAACCCTTTTGGGATTTGAAATTGTCGATGAAAAGGATAAAATTGTCGATTTGAGACAATATGCCGAAGAAAGATGGAAAAGCAAACAACGCAAATACCAGTTTATCGAAAATCATAAAAACGTTGAGGAATAATGAGGGAGTTTGTGAGGTTTGCTCTTTGTGAGGTTTGCTCTTTGTGAGGCGGTGAGAAGATGAGGCGGTGAGGTTGTAGGTTTATCGATTAAAGAGACATTTCGTCTCACCTTCTCATCACCTCCTCATCACCTAACCTCCTCATCACCTAACCTCCTCATCACCTAACCTCCTCATCACCTAACCTCCTCATCACCTAACCTCCTCATCACCTAACCTCCTCATCGCCTCACCTCCTCATCACCTAACCTCCTCATCACCTAACCTCCTCATCGCCTCACCTCCTCATCACCTAACCCCCTCATCACCTAACCCCCTCATCACCTAACCTCCTCATCACCTACCCCTCCATTCGCCTCTCAAAAAGAGTTCCTAGTAGTTTTGTTAGACATTCCTTCGACATTCCTTGGACAATGCTTGGAGAATACTAGGAAAATAGACACTTTTGTCGAAGGAATGTCCTAGGAATCTCCAAGAAGAGTCCAGAGAGAGTCAAAGGAGAGCCCAAGAAGAGTCCTAGGAATACTGAAGAAACCTTCTTCCTCCCTAAAATATTTTTTTAGGTTCCAAACTTGGGATTAAGACACTAAGTTATTGTTTTTAAAGAAGTTAAATCATCGATTTTTTATTTTCGAAGGCAAAAAGTGTAAGGACCAATGGCAATTGGCCTCTGATATGAATCAATCTCGATGAAAGGAAAAAACAAAATACACAAAATCCTCCCTTGTAAAGTGCCTCATCGCCTTATCGCCTTTTTTTCATAATTTCTCTAGTTACCTGGAAAATTACCATTTGCCACTACGGAACTTTACATCACACACCGCCTCATCTTATCATCGCCTCATCGCCTTATCGCCTTATCACCTTTTTTCAGAATTTATCTTGTTACTTGGCAAATTACCATTTGCCACTACGGAACTTTACATCACACACCGCCTCATCTTATCATCGCCTTATCGCCTTTTTTCATAATTTCTCTAGTTACTTGGCAAATTACCATTTGCCACTACGGAACTTTACATCACACACCGCCTCACCCTCTCACCAATCTCACCCTCTCACCAATCTCACCCTCTCACGAATCTCACCGCCTCACCCTCTCACCGCCTCACCCTCTCACCGCCTCACCCCTTCACAAAGCACAAACCTCACAAAAAGCAAACCTCACCTCCCCGTTACCCTATCACTATTAAAATGATATTGCGTCATTTATTTACAACAACAACTTCTCCTCTTGCAAACTTTGGCTTTAGTATAAAAAAAAGACCCCATAATATTTTTATTTACCAGATTTTTTTTGTCAATTAGCGTATGACAGAAGGGCAACTTTTACCAACTAGGTATGCTTTTTGCCTTAGTTTATGTATAAAAACAAATAATCACCTAAATTCAGTTAATATGGACGAAAATTTTTCACAAGAAATAAAAGATGTTATTTCCTTTAGTAAGGACGAGGCATTACGTCTAGGTCATGACTTTATTGGAACTGAGCACTTTTTGTTAGCCTTATTGAGAATTGAGCAAGGTGAAGCGTCAACGATTCTCCAAAATTTAGAAGTCGACATTGATTTTTTACGACATAAAGTTGAGAATTTAACACCTTATTCTACCACCAAGACAGCAGTAAACGAGAAAGGATCCCTATATCTTACCAAGCAAGCGGAAAGAGCTTTGCGCTTAACCTATTTAGAAGTTAAAGTATTCAAGAACATTGAAGTTACTTCTGCCCATTTGCTATTGTGTATTTTAAAGAACAACGAAGATCCTATTACTCAAATCCTCAACAAAATGAATGTGGATTATGAGAATGTAAAGAAATATTATGTAGAATTTCTTTCTGAAGAGAAGACAGAATCAGATAGTGAAGATATCTTCCACAGTCCCAAAGCGGAGACTTTTGAAGAATCAGGACAAAATGACAGTTCAAGTAGCAAAAAATCTGACACTCAATCTACTCCACCAAATAAAAAGAGTAAAACTCCGGTATTAGATAATTTTGGTAGAGATTTAACAGAGATGGCTATTGAAGGCAAATTAGATCCTGTTGTTGGGCGTGAGAAAGAAATTGAGCGCGTTTCACAGATTTTGAGCCGTAGAAAGAAAAACAACCCGTTATTAATTGGTGAGCCAGGCGTTGGTAAATCAGCTATTGCGGAGGGGTTAGCTTTAAAGATTATCCAGAAAAAAGTTTCTCGTGTTTTATTCAACAAACGCGTCGTAACGTTAGATTTAGCGAGCTTAGTAGCAGGAACGAAATACAGAGGACAATTCGAAGAGCGCATGAAAGCGGTCATGAATGAGCTAGAGAAAAATACGGATATCATTTTGTTCATAGATGAAATTCACACCATTGTTGGTGCGGGTGGAGCAACTGGTTCATTAGATGCCTCTAATATGTTCAAGCCTGCTTTGGCTAGAGGGGAAATCCAATGTATTGGTGCCACAACGCTAGATGAATTCAGACAGCACATTGAGAAAGATGGAGCTTTAGAGCGTCGTTTCCAAAAAGTATTGGTAGAGCCTACTTCCGTAGATGAAACCATTATTATTTTGAACAACATTAAGGACAAATATGAGAGTCACCATAACGTTATTTATACTGATGCAGCTATTGAGGCTTGTGTGAAATTGACTAATCGTTATATGACGGATCGATTCTTACCAGACAAGGCAATTGATGCTTTGGATGAAGTAGGATCTCGTGTGCACATCACCAATATTAATGTACCTCAAAACATACTCAACTTAGAACAAGAATTAGAAGAAGTTCGCGAGAATAAAAACCTAATGGTTCAAAAGCAAAAATATGAAGAAGCAGCCAATCTAAGGGACAAAGAGAAAAACATCGAAAAAGAACTTGAGATTGCGCAAGAAGCATGGGAAAAAGAAGTAAAAGACAATCGCATTCTCATCACAGAAGATGATGTTGCGGATGTTGTATCGATGATGACGGGAATTCCAGTGAATCGAATTGCTGAAAAAGAGATTACCAAATTAGCGAACCTACCAGCTATTATAAAAGGAAAAGTAATTGGACAAGACGAGGCAGTTGGAAAAATTGCCAAAGCTATTCAACGTAATCGCGCGGGGTTAAAAGACCCGAACAAACCGATTGGATCCTTTATCTTTTTAGGTCAAACCGGGGTTGGTAAAACGCAATTGGCCAAAGTTATTGCTAAAGAGCTTTTTGATTCTGAAGATGCCTTAATTCGCATCGATATGAGTGAATACATGGAGAAATTTGCTTTATCTCGTTTGATTGGAGCGCCTCCAGGATATGTTGGTTATGAAGAAGGAGGTCAATTAACAGAAAAAATCCGCAGAAAACCATACAGTGTTATTCTATTTGATGAAATTGAAAAAGCACACCCTGATATCTTCAATATGTTATTACAGGTTTTAGATGATGGGCATTTAACGGATAGCTTAGGTCGTAAAGTCGATTTTAGAAATACGATTATTGTGATGACTTCCAACATTGGAGTTCGTCAATTGAAAGATTTTGGACAAGGCGTTGGGTTTGGTACACAAGCTCGTAAGGAACAAACGGATCAACACAGTAAATCAGTGATTGAAAGTGCATTGAAAAAAGCCTTTGCTCCTGAATTCTTAAACAGAATTGATGATATTGTTGTTTTCAACTCGTTAGAGAAGGAACACATTCACTCTATTATTGACATTGAGTTAGCTAAATTATTCCAACGCATTGATGATTTAGGGTATAAATTGAACTTAACAGATAAAGCGAAGAATTTTATTGCGGAAAAAGGGTTTGATAAACAATATGGAGCGCGACCATTAAAACGAGCGATTCAGAAGTATATTGAAGATCCAATTGCCGAAGAAATTGTAAACGCCAAGCTCACTGTAGGAGATACCATTACATTGGATGCGCCTAAAGATGAAAAAGGAGAAGCTTTACTGATTAAAATAAAAACAAAAAAACCTGCTAATTAGCAGGTTTTTCCTTTTTCTATCTTAGTTGTTTTTAGACTAAAGATAATAGACATGTTATTTAATCGTTATTTTTTATTTTTTTATCTTTATTACATCATAGCAATTGCTTTAAAGTAGTACTTTCGCGGTTGCATAATTAAATAAAATGGTAGATAAACTCATTGTTGGTAGTGAAGAATGGTGTTCTTTCTCTACATTAAATATCCCAGCGATTAAAGCTCGCGTAGATTCTGGAGCAAAGACTTCTGCTTTACATGCGGTAAACATTAGTGCTTTTGAAAAAGACGGTGAAAAATGGGTCAAGTTTGATGTAAATCCTTTACAAAATAATGGCAAGACCATTATACATTGTGAAGCCAAAATGGTGGATAAGAGAATCGTCAAAAGCTCTAGTGGATCTAGAGAATCTCGCTATGTTATCAAAACCACCCTTGTTTTGGGTGAAACTTCTTGGGATATTGAATTAACCCTAACCAATAGAGACTCTATGGGGTATCGCATGCTATTGGGACGAGAAGCGATGGGCGGTCGTATTTTAGTTGATCCTGAAAAGCACTTTTTATTGGGTCAACCGACAGTAGAAAAACTAGATGAATACTACAATAAACCCAAAGAAGCCAAAAGTGGCTTGAGAATTGGGTTATTAGCTAGTAATCCAGACTTATACAGTAACCAACGTATTATTGAAGCAGGAGAATTAAGAGGGCATGAAATGCACTTCTTAAACCTGAAATACTGTTACATGAAATTGGACGCGAATCAACCTGAAATTCACTATAGAGGGGGACGCGTATTGAATGATTTTGACGCCGTTATTCCGCGTATTAGACCGAGTATGACGTACTATGGTTGTGCGTTGACACGTCATTTCGAATCGCTAAAAGTATACAGTTTGAATAGCGCTGCAGCTATTGCACAATCAAGAGATAAATTATTCTCTTTGCAATTGCTTTTAAATCACGGAATTGACATTCCTACAACGGGATTTGCTAACTCTCCTTTGGATACGAACGATTTGATTAAAATGGTTGGCGGAAGTCCGCTAATTGTCAAATTATTAGAAGGTACACAAGGAAAAGGGGTCGTATTAGCAGAGACAAAGAAAGCAGCAGAAAGTGTAATCAATGCTTTCAAGAGCTTAAATGCCAACATTTTAGTTCAAGAATTCATCAAAGAAGCGAATGGGAAAGACATTCGTTGTTTTGTGGTGGATGGCAAAGTAGTTGCTGCAATTCAACGTGAGGCTGTTCCTGGAGAATTCAGAGCGAATATCCACTTAGGAGGAACTGCTTCAATCATCAAAGTAACTCCAGAGGAAAAACGCATTGCTATTCGCGCAGCGAAAGCGATGAATTTAAAAGTAGCGGGTGTTGATATCATTCGTTCAGCTAAGGGGCCTTTGTTGTTAGAAGTGAACTCTTCACCTGGATTAGAAGGTATTGAAGGCGCAACGAATAAAGATATTGCCTCTGAGATGATTAAAGCAATCGAAAAACAAGTTAAATGGTAAAGAAATAGCCTCGTGCTATTTCTTACCTTCATTATAAACGCACCTTGTATTTATGAACCCATCGACAACTGGCTGGATAAAAAAATACTTCGCTGAACAAGATAAATACGCCATTTTCAAAGCTACTGATACCAAAACGTTAGCACATGAAATAAGAGCGACTGGTTTTAGTTTTGGTCAAATCAATGCTAGTGGATTTCCTGAGATTTACACTACATTTAAGTATACCCAAGAGGAATTTGCTAAAATCTGCTTCTTACAGCTATTAGAAAAGATTTACTTCTTCAAGTATCCGACGCATACCACCGATGAATTCATCAGTCGATTGCTTGATTTTTACCAGTTATTTGTACCACATAAGACCAATTTCTTCACGAGTTTATTTGAAGATAAAAACACCTATGCTCGTTTAGAACACCTCTTTGCAATTAAGTGGAAAGAAAACTTCTTTTCGCAGTCTAAGAGCAATAATATTGTGTTGAATTTACTTGTTCTGTCTATTTATCTCTTAACTTTTGAGACGTATTTAGCTGGGCAAATTCACCCGAATCTATACCATGTTTACTTGGAAGATCTGATTCAATCCATCTTAAATCGCACCCAACCGCAACAGCACACGGAAGTTCTTTTATCCGAGAATCCGAATGACTTTGCCATTGATGAGATTATGGAAGTGCAATCTTCTTATTTGGAATCGAGTTTACTCTTGGATATTGTGATGTGTAGTTCTTGGAATAATGAAGTAAAGACATTGGAATTACCTGATTTTTCTGTGGAGCCATTCAGTAGATTAGCCTTTACTACAGAACAAATCGAGGATAGTCGTTTGTGTTTCATGCTTTTCTTACAGCAAAATGATTACAACTACTTCTATTTAAAATCATCGAATTTATTCAACAATATGATTAATAATTCGACCAATTATGTCGAGTTTTTAGTTGGACGAAATAAGGGAAGAATTCTAAAGGAAATTCAGAAAAACAAGCAATTGATGCAGTTATTGATGGATTCAACCCATCGAAATTTAGATATACAAGAAAAGAAATTGATTAAGAAACAAACCTTAGAGGTGATTAAAACAATTCCTTCTCTTGCTATATTTTTATTACCAGGTGGTACGATATTACTCCCTATAATTTTAAAATTTATCCCTTCACTCCTACCTTCCTCATTCAATGAGAATTTAGATTCAGAGGATTAAATTTTTTTGAAACGAAGTTGATAAACTTCGTCAAGATCTTGATTATTGGTTACGTTTACTTCTAAATCGGTCACATAACCCGAATTTAGTCCGTAAACCCATCCGTGAATGCTCAAGTCTTGGTTTCTTGCCCAAGCCCCTTGTATGATTGATGTTTTTGCTAAATCGTACACTTGTTCTTGTACGTTTAATTCTACAAATCGGTTGAATCGCTCCGTGGTATCTTCAATACCATCTAATTCCACATTGTGCAAGCGGTAAACGGTTTTGATGTGTCTGATCCAGTTGTCAATCAATCCGTAAGATTCATTTTTCATTGCAGCTTCTACACCACCACATCCATAATGCCCACATACAATGATGTTGGTTACTTTTAGGATATTCACCGCGTAATCTAGCACGCTCAACATATTCATGTCCGAGTGGATAACCATATTAGCGATATTACGGTGTACAAATACATCCCCCGGTTCCGCCCCAATAATTTCGTTTGCTGGTACACGGCTATCCGAACAACCAATCCATAAAACAGGTGGTGTTTGTCTGTGGCAAAGGCGCTTAAAATATTCTGGATTTATGGCTAGTTTTTCTTCTACCCAAGCTTTGTTATTCTCTAATATTTTTTTGTAAAATTCGTTGTGTTTCAAAACTTCCTCTTTTATTCAACAAACATTTCTTTGACGAAATCTACTTCTCCCGTTTCCACTTTATAAAAAGCACCTACAATACCGATTTCTCCTTTTTCATACATCTCACAAAGTACCGTACTTTTAGTCAAAATATGATTGATGGTGTATTCAACATTGTAAAACGCAACCATATCAACCCCTTCTTTCGACTTAATATCTAAATCAGGGTAGTATTTTTTTACATGTTCAACGGCAGGATCTACTTTAGCTAATAAGTTGCTTAAATGGCCTAATTTCACGTCTTTACACGCTCCTGTGATTGCACCACAGTGTGAATGTCCCAAAACCATAATCAATTTAGAACCTGCTAATTTACAAGCGAATTCCATCGAACCGATAATATCTTCATTCAATACATTTCCAGCGATACGCGTGCTAAATACATCGCCCAATCCTTGGTCGAAAATAAGTTCAGCAGAAGTACGGCTATCGATACAGCTTAGGATAATAGCGAAAGGAAATTGGCTCTCTTTAGTTTCATTTACTTGCTCCAGTAAATTAGCATGTGCTTTTAAGTTTTCAACAAAGCGTTTGTTTCCTTCTTTTAAAAAAGACAGCGCCATTTGCGGAGTCATTGACTTTTGATCGTCTATATTATGTAGTCTCATTTTTACGCGATTTGTACGATAATAATTCGAAACAAATGTAACCAAAAATGACTTTTAAAATATAAATAAAGCAATAAACCTCTATATTTTTATCAATTTAAAAAAAACATAACAGTTTTTAAGGATTTTATGGCTCTATATGTTTCAGTTCCAATTCATATAAAGGTGTATTTGCTCGGGATTACTAAAAATCACATAATCGTTAAGGGAAATATAAAAAAGAGAAAATTTGTATAGATTCAAAAATAGTTAATACATTTGCAAAGAATTTCACGGGAGGAAAAATTTGTACTGATTGCAACCTCGGTAAAAAATGCTAAAGCAGAATATATTGTATCTTCACTTTAGCCATTTCCTCTTTTTTTAAAACATTAAAAAAAACAAATCATATGGCTTATTACTTCACATCGGAATCTGTAAGTGAAGGACATCCTGATAAAATTGCAGATCAAATATCAGATGCTTTAATCGACAATTTCTTGGCTTTTGATTTAGAATCAAAAGTAGCATGTGAGACTTTAGTTACTACTGGGCAGGTCATTCTTGCTGGGGAAGTAAAATCAAAAACCTATTTAGATGTACAACAAATTGCTCGCGATGTAATCAACAAGATTGGTTATACGAAGAGTGAGTATATGTTTGATGGCAATTCATGTGGTATTTTATCGGCGATTCACGAACAATCGGCAGAGATTAGCCAAGGTGTTGAGCGTACAAACAAAGAAGATCAAGGAGCAGGAGACCAAGGAATGATGTTTGGTTATGCATCTACGGAGACCGAAGACTATATGCCTTTAGCTTTGGATTTATCTCATAAATTATTGCAAGAACTTGCTGTAATCCGCAGAGAGAATAAAGAAGTGACTTACCTTCGTCCAGATGCAAAAAGTCAGGTTACTTTAGAGTATAATGACGACAACAAACCAGTTCGCATTGTAACGATTGTACTGTCTACGCAACACGATGACTTTATTCAGGCGGAAAATGCAACTCCTGAGGCAAAAGCAAAAGCTGAAACAGCGATGCAAGCTCAAATTAAAAAAGACATCATCGAGGTATTAATTCCACGTGTATTAGCTAAATATCCACAGTACCAATACTTGTTTGAATCAAAAGAAGAAATTGAGTTCTTGATCAACCCTACAGGTGTTTTCATTATTGGAGGACCTCATGGAGATACAGGCTTAACAGGTAGAAAAATTATCGTTGATACGTATGGAGGAAAAGGAGCACACGGTGGAGGTGCTTTCTCAGGAAAAGACCCGAGTAAAGTAGACCGCAGTGCAGCTTACGCTACACGTCACATCGCGAAAAACCTTGTTGCAGCTGGTGTAGCAGAAGAAGTTTTAGTGCAAGTTTCTTATGCCATTGGTATTGCAAAACCAACAGGGATTTACGTAAATACATATGGTACATCTAAAGTAAATCTAACAGATGGTGAGATTGCGAAAAAAGTAAGTGAGCTATTTGATTTACGCCCTTACTTTATTGAAACAACGTTAAAGTTGCGTAATCCTATCTACAGTGAAACAGCGGCTTATGGACATATGGGACGCAAACCACAAGTAGTAACTAAAACATTTACTAGACCTGGTGGCGAAACCAAACAAGTAGAAGTTGAATTGTTTACTTGGGAGAAATTAGACCGAGTAGAAGATATCAAACAAGCTTTTCAATTGTAAAAGCTATTCTTATCCTATAAAAAACGCTTAACCTTAAAAGGCTAAGCGTTTTTCTTTTGAATCAAAATAACCGACTTACTATTAAATTTTACTTTTATTACTTTACTTTTTTCACCCCTTTATTGACCAACAAAGGCGGATTTTGGTAGAGCGGAATTTCATCTGTGAAATTCAACGTTACGGAAGCAGTAGTTGATCGATATTCTTCCGCACCAATATTTACACCTGTAGTAGGTTTTTTATTTTTAATGTCATAGTAAAACGTATGACTTGCCCCCTTATATCCTTGGACAGGAGTAAAAGTAACTGCTCCAGTATCTTTGTCATAAGTGAAATCTCCTACATTGCGCACAGCCAAATTGAAAGGATCACTATTCACTTCATAAGTCTTCGTTGTCTCATTAAATACTTTAAATCGAAAAGAAGTAAAATCTAAAAACATCGTTGAAGGACTTGGTGGATTAAGGATTGAATAGCTATTGGTATCATATCCTACCGCACTATATAATGGGTTGCACACGAATTCTCTACTTCGAATCACATCTGGAATAGTAATATCTTGTACAACAGGTGAAAAAGGCAGACTTACAGTAATATTTCGCACATGTGAACGAGTAGAAGCACCTCCTGTAGAAGCTGTAAAGCCCATTTTCATTGAAGTGGGAATATTAATAGCTAAATCTCTGATTTCTGGAACTCCTACAGCATTTTGAATTACCTGCTCTTGGTATTTGATATTCCCTGATATCGGTATAAAATAGTCTCTAATAACAGAAGAACTATTTATTCCGCTAACATTGTCAACAAAAACAAAAAAACCTTGTTGTTGACTAAAGTCATCAATCCCGGGAACGAAGGCTATGCGAATTTTTCTATACCCCGCTTCTCCTGGCTTAGCGTTCAATGCGCTACTACGTAAGTTAAATCGCTTCCCTTTAAATCCCTTTTGCTTACTAATTACTTCTCCTGTATTCGTATCTAAATACAAATTACTGTTTTTTTGGGTCCCTACAGCAAAGAGAACGGGATACCCTTCTGATGCATGTGGAGGGCTATAAGGACCTCGAAGAACAATAAAATTCCCATCTCCATTAGTTGTTATTCCATTTCTAATTTCATTTCTTCCTTGGTTTATTTTCTTATAATTTCCAAATAAATCCAAACCAAGTCCAAAGATTCCTTTTGTAAACCCTGGTTCATTAACATTTGCCCCCGTTTTAGTATAAGCATATCCTAATGCTCCTCCTCTATCACCTGTCTTTGGTGTTGGCTCACTTGCATCAAAGAGGATCATTGCCAATCCATCTCCATATTTACCATTCTCTGTATTTCCTATATCAAAAGCATATTCAAATTCTAAAATGAATCCTTTTTGTGTTGTAAAACTTAAATTCTTTAAATACACTCCTGAAAACTCATTTCGATCCTGTGTCAATTTAACACCATATTGATAAAAACGAACTATACCAGGTTTACTTTCGGATATTAATTGAAAATCTGCTTCATTTTGGCCAGAGGTAAAATAGGGAAACTGAGCATAAAAAATAACGCTCTGAAGTAAACTAAACCCGAGTAATGCATATTTTATTTGTTGTTGTTTTTTCTTTTTCATCTTATATTTTTATAAAGCACTTCCATTTACCATGATAATATCATTACAATTATGGGTAAAATTCAACTCAATCTTAGCACTTTCTGATCGATATTGCTCCCCTCCTAAATCAATATCTCCTACTACTTTTCTTTTATTTTTTATACTAAAGTACACCACATCTTGCCCAGCCGTTAGTCCTTTTTTAGGGATAAAAACAACTTCCATTGTTTGAGGATTGTATTGATATCGACCTGCGGCTGTAACTGCAACATAAGGTTCTAACGTATTTTCTCGCTCATTATCCACTAGCGTTAAAAAATTGAAACTATAGGGATCTAAATGTTCTTTACTACCTATGGCAGCAATATTTTGTCCTTCTACATATTTATCCGTATCGAAACCAACACTATTAGCTAATACATCCAAAGTAGTAGTATGGTCTTTACAAGCATTAGATACTTGTACATCTTGTACTACCGGAGAAAAAGGAAGGCTCACACTAATATTTCGAATGATATTTTTTTGAAATACTGTTCCTGTAGTAGCCGTAAAACCTAGCTTCAAAAACGCTGGTGCAATGATTTGTTTTATTTTTAAAGTATTAGCTGTTTTAGAAATTGCTTCTTGATACTTAAAATTAGAATTAATAGGAATAAACAAAGCATTAATTACTCGGCTCATTTCACTACCGTGAATAATATCTACATTCAAATAAAACCCTGAATCTCCGGACTTCTTACCTGGCAAAAAATTTACAATTACTCTTCTATACGAAGCATGCCCAAAACCAGCATTAATATCAGACTCATTATTGGCCTGGTTCTCTCTCAATTTAAAACTAAATCCCTTGGAATCAGGTGCTTCAAAAACACTTCTATAAACGCCAGTATCTAAATCAAGTTTATAGCGTTCTCCAATAGTAGTAACACTCTGGGAAAGTAGTACAGGATATCCTTCTAATTGATTTCCTTGCCCTCTCACTGTAATATGATTAGACTGTTTTGTTGTTATCTTGATTCCGTTTCTAAATTCAGCATCAAGTGCTGTACGCTCTTTAAAACCACCATACAAATCCAATCCAATACTCAAAAAACCTCTACTTATCCCTTGCACAGCTTTAGTTTCATCTGTAGCTTTGCTATAACTGTATCCTAGGCCAGAAGTTTTAGAGCCTATTGCGGGGTTATTTAAACTACCATCAAAAAGCACAAGAGCAAGGCCATGAGCTCCTTGTTCACTAGCATCTCCTCCTCTTCCCGTCATGAGATAATCAAACCCCAAAACAAACCCACGTTCCGAAGCAAGGAGTACTTCATTCAAGAATATCCCATTCGTTTCATTCGCTTTTGTTGTTAATTCCATACCGTGAGCTTTAAACTCAACTTTACCAGACCCAGTAAATAAACTAAATTCGTCCGCAGAAATAGCTGTGTTATTATAAGGCAATTGTGCATAAACTACAGTCCATGAAGACATAAAAATTGTGTAACAACACAATATCAAATAAAAATGTGTCCTCATTATATTTTCACTATAATTATATTTAAGTAACTCGATGCTGTCACCTTATTGGCATTCGATTTATAGACCAAATACTGTTTTCCATTTTCCGTTTTAACAGTGGGAGCCGTACTAAAGGCAGTAGTATCAAAGCTTGTCACTACAAACTTCACTTCATTTTCTTCCCAAATAACCATAGCCCCAACAGTTCCCAATTGTTTCTTATATTCCTCATAGAGGTAAATTTTCTGTTCTGTTGTTTTATACATTTGAATGGGAAATGCAGGCATATAAATCCAAGGATCTTGTTCCGCACCTCCTCCACCTGTCCATATCGAGCCATTCCATGTTTTTACTCCCGCTGGGATTTCATCATCTCCGATGTGATAAACTTGTAAACCAATGTGTTCTTTTTTATTTGCCTCTGTTTCGGTCTGTACCACTGGCTTTAAACTAGATAAATCACTCAATTTTACACGCGGTAATAAGAGTCCTTTCGTTGCGGTGGTATTCTCTGCATCTGCCTGATATTCTTTGATATCCAACAAAGCGCCTTCAACAGGATAAGTTGCCCCACCTATAACCACTTGTCCATAAAACAAATGCCCATATCCCAATACAAGCAATAAGGTAATTAGTATTTTACTTTTCATTTTCTTTCCTTTATAATTATATATGCGATTTAGTTTCTAACTAGTTGGTAGTGTAGTTTTGTATTTTAAGATCATTGTATAGGTTCCTGTAGGTAATGTAGTATACATTCCCTTTGTTCCGAAATGGAAAGACAAACCGCCATTTGTTGTAATGTCAGCAATATGTTGTAAAACTAAAGTGCCTGTACTATCGTATATTTTTGCATCAATTACTTGATCAAAATTAGTTACCGTCAGCGGTTGTTTGATTGTCGTATTGTAGGACAAGGTTGTTGCATTAGGGGCACTTACTTCTATTTCAAATTTTCCAATATACACTTGTCGATTATCTAGAATTTCATTGGCAAAAACTGGAGTATTACCAATAACAAGAGCAGGGCTTTTAATCTGTTCTATTTTTTGATAGACCTTATCAATTTCAATCGTTACTTCAGATTCTAAGGCTAATAATTCCCATCCATTTCCATTCCAGAAGTAGAATCCTTTTTTAGAAATTTCTCCTGCTCCATCATTAAATACAATAACTCCAATAGGATTTGTTCCACCAGTTAAAACCGTTTGTGTATTCAGAGCCAACCTAGGAAATAATACCCCTTTATCTGTTGCACTTATATCTAAAATTGCTGCTTGATGGGGCTCTGCAGTTCCAATACCAATGTTATCTTGTGCGTGAATTGTTGTTGCAGTTAAAGCAATTAGCCCAACAACTAACCTTTTTTTCTTTTTCATTTTTTACATATTTAATGGTACAAAACAACTAAAGATGGAAAAAACAGCAGATTTAAACTGTAAAAAGGTTCATGTAAATTTGTATTTACTCTTTTCCTTGATGATAAAAGTGTTTATATTTTAAAAAACAACTTTTTGACACTAATCTATAAAAAGAATACACCTGTAGGAATTACAGGCGTTAAGCATAAAATACAGTTGCATTTTTATAAAAAAAGAATTCAATTATTTAAATTTTCACCGCCTTACTTATTGGTGGTTTTTATTTCTTTTTCCTCTATTTTTTAAACCTTCAAACTAGTTATAGAAAAGAAAAGAAAAATAAGAATACGTTATCCTTTTATCTCCTTTTTAGTAGTAGTTATTTATTCTTTATGAGTCAAGAATAAAAGCACATAACCTTACTTCTTCTCGCTTTACTAATCTTATTTACCTAGGTATATCCAACAAAAAAAGGAATGATTTTTCAATCATTCCTTTTTTATCTATACTTAAAAACTTGTGTCTAATTAAATCACTGCTGATACGATATAATATACAATCATAGCGATAATAGCTGATACAGGGATAGTCAATACCCAAGCCCATAATAAGTTAATTGTAACTCCCCAACGTACCGCTGATACGCGTTTTGTTACACCAACCCCAATAATAGAACCTGTAATCGTATGTGTTGTTGAAACTGGGATACCTAAGTGCTCTGTTACGTATAACGCTACAGCTCCAGCTGTTTCAGCAGCAACACCTTCTAATGGCGTTACTTTGGTAATCTTACTTCCCATTGTTTTAACAATCTTCCATCCTCCAGATAACGTTCCTAAACCAATGAATAAGAAAGAAGCAAGCGGAACCCACCACCAGTGCTCTACGAACACTTTAAATGTATCTACTCCATCTACTAAGTAATCTGGGTCCATATCAACATTTACGTGATAGAAAATTACTGCAGCTCCAATAATACCCATTACTTTCTGAGCATCGTTTCCTCCATGTCCTAAAGAGAACAAAGCAGAAGAAACTAATTGTAAGCGTTTAAACCATTTTTCGCATTTGTAGTGGTTTTGATTTCTACAAATCCACATAATAGCGATGGTAATAAAATAAGCGAGTATTAAACCTAATAAAGGAGCTCCAAAAATGAATAAGAAAATTGGAATTACTTTCGAGTACACCACTACATCAACTCCTTCAATAGAGAAACCACCTGCGTGAGCAACAGCAGCTCCAATAAAACCACCAATTAAGGTATGCGAAGAAGAAGAAGGAATACCTAACTTCCATGTGGCTAAATTCCAAATAATCGCAGCAATTAAACCTGCAAAAATAACTTCTAAGCTAATAAAATTCTCATTTACGGATTTGGCGATGGTATTACCAATTTTAAATTCACCAATAATGTATAAGGAGATAAAATAAGCTGCGAAGTTAAAAGCCGCTGCCCAAAGCACTGCTTGGAAAGGCGTCAAAACTCGTGTTGTTACAATAGTAGCAATTGAGTTTGCGGCATCATGAAAACCATTGATATAATCAAAACCTAAAGCTAAAATGATAATAACAATTAGCAATATCCCGCTTTGATTACTCAATATTTCTGTAAAAAATTCCATATACTTGCGCTAGATCATTAAGAGTATTTAACGATAACAGTTTCTAAAACGTTAGCCACGTCTCTACAACTATCTGTAGCCGTTTCTAAAGCCACCATTACCTCTTTGTATTTTATAATTTCGATCGCGTTATTTTCATTTTCAAAAATATCGGCCACGGCCTTATCAAAAACTTTATCCGCTTTTCTTTCTAAGCGTGAAATGTTTTTACATACAGTAGCTAACTCTTCTAGCTTTTTTAAATCTTTCAAGTGTAATAGTCCTTTGTAAACCTCACTACAAGCTTCTAAATTCGCTTCCGTTAATTTACGCAAAGGCTTAGTAACTTTATCAATTTGATACAATCTCATACGAGAAGCAGCATCAGATAAGTGATCCGCTACATCATCAACCGCAGTAATTAAACTGTGGATATCTTCTCTATCAAAAGGTGTGATAAAGTTTTTTCCCAATTCAATTCTTGTTTTCTGTGCGATCGCTTCGATTTCCACCTTAATTACTTCAACATCTTTAAGTAATTTCTCTCTCTCCTTAGCTGGTGTATTCACAGCTTCATTCAGCGTTTCTGATAATTTTTTAAGCTTTACAGCTGCTTGTTCAAATAAAGGATAAAACGTTTTGTCCTTTGGAACTAAAAATTGAAAAATGTTATTCAATGACATTATATAATAATATATGTTATAAACAGAGGCAAAATTACGCAATAAAATCAACCTAATGTTTCCTTAACGTTAATTTTTACGTCAAAACACGGTTTCCCTTTATTTTATTGATACAATTTACGACTATTTATTGATTTTTAACCACTTACAGAATTAACATGAGTATTAAAATTCAATAATCACTTAACATTAAGGTAACATTGGAGTAATATAGCATGGTATATTATTAGCACCTCATTTATTTAACCCACTGAAATTCAATATTTTCAATTTTTCACACCCTATTCTTGATTCTTGAGCATCCAACGTGCGATACGATGTGTATTAAACACCAAAAGATACCCCAAAACTAAATTGAATACACTAATAAACCAATAATTGCCAGTTTGTACATATTCATACGGATTTTCTGTTGCTGTTGCTTTGAACCAAAACCACGTATTACTCAAAAAAGAAGGGAGATTATGAATAAATAAGCTTAATCCTACAAAAAAGATACCCGACTGTGCAAGCATAGACAACGTAATATGTTGTAAAGGAAGAACTGGATTCGAAAAGCATTGTTCGATTTTTAGCCAGTCAACCAATTTCCCAGCATATCGAAAGAGTAGAATTAATAGTACAAGAGAAATCAGCAAGGTTACTCCATTGACTTTATTTGTTTCTAAAATACTGTGAGTTGTAGCAACTTCTATGGCTACAAAAGGAATGGTAGAAAAAACTATATCAATTAGCAAGACTAATACGACAAGCTTAATTACCAAAATAAATAAATCTCGCACCTGCATAGGCTATTTTTTAGTTGACCCTATAAATTTAACAAAAATACAGCTATTTATTTGATGCTCTCTTTGTGGATGAATTACTTTCTTTTGTATTGTCTTTTATATTTAAGCATTCTTGAATATTCACACTATGGCTATTCCTATAAATTTTTATTTTGTACTTTAGCGAAAACTAATAACATTATACAACAACCTAGATAACTATGGATATTAACTTCAATAAAAACGAAGATCACAACAAGTTATTGCTTTCAGATTTAAAACGAAAACTAGCAAAAGTTAAACTTGGTGGAGGTGAAAAACGAATTGAAAAATTACACCAACAAGGAAAAATGACAGCCAGAGAGCGCATTGATTACCTATTAGATCCTAAAACTAATAGTATCGAAATTGGTGCTTTTGCAGGAGATGAGATGTATGAAGAACACGGAGGATGTCCTTCTGCTGGTGTTGTAGTCAAAATAGGTTATATCAAAGGAAAACAATGTATCGTTGTAGCAAATGATGCTACAGTAAAAGCGGGTGCTTGGTTTCCGATTACAGGAAAGAAAAATTTACGTGCACAAGAAATCGCGATTGAGAATAAACTTCCAATTATTTACTTGGTAGATAGTGCTGGAGTATATTTACCTCTTCAAGATGAGATTTTCCCTGATAAAGAGCACTTCGGAAGAATTTTCAGAAACAACGCAATCATGAGTAGCATGGGTATCACGCAAATTGCTGCTGTAATGGGAAGCTGTGTTGCAGGTGGTGCTTACTTGCCAATCATGAGTGATGAAGCATTAATCGTAGATAAAACGGGGAGTATTTTCTTGGCTGGAAGCTACTTAGTAAAAGCAGCTATTGGCGAGAGTATTGACAATGAAACCCTTGGTGGTGCAACGACACACTGTGAGATTTCAGGTGTTACAGATTACAAAGCAAAAGACGATAAAGATGCTTTAGATACCATCAAAAATATTGTAGATAAGATTGGTGATTTTGACAAAGCAGGTTATAATCGAATTGCAGCTAAAAAACCAGCTGCAGATCCAAATGAAATTTACGGTATTCTACCTAAATCTCGTGCAGAGCAATATGATATGATGGAAATCATCAAACGCTTAGTTGATGAGTCTGAATTTGAAGAATACAAAGCAGGATATGGTCAATCCTTGATTACGGGGTATGCTCGTATTGATGGATGGGCTGTGGGAATTGTTGCGAATCAACGTAAAGTAGTAAAAACGAAAAAAGGTGAAATGCAGTTTGGAGGAGTAATCTATTCTGATTCTGCAGATAAAGCGACTCGTTTTATTGCGAACTGTAACCAAAAGAAAATTCCATTGGTATTCTTACAAGACGTAACAGGATTCATGGTAGGTTCTAAATCAGAGCACGGAGGAATTATCAAGGATGGAGCGAAGATGGTGAATGCGGTATCTAACTCTGTTGTTCCTAAATTTACGGTAGTTGTAGGAAACTCATACGGAGCAGGTAATTATGCAATGTGTGGAAAAGCTTATGACCCACGTTTAATCTTTGCCTGGCCAAGTGCTGAACTTGCTGTAATGGGAGGAGCACAAGCAGCAAAAGTATTGTTGCAAATTGAAGCTTCTTCTTTAAAAGCAAAAGGACAAGAATTATCAGCTGAAGAAGAACAAAAATTATTCGATAAGATTAAAGCGAAATACGACAAACAAGTTTCTCCTTATTACGCTGCTGCTCGCATTTGGACTGATGCTATCATCGATCCATTAGATACGAGAAAGTGGATTTCTATGGGAATTGAAGCGGCGAACCACGCTCCTATCGAAAAACCGTTTAACTTAGGTGTGATCCAAGTATAAGTATAAAAAAAAATCGGCAATTTAAAATTGCCGATTTTTTTTTATTGCTTCGCAAAAGCAAACCTCACAAAGAATAATCTTTTCTTTTTTAAAGGGTAAAAAAGAAACAAAAAACCCTTCAACTAACTCAAATAAAGGTCAAATTAGTTTTTGTAAAAAGTGTGTTTTGCTTTTTCACTTCTTTGCCTTTTTGAAGGATTGTCACAAAGCACAAACCTCACAGCCTAGCGTGAGCGCGGGATGCGACCCTTCCTTCGTCAGGGGGATTACTAATCGGGAGCAACTGATTAGAGTATTGCTTTTTCGCTTTTTTGTCAGAGGCTTTTTTGATGATTTCTGCGGTTAAAGAAGAGTGGCTCCTCATTATGGTTATGGTTGATGAGATTATGGGTATAGTCTGATTTCATCTTCTTCAATCGATAAAACCCACGAATTCACAAATCTCACAAAGCACAAACCTCACAACCTAGCGTGAGCGCGGGATACTGTGGGGGTATTGTTTTTTTGCAACAATTCTCTTTAATCGATAAAACCCCCGATTTCACAAACCTCACAAAGAACAAACTTCACAGCCTAGCGTGAGCACGGGATGCGACCCTTCCTTCGTCAGGGGGACATACAGAGCGGAGCAACTGATTAGAGTATTGCTTTTTCGCTTTTTTGTCAGAGGCTTTTTTTGATGATTTCTTCGGTTAAAGAAGAGTGGCTCCTCATTATGGTTATGGTTGATGAGATTATGGGTATAGTCTGATTTCATCTTCTTCAATCGATAAAACCCACGATTTCACAAATCTCACAAAGCACAAACCTCACAACCTAGCGTGAGCGCGGGATACTGTGGGGGTATTGTTTTCTTGCAACAATTCTCTTTAATCGATAAAACCCCCGATTTCACAAACCTCACAAAGAGCAAACCTCACCATCTCACCATCTATCTCATGGGTTTATATTTGTTTGCGTATTCGATGAATCTCCACTGCGTTCCGATTTCACCATCTCACCATCTCATCGCCTCACAAAAAACTACACATACAAGATATATGCTAATGAACTTACCGAAATAAAGATCCACAACAAGACTCCTTCAATAAAAGGTTTGGCACCCACATTTTTCACTGTTCTAAACGACAGTGATGTACCAATTAAAAATAAAGTAAGTGTCAAGGCAGCTTTTGAAACCTCAACAATATATGGTCCTAAAGGTTGAATAAAAGGAATATAGGAATTGGCTAACATTGCTAAAACAAACAACCCAATAAAATACGGTATTTTCACTTTAGATCCTTTATTTTTGAAGAGCATTGTAGATAAAAATGCAACTGGAATCACCCATAAGGCACGGGCTAATTTAACCGTTGTAGCCACTTCTAACGCTTCATCTCCATATTTGGCAGCTGCACCAACTACAGAACTCGTATCGTGAATAGCAATCGCAGACCAAAGTCCGAAATCTACTTGGCTCAACCCTAACGCATGTCCTATAGGAGGAAATAAGATTAAAGCGACTGAATTCAAGATAAATACAATCCCCAAAGCAACTGAGATTTGTTTTTCGTCTGCATCAATAACAGGCGATACAGCCGCAATCGCACTACCTCCACAGATAGCTGTTCCAGAAGAAATTAAGTAGGATATTTTCTTGTCAATTTTCAATAGTTTCCCTATTCCGAATCCCAAGGTTAAGGTTAAAAAGATGGAGAAAATCGTCAAGACAAAGCCATCCTTTCCCGCAGCTAAAGCGCTGTAAACGTTCATTCCAAATCCCAATCCAACTACAGCCACCTTCAATAGAAGTCCTGTGGCTTTTTTCGTTTGCTTCGCATAGGGATTTTCAAAGATTTGAGCGTAAATGATTCCCAACACCAAAGCTGTTGCAGAAGAAATAAAAGGAAATAAGCTTAGAATCGCTAAGCCCATGAATATTATTTTACTACCGAGTGCAGTATTGCTATTTTGTACTGTCATAACGTATCTATTTTCAACCCTACAAAGGTCAATCATCTATACTAGCGGAAAAAATACATAATAGTTATCGGTTATAACTTTAGGTTATATGATTTAATGAATCGAATAAATAATTCTACTAAGGCACTTTCTTGCCCTTGACGTTGTACAATACTGAATTTTCGTCTGATATCTAAGCCATTAATATCCACGACAACCAATTCGTTGTATTTTAATTCTTTGAGAATAGCATGAATCGACAAAAATGCAAAACTATCGGAGTGCTTTAGATACATCTTGATACTTTCAGTACTCGAGAAATTCATTTCATTTCGCAACTGATTCAATGACATTCCCACTTGATTTAAGTTGCTTTCAATCACATCTAACGTACCAGATCCTGCTTCCCTTAATAGGAAGGAATACTCTTTTAATTCATCTGGTTCAATAATTCCCGTTTTGAATTTCGGGTTATCCGCTCGACAAACCAATACAATTTCATCATCAATAAAATCGATATACTTGATTTGAGGATTTTTAGAACACCCTTCAACTACTCCGACATCGATATTTTTACTCAAGAGTAGTTGCTCTATTACGGCTGAATTTTCAGACAGAATATCGAGGTGTATATCGTGAACTTTAGCTCTAAATTCAGCTAGAAGCGGGGGTAAAACATATTGAGAAACGGTTGTACTTGCACCGATACGCAAGTTACCATCCATTTTTGCATTGAGTGCATGCATGTCAAACTCTAAATTGCGATAGGTAGAGAAAATATCTTCTGCATAGGTATAGAGTAATTGTCCAGATTCAGTTAAACGAATATTGATTCCATCCCGTACAAAGAGTTTCGTTTGATAATGTCCCTCTATTTCGCGAATATGTTTCGATACAGCGGGTTGAGAAATCAATAGTTCTTTGGCTGCTTTTGTAAAGCTTTCTCTTTTTGCCACGGTATAAAAAACTTTTAACCGAAAATCAAACATAGTTTTCTCTATTAAATGATACTTCTATTCGGAAGCAATATCTGTTGTGTTAACAAAAATACTGAAAATATTGGATGCTTCGTGTTTTTTTGTTTTGATAGCAGCAATACATTGATTCATAACATCACACTAATTACACTAGTTAACAAGTCTTTTTAATCCAATTGGACCTATTGTATTTATTCTAATTTATTCATACGCTTCTAACATGTATAAATTCGCACAAGAACTAATAATAAAAAAAGAGTTAGGTATTCCTAACTCTCTTATCTTGTTTTCAACCATCCCGTAATACTATAGCGGGGTTTGTTTACTGTTCGAACTTCGTGTTCAATAGATTTACTGTCAAAAATCACTAATCGACCTGGTAAAGCATACACAATTTCCTCTCGTTCATTTCCTTCTCCATCTGGTAGGAATAAGACTAACTCCCCTCCATTAGCTGGGGTCCAATCTTTTTCATTTAAATACAACACAACGGATAAAGTACGACGTGTATCTTTGTGAAACACATCCAAGTGACGTTGATATCCTGTACCAACTGGATAACTTGCGTAGTGAAATTCTCCTTCTTTAATTCCCAAGAAACACGTGCGGTTTACATAAGCAATAAATTCATTCATCTTTTGGAAGTACATCGCCTCAACCTCATCGGGGGTTTGTTCATTCAACCATAAAATAAAATCCCCTCTTACCTCTTCCACTATTTGCTCTTCACTTGCTTGTCCAATCGCTGCTTTTTTAAACACTTGTAAATCTTGTTTCATAAAAAAGTTAGCGCGCAACAGGTCAATTTCCCTTTCAGTGAAAAAACAATCTACCACGGAGTAACCACGATTCACTAAATCGTGTATTATTAACTCATAAAATGAATTTACTTCAAAGTCACTCATATATCATTAGATAAAAACTAAGCAAAAATAATTTACAAGACAAAAAAAATAATGCGAATAGGTCACTTTTTTTTGGTATTGATTGCGTTAATTTTTTCTTAACAAAAAGAAGACTCCATGTCATTAGAGACAAAAAAACACGCGAATTAGGCGTGTTTTTTTTTATCATATAGGGCTTGTTCCCTTATTTTACAATGTAATTTTCGTCTGGTAGTACCAAAGCAGGAAGCTCTAGTCCTGAAATTTCCGATAACGAATAGGCGATATTGCCACACATTTGATCCAAAGCCAAATCATTTTCTTCTTCTCCAAAAGGTTCAGCAATTTCCGCTACTACCGCATCTAAAGCGATGAACGTATAAGCCACGAAGGTCACAAAGAAAGGCATCGTCCATACAATCAAATCAATCAACCCAAAAGGAAGAAGGAAGCTATAAACGTAAACAGTACGATGCAAGATAATAAAGTAAACAAAAGGAATCTTAGTATGTACAATGCGCTCACAAGCAGCCAGTACAATCGACAATTGTTCAATATTTTGATCTATTCTCGCCTGTGTAATTGAATCTATACGCCCTGCTCTATACTGTTCATTCACCCACTTCGTTAATTCACTCAACAAAAAAGCAGGTTTAAAACGCTTGGTCAGCATCTCTTGATACATTTCTTCCGTTAGATAAGAACGGACAATCGTCCAATCGGTTTTATTTCTCAATTGCTTATTTAATGCATAACAAAATGCAATAATCAACTGAATGCCCTTTTGCTTCTCTTTCAAAGTAAAATTGTCATCTTCTTTGATGAAATGCAACAGCTGAAAAGCCAAAGAGCGACTGTAGATCACTAAACTTCCCCATTGCTTTCGTCCCTCCCAATACCGATCATAGGCTGCACTATTGCAAAACCCTAAGAAAATGGCAAGGGAAATCCCCACTAAGGTAAATGCTCCAACATTTAAGGGTATAATGATGTCTGGAAAAAAATAATGACTCCAATAGACTAACCAAGAAAAAATAAAGATGGCTAATAAAGTAGGCGCAATCTTCTTCAACACAGATCCTTTCCAAATAAAAAGCATTTGAATAATATGCTTTTTGTCTCTAACTATCATATGCTATAGAATTTATATTTTACAAAATTAACCCATACTGAGGGAAAAATAGCTCCTAAAACACCAAAAATAAAAACAAAATAGAAACGCAGTGTGGCAGCTTGATAAACTCTCATTAATCAACATACTCTAAATATAATTTTAGATTACTCTAAAATTATATTTTCATAATACTAAATAACTACTATATTTGTACAAACATACTTCACTTCATTTGGTGAAAACACCACCTAAATACGGACATAAGTCCACTAATTATAAAATGAACAAAAATGGAAATCGACTTACAATTACCTGCATTACCCTATGAAAAAAATGCACTTACCCCTTTAATTACAGAAGAAACCTTCGACTATCATTACGGTAAACATCATGCTGCTTATGTCAATAACCTCAATGATTTGATTCAAAATACGCCTTTACTTGAGAAATCTGTACCTGAAATTATTCTACACAGCTATCAAATAGGTGATATGGCGATTTTTAACAATGCCGCTCAACACTGGAATCACACCTTTTTTTGGCATAGCCTATCCCCTGCTGGAGGAAAAGCTCCTACGGGAAAAATCAAGGACTTAATCATTCGTGATTTTGGTAGTTTTGACCATTTCAAAACACTTTTTTCCACTACAGCTGCCAAGCTTTTTGGTTGTGGCTGGACTTGGCTAGCTCAAAATGAAGAAGATAAGTTGGAAATTATCCCCTTAAAAGAGGCACATACTCCTTTGACGCTTAACAAAACGCCTATTCTAACCTTAGACGTTTGGGAACATGCTTATTATATTGACTATAGAAATGCAAGACCTCAATTTATTGCCAATTTTTGGGAAATGGTCAACTGGGAATTTGCGAATCAAAATTTAAAATAATTATGAGCGATACTTGTATAAATCACCTAGAACGCTATTGGAAAACCTTGACGGTATCCAGCAATGAGAAATTCAACCAGGAAAACTACCTGGAAGCCTTAGAGGGCTACAAAGAGGCGCTGTATAGAGCTGAAGTACTAAATAACCATTGGGAATTGTGCATGCGATTAAAGATCCCTGTTATCCAAGTATATATCATTTCGTGTAATAACTTAGCACATACCCACGAAGAACTTCAGGAACTCCATCAAGCACATGCTTATTTAAAACGCGTCATTTACTTTTTGATTCACCTTGTGGAACAAATTGCAATTTCAACGGAATCAATTCAGGGAGATCTCAAACAAGCTTTACTTGCTTATGCCGATTTTAAACAGCGTACTCAATTTTATCCTGCTGAAGATACTACGCTAGATCGGTTGATACAAACGCTACCTCGATAGGGGGAGGTTTGCTCTTTGTGAGGTTTGTGCTTTGTGAAGTGGTGAGGCGATGAGAGGGTGAGATTGGTGAGGTTTTTACTTGGGACTATCTTTTAAAGTGATTTGTGAGGGTTGTACTTTGTGAGGTTTGCTCATCTTCTCATCTTCTCACCTTCTCACCACCTCCCCCTCTCGTCACCTGACCTCTCACCACCTGACCTCTCACCGCCTAACCTCTCACCGCCTAACCTCTCATCGCCTAACCTCTCACCGCCTAACCTCTCACCGCCTAACCTTCTCACCGCCTAACCTCTCACCACCTGACCTTAAAAAAATATTTCCTTCCCTTTTTTGGTACAGTTTATGAGGGGTATTATTTACGATTCGATCAAAATTAAGTACTTTTACTTTTTAAACAATTATTACTTTAAACAAAACTTGAAATGCAAGAAAAACAAGAAAAGTCAATTTCGCTCACACAATCATTAATTCCTGTCGTATTACTCGTTGTATTACTAGCTATTAATGTTTATGTATTCCGGGATGATGCTTTATCGGGAACCAATCAATTCATTTTATTATTGGGTGGTGCTATTGCAATTCTTGTAGGGATGTACAATCGCGTTTCTTATGATAAGATTCTACAGCAAATTGTCAATAATGTACGTGATACGTCGAATGCCATTTTTATTTTGCTGTTAGTAGGTGCTTTATCGGGTACTTGGTTATTGAGTGGTATTATTCCCAGTATGATTTACTACGGTTTAGAAATTCTACATCCATCCATTTATCTACCAGCATGTGTTATTATCACGTCTATTATTTCTATTGCAACGGGTAGTTCTTGGACCACCTCTGCGACTGTCGGAATAGCGCTCGTAGGAATCGGAAATGCCTTGGGGATGCCTTTAGGGGTAATTGGTGGAGCCGTTGTTTCTGGTGCGTATTTTGGAGATAAATTATCTCCGCTATCGGATACTACCAATTTAGCTCCTGTAATGGCAGGTACGGATTTGTTTACTCATATTCGCTATATGCTGTATACTACAGTTCCTACCTATGTAGTTACCCTCATCTTATTTATCATTTTAGGATTTATCTATGGTGCAGAAGGTCAAGTAAATACTGCAGAAACACTAGAAGCTATTAGTGCTACCTTTCATATTACCCCCCTTTTATTTATTGTTCCAGTATTAGTTATTGTTCTTATTGTAAAGAAAGTACAACCTATTGCAGCCTTGTTAATTGGTACCTTATTAGGTGCTGTATTTGCTTTGATTTTCCAACCCAATATTGTTGTTGCAGTAGCAGGTGGAGAAGAATTTAATTTCTACAATGCATATAAGGGAGTAATGTTAGCTTTAACCACTGATATTCGCATTTTATCGCCTTTAGAAAGCCTCAATGGGCTATTTGAAGCTGGAGGAATGGCCAGTATGCTTAATACCGTTTGGTTGATTCTATGCGCCATGTTTTTTGGTGGAACAATGGAAGCTATTGGTGCATTGCAAAAAATATCTACTGCTTTACTGTCTATTGCTAGTAGTTTATTTGGTTTATTTGCCAGTACAGTTGCTAGTTGTTTAGCGGTTAATATCACAACTTCAGATCAGTATTTATCCATCGTAGTACCTGGAAAAATGTTTGCAGATGCTTATAAACAAAAAGGACTCGCTCCTGAAAACTTAAGTAGAACACTTGAAGACTCAGGAACGGTAACCTCTGTATTGATTCCATGGAATACCTGTGGTGCTTATCATGCAGGAGTATTGGGAATTCCAACACTCACCTATTTACCCTATGCCTTTTTTAATTACTTAAGCCCATTTGTTACTTTGTTGTACGCTGCTTTTGATATTAAAATAAGACGAATTGTGAATAGTAAACAGTAGACAGTTGGCAGTGGACAGTAGACGGTTGACAGTAAAAGGTGAAAAGTCGCCCATAACTCTTAACTCTCACCCCACAACTCTCACTCCATAACCTTAACTCTTAACCCTTAACTCTTAACCCTTAACTCTTAACTCTCAACCCCTATTTATAACAAATCCTTCACACTAAAACTCGTTTTTTCTCCGTATATTTAGTCTCGTCGAAATTTGATATACAGTTGAACGTAAATCAATCGGACAGGCCTCACTACTATAAATAAATCTTATAGTAAAATAAAAAACAATAATCAGAAATAATAGTATAAGCCACTTTTGTGGGCTACTTTTGTACTAGAAATAAGAAAGAAAAAAACAAATATTAACTTTTAAAAATAAACATTATGTCTTTAGTAGGTAAAAAGTTTCCAAACATTACAGTAGATGCAATTTCAGAAATGGGTGATAATTTAAGAATCAACATTTTCGAAGAAGCTACAAAAAATAACAAAAAAGTATTATTATTCTGGTATCCAAAAGACTTTACTTTCGTATGTCCAACAGAATTACATGCTTTCCAAGAGGCTCTTCCTGAATTTGAAAAAAGAAATACAATGGTAATTGGAGCATCTTGCGATACAAACGAAGTTCACTTTGCTTGGTTAAACACAGCAAAAGACAACGGAGGTATTGAAGGAGTTACTTACCCTATCATTGCTGATACACAAAGAAACTTATCTTCTGTATTAGGAATTTTAGACGTAGAAAGTGAAGTATACAACGAAGAGTTAGATTCAGTTCAAATCGAAGGATCAAACGTTACATACAGAGCTACTTATTTAATTGACGAGACAGGAAAAATTTTCCATGAGTCAGTAAACGATATGCCATTAGGAAGAAACGTAAATGAGTACGTGCGTTTAATCGACGCTTACACACACGTTCAAACACATGGTGAAGTATGTCCAGCAAACTGGGAAGAAGGAAAAGATGCAATGAATGCTGACAGAAAAGGTGTTGCTGATTACTTAAGCAAACACTAATTAGATACTAACGTAAAAAAACTTAAAAAATGCTTTTAGAATTAGATCAAGATAACTTACAAGAAATTGTAAGTCAAAATGAAAAAGTAGTTGTTCAATTTTCAGCTACATGGTGTGGTAATTGTAGAATTATGAAACCGAAGTTTAAAAAGCTTTCAACAGAAAAAGAGAATATCACATTTGTAGTTGCAGATGCTGAGAAATTCCCTGAATCTAGAAAACTAGCTGACGTGAGTAATCTACCTACATTCGCTACTTTCGTAAATGGAAAATTAGTGAACCAAACGCAAACAAATAAAACGGAAGTTTTACACGAGTTAGTTGGTGAAATCGCTTAATTCTAAATACAACGAGTATGAAATTACCTGTAATTAAACATTTAACTCAATTTATTGAGCAAAATGACCAAGACTATATCATTGAAACCCTTGAAGTATTGGAAAACCTTACGGAAGTTCCTTCGTTAAAAGACGAAGAATTAGATGTAATTGGCGAATTAATTTCCAATATGTATGGAGCACTAGAAGTTCAGAAATTAATGAAAGAAGGTGCAACGCAAAAAGAAGCTTTAAATAGCTTTATGCAACGCGTTTTAGGGTCAATCGACAAATAATCTTTATATTTTACATACAAAAAGCTGCAAAATTTATTTTTTGCAGCTTTTTTTTTATTTCCATGTTTAAGAGTGACTTCTATTTACTTCTATGAATCTTTCCTTTTTAAGTTAAAAGTCACATCATCATTTGCTCTTATTTTTTTTCTTATTCTAGATTAAGAAACGGTTGAGTCTTCTGCTTGTATCTTTGTAGTGTAATAAAAAACAATTCAACCATGAAAATTACAGCCTTTGCAGCTACAAATAGTACGCAATCTATCAACCTTGAGTTAGTAAAGAGCGCTTTAGATACTTTACAAGAATACGAAATACAAATTTTAGACCTCAACGATTACGAGATGCCTATTTATTCGCCAGAGCGAAACCAAGCCGGTATTCCTGAAAAAGCACTCGCTTTCAATCAAATCTTAAAAGAAAGTGATGCCTTAGTTATTGGTCTCGCTGAACACAACGGAACATTCAGTACCGCTTTCAAAAACATCTTTGACTGGGGATCACGTGCGGATAAAGCTTTGTTTCAACAAAAACCAATGCTATTATTATCAACATCACCTGGACCTAGAGGAGGGCAGTTTGTTATGGAATCAGCCAAAACAATCTTTCCTTTCTTTGGTGGAAATATTAAATCTCATTTCTCCTTGCCAAGTTTCCAGGATAATTTTAAAGAAGGAACGATTGTCAATGACAACTTACAACAAGAATTTGAAGCGCGATTAAACGATTTTAAATCAACGCTTCACCAAAACTAACAACTACTTTTTCAACAAAAGAGGTTATCCTTTCGAGGATAGCCTTTTTTTATTGAATTATTTCATCTCCTTCTTTTGTCCTCTATTTTACTCGTTTCTTCTATTTTTAAACTGCAAATTGATTCGTACCTTTGCCCTACCTTACAAGTTGATTATTAAGGCCTTTACCTCTTATGTAAGACACGATTAATCAACGCAGTACAGTTTACTCATCGTAAGCTAAAAAACCAATTTTAACCATGAGAAGTAACTTCTTCGTTCAATTACTCAAACAAGAAAGTAAAAATTTATTCCAACTCAAACACAGTGATCGCTTATGGCACATTCCTTTTATGGCTATGTTTGCCATTGGAGTTCCCTTGTTAGTCGGGTGGTATTTTGATAACTTACAAGCAGGTCTATTAGCTTGTTTAGCCGGTTTGGTTATTTTATATCTCCCTTCCAATTTACCTACTCCTCAACGTATGTTTATCATGTTGGTGTGTTCATTTGGCTTTATGTTTTCCTATGTAGTAGGGGTTATTTTTAGCTTTAATTTTATTGTATCTGCCCTTGTATTTGGATTATTTGCGACAGCTGTACACTGGATATCCTTGTATTTTTCGATGCCTCCTCCTGGTAGTTTTTTCTTTATCATGATTGCCTCAATGGCTAGTAATACTCCGTTTGACTTTGACACCATTGCCACGCGAATTGGCTATTTTGTTTTGGGAACTATTTTCGCTTGTACCTTAGCTTTGATTTACAGCTTTATTGTTGGGCGCAAATACACCTCTAAAACGCCTGTTCGCATTATTATACCTGTTCCTATAAAAACACAAGTCGATTACTTCATTCGTTCTCTTATTGTGGGGGCTTTTATGTGCTTATCGCTATTGATTGGTAATTTACTGAATTTCAACAATCCCTATTGGATTCCCATTTCTTGCTTGGCAATTATGCAAGGGATTTCCCTTTATCACGTCTGGCAAAGAGCCTTGCATCGTATTGCGGGAACTTTCATTGGCATTGGACTTTGTTGGATTCTTATTTCCATCTCACAAGATCCGCTATACTTGTGTATTTGCATCATGCTTTTGCAATTTATCATTGAAATTTTCATTTCGAGAAACTATGCTCTTGCTGTGATATTCATTACCGCTTTAACGGTTTTATTAGCAGAAGCAGGAAGTTCATTGATTCACTCTCCTAACGAACTTATACAAGCGCGATTAACGGATATTGTTATTGGCAGTTTATTGGGTGGTATTGGTGGTTGGCTCCTACACCACGAATACTTACGACACCATACAGTCGATCAAATTAGAAGCACGCGTATTAGCCTAAAAAGAAGACGAAAAAAAGCGTAATTTGCTTCATATTTCTTATTAACCTTTGCAAGGTATGAAGCAAAAGCAATCTGTTATCGTTTGTAAACAACTGCCTAAACATATAGCAGCCCTCACCTTATACCCCTTTATTATCTACAAAGATGCCTCTTTTGCTGAAGATGCTATTCTAGTCAATCATGAACGCATTCACCTAAAACAACAACTCGAACTTCTTATTCTTCCTTTTTATCTTTGGTATGGAATTGAATTTCTCATTCGATTACTATATTTGAGAAACAGAAAAAAAGCGTATCGCGCCATTTCATTTGAACAAGAAGCCTATAAAAATGAAGCTAATCTTGCGTATTTAAAGCAACGCAAAACCTATGCTTTTTTCCAATACATGCGTAATCAAAAACTGTAATTTGATTCTTACTTCAGTTCCATTAAACTTGTAAATAAAAAAAACCGATAGTCAAACTACCGGTTTTCAAAGTATTTCACTTTATAACTTCCACTGTCATAAAGTAAGTTATTTTATTGTATTCATTTTTAATAAGCTTGCATTTAATGCTACGACAATTGTACTTGCACTCATTAATACCGCACCTAAAGCAGGACTAAGCATAAAATGTGGATACAATATTCCAGCAGCTAAAGGTATTGCGATCACGTTATATCCTACGGCCCACAAAAGGTTTTGAATCATCTTACGGTATGTTTTCTTACCAAATCCAATTAATTTTACCACATCTCTTGGGTCGCTATTCACTAAAATAATATCTGCTGTTTCTGCCGCTACATCCGTTCCTGATCCGATGGCAATCCCTACATTTGCTTGCGCTAAAGCAGGTGCATCATTCACTCCATCCCCAGTCATCGCTACTATTTCTCCTTTAGCTTGGTATTCTTTCACAATTTCTTGTTTATTATGGGGAAGTACATTCGCCAAATAACCATCCATACCCAATTTAGCTGCTACCGAAGCCGCTATTTTCTCATTATCACCTGTAAGCAGAAAGGACTTAATTCCCATTGCTTTTAATTCTGCAATAGCCTCTGCGGATCCTGTTCTAATTCTATCCGCTAAGCTTAAAATACCAACAACTTGATTGTCTATTAATACAAAGTTGACAGTGGCTGTATCTTGATCTATTTCTTTTGGAATTGGTGGGACAGCGAGATTATTTGTTGTAAAATAGTTTGGTCCAGCAGCAATTACTTCTTTTCCATTTACCTTCCCCTTTACACCTATTCCTTGCATATACAGAAAATCTTCTGATTTCCACAAAGGATAAGCATTTGCTTGGAGTACGCGCATAATTCCCTTAGCGATGTGATGTTCTGAGTTTTGTTGAACTGCAGCTGCGTATTGAATAATTTCTTGGGAGGAATAATCCCCTAAAGGAATAATATCTTGTACTTCATGGGAACCTTCAGTTAACGTACCCGTTTTATCAAAAATAATAGTCGTTAAGTTTCTGGTAATTTCAAAAGCTGTTCGGTTTCTGATTAATAGCCCATTAGTAGCGGAGAGTGTCGTCGAAATAGCCACAACCAATGGAATTGCAACACCTAAAGCATGCGGACATGCCGTTACCATAACCGTCACCATACGCTCTAAAGCAAAACTCAAGTTTCCTTCTACACTATACCAATATGCAAAGGTTGCAACCCCAGCAAATAGGGCGATAAAAGTTAGCCATTTCGCTACTTTATCCGCTAGATTTTGGGTATTCGATTTAGCTGTTTGTGCATCTTGAACCAGGGTAATAACTTTGTTTAAGTAGCTGTCTTTTCCAACACCGGTTACCCATACTTTTAACGCGCCATCGCCATTGATAGAGCCCGCGATTACTTTTGCTTTTACTTCCTTTTTCACTGGAACACTTTCACCCGTCAGCATACTCTCATTAACATAGGACATCCCTTCTATTACTTCTCCATCTGCGGGAATTTTTTCACCAGGTTTGATAATGACTGTTTCTTTATCTGTTAGTTCACTCAACTTGATTTTTACAGCCTCCCCTTCTCGTTCTACTGTTACTTCATTGGGTAATAAAGCCACTAAGGATTGTAATGCCTTAGAAGCCGCCATTTGGGAACGCATCTCTAACCAATGTCCAAGGAGCATAATAACAATAAGGGTAGCCAATTCCCAGAAGAAATCCATCCCTTCTAAGCCAAATACAACTGCCGTTGAATACGTATAGGCGACTGTAATTGCAATTGCGACTAATGTCATCATTCCAATATTCTTTGCTTTTACTTCCCCTATCATTCCCTTTAAGAAAGGCATTCCCCCATAGCAATAAATAAATGTTCCCAAAGCAAATAACACATATTTATCACCTGTAAAGCTCAAAGTAAAACCCAACCAGTGCTGTATCATGGGAGATAAGATGAGAATGGGAATCGTCACTGCTAAGCTCACCCAAAATTTACTTAAGAAAGCATTGGTATTATGCCCTTTATGTTTATCATGGGTATGTTCCATATGATGATGGTGATGTTCATCATCGGCATGTCCTCCAGTGGCTCCGAATGGAACTAAATCCATTCCGCAAATGGGGCATTTTCCAGGCTGATCTTCTAAAATTTGAAGATGCATGGGACAAGTATATTTTTTCATTGTTTTATGGTTTTACTAATGAATTAAAATAACGAATTAAAATCTCTTCTTCCTCTTTCGTCAAAGCTGTCCCTTTGTGCATTAGGGTATAGGACGTCAAAGGCATTTTTCCTTGCTGAATCTGATTGATAATTTGCTTGAACTTCGACCTTCTTTTTCGCGTTCCATAGGCAGCTACCTCATCAAAGTTCAGTTTTTCTTTTCCTTCTACAATGTGCTGTTCCATCAACCAGGCCATCGGTTGAACTTTGCTGTACCAAGGGTACGTCGTTTCATTACTATGGCAGTCATAACAGGAGGTTTTCAAGATCGATTGCACTTCTGAAGGAACTTGAAAGGCCACATTGAAACTTTCCTCTGCAGGTACCGTATAGGCCTTGATTTCTGGTCTTTTCAATTGAATTAAAGCAAAACAGACCAGTAAGAAGAAGAAGATATAGGTACTACTTTTACTAAACATAGCCTTAAGATTACAAAGTATTTTACCCCCTTATATGCTTACATCAAAGGGGATAAAATAAAGGGGGGCAATTAATTTAATTCTTCTTGGATTGACCCACAAGACAACATTTTTTCGCCCATATAAGGGTTTCTAAAATCTTTCGCTGTACTCAACCAAAAAGCACCTTCTCCTCCATTGACCATAGGGCAGAAAACTTTGTAATATGGTTTTGAAATACCAAATAGTTGTACTAAATCATAGATATCTGTGCTAATTTCCACTAAATGTTCTCTTTGGTGTGTAATATCCCCAACATTATCTTCAATATGTTCTGCATTTTCTTTAATATTAGCAGCAATATCTTGGTAAGTATCCTTGTGTTCTTCATCAAAATGAGCGCCCTTCATCTTTTGTAAAGCCGCTAACATCCCCGTCGCTGCCTTAGCTGTTTCTTCAGCATTATCAGAGGACAAAGCAAAAGTCATATGATCATAATGCCCCAACAACTCTGTAAAATCTACCGCTTCTGCTGGCTTTTCCTGTATCGTTTCCGTTGGTGTATCCGCTACTGTTGGTGCAGCTTCTTTTTTATCGTTACACGCTGTTAAAGTAACCAATGAAGTGACGATTAACCCTAAAACTAAGTATTTCATCTTTTGTGAATTTTTAAATTAGATTATATATTATGTATTTATAAAAACATTTATTTTCAATACGCTACTCTATTTTCAATCTTGTAAATGGAACAACAGCTAGCGCAATCCTTACCAAAGAAGGATTGTGAAAATAAAGGATTCGAAAACTATTTTTCGCTTTCGACAAGACACATCTTAGGCTATACAGCCTATTATTTAACCTATTTTAGGAGGTAACCAAATTGAAAATTCCCCCGAAGGATATTGGGGTTGACGATAAACGGGATAACTGTGTTTATCTTTAAATACAAGCACAGTATAAGACTGCTTTTCCAATGGAGCAAGTAGCAAAATATGGCACGGACCTTGGCAAAAAAATTGACAACAATCGCCATGAGAACGAGAACCTTCTCCTGCATCTGCACAACAAGCATTTCCGCAAAAACTATCTTCATAATGGGTTGATGAACAAGACATAGTAGTCCCTACAACTGTTTCATGAGATACCCTAATATCATCAGTATGGACAGCACAAGCCAATAGTTCACTTGGAAGGAAAAAAACTCCAAGTAGAACTAATTTTATTACTATATTCCATACTTTATGCATACAAAGTCTTCTATTTCTGACAGTAATACCAAAGATAGGTTTTATTTTTTGGAATACAAGAAAGAGAAACTACTATTAAAGCTTTACAATTCGAAGTAAGAACTTTCCTTTCTACAAATTCACTCTTTTTTTGCTTCTTCCTTTTTTTTATCAAAATTATTTATAACTTTGTTTTTCAAAGTACTTTTTAAATGAACACAAAAGCAATCGAAGATTTACAGCAAATCAAGTCCATCATGGAACGTTCTACTAAGTTTTTAAGCTTAAGTGGTTGGAGCGGTATCTGGGTTGGTATTTGTGGCTTAGCTGCAAGTGCTATTTTATATACATGGCAATCCAATACAAGCGCAGCACAAGTTTTATCTTATAATGCTGTAAACTTAATCCTATTAGCGTTAATTACGCTTGGCGTTGCTTTAGGTGGTGGACTTTACTTTACGATCCAAAAAACAAGAAAGCAAGGTATCCCTTTTCTAACTAACGTGACGAAACGCTTACTCCTTCGCTTTTTATTTCCTCTAGTACTAGGAGGAATACTGTGTATTGTATTTTATTCTAAATCTCTCCTCGAACTTACGTTACCTACTACCCTTTTATTTTATGGGTTAGCTTTGTACAGTATTCAAGAAGATACCGTTAAAGAAATTAAAGCTATTGCTTTTATCGAAATTGTATTGGGTTTATTGGCTTTTTATTTTTCCGCACATTCACTTGTATTTTGGGCTTTAGGATTTGGGTTAACTCATCTCCTTTATGGTTTAATTTTATGGAATAAGTACGACAAAAGAGCAAATTAGAAAGACATGAAATTTGATATTGAACAATTAAATAAAGTATTTGACAATCGTATTCGCGTTGGAATCATGAGCGGATTGATGGTTAATGAAACATTGTCTTTCAAAGATTTAAAAGAATACTTAGCACTTACCGATGGCAACCTTGCTTCTCATTTAAAAAATTTAGAGGACAGTCAATATATTACCGTACACAAAGGTTTTATTGGTCGCAAAACCAATACTGTTTATAGCGCTACAGCAGAAGGCAAATTGGCCTTCAAACAACACTTGGCTTATTTAGAAAATTTAATACAGAAACTAAAATAATTTTTTTTACTCATTCACTTTGAAAAACAAAGTACTTTTAAAAACTAAAAATATGGAAAAAGAAACAAAAAAACACCTGTTTAAAGGGTTAGCCATCGCAGCCTTAACCTTGGGCTTACTAATTTTTATCCCAATCATCGGAAGTATTATTTCTGAACGTTCAGCTTTTCAAACCGAAGTTGTACAAGAAGTATCTGAA
The DNA here is from genome assembly GCF_052691955.1 of Myroides sp. TSA_177.3. NCBI lineage: Bacteria > Pseudomonadati > Bacteroidota > Flavobacteriia > Flavobacteriales > Flavobacteriaceae > Myroides > Myroides sp. TSA_177.3. The sequence goes on from NZ_JBQZGD010000002.1 coordinate 346,040, forward strand.
AAATGGGGAGATCAACAGACCTTATATGGTCCATTTATCTTATTAGAATACAGAGTTGCTACTATCAATGAAAAAAATGAAGTCTTGTATCAACGAGAAAGAGCATTATTCTCCCCTACAACACAAACGATAACAGGTTCTATTTCAACAACAACCAAAAAAAGAAGCTTGTACCAAGTTACGTTATACAATACGGATCTTCTTATTGAGGCTCAATTTGAAGCACAAGAAAAGCTCCTTGCCTCTCTTGGTATTCAAGGGAATCCTGAAATTACAAGTAAGAAAATTCTCTATGGAATTTCGGATACCAAAGGGCTTTCCGAAGCTCTAGCCTTATTGAATACACCTGGCAAAGTATTTACGTTGAACGACAATCCCATTATAGAGCAAATTCCCTTTTTAAGCTTAGACTATACCGCAGAAGAATCAACACCAACTGCAATCAAACTCCCTCTCAAACTAAAAGGCTCTTCAAATTTGCAATTTCTCGCTCACGCAACGACGACAAAAGTCAATATAAAAAGCGATTACCACGATGTAAAATACATCGGAAATTACCTGCCTGAGGAATCTGAAAAAGGGAAAGAACAAGCTAATAGCACTTGGAATATTTATCAGCCCTTACCTCTAAATACAACATCTATACGCAACCTAACGTTTGATAAATACACCTTTGGGATTGAATTTTTAGAACTCAACAATTTTTATTCTAAAATTGATCGTTCTATTAAGTATGCCTTACTCTTTGTAGGACTTACCTTTATTGTCTTTTACTTTTTAGAGAATATTAAAAACTTAAAAATCAATTTAATCCAATACGCTTTGATTGGGTTTGCTATTTTCCTAAACTACATTTTATTGCTTTCTTTTTCAGAATACCTAGGATTTAGCATTTCCTATGTTCTTTCCACTTTATCTACGATAATACTCATCACGATTTTTACCTGGAAAATTTCCAAAAACAAGAGCAGTACGGGAACTATATTTGGTCTACTCCTACTACTATATGGTTTACTCTACTTTTTAATCGAATTAAAAGAAACGGCCTTACTTGTAGGAAGTATCAGTATCTTTATTATACTTGCTGTCTTAATGCAATTTTCGATCAAAATGACAGCATCTAAAAAAGAGGAAGAATAAAAAAGACTGAAGAACATTTCTATTTTATAATATGAACATAAAAAAACACGGCATGCAAAATTAACTGCATACCGTGTTTTTCTATTTTATGCTAAGTTCCATTGACTTTACTCCGTTATTCTTTCTCGATCACTTCATTTTACAAAAAACGAAGATAACAAGTACTACCCCATTTTATAAGCTTCAATTTCTTCTACTGTACGGATTAATTCAGGCCCTAATTGGCGATATCCCTTTTCTTGAATGAGAAAGTTATCTTCAATTCGAATTCCACCAAATCCTTGGTATTGTTTTAGCTTTTCATAATTGATGAAATCGAGGTATTTCTTTTCAGCCTCCCAACGTTGAATCAGTTCTGGAATAAAGTAAATTCCAGGTTCAACAGTTACTACATGGCCTGCTTTTAGCGCTTTACCTAAACGAAGTGATTTAAGTCCAAATTGCTGTTTTTCTTTAGGTTCACTTGGCGTATACCCCACAAATTGTTCTCCCAAATCTTCCATATCATGTACATCCAATCCCATCATATGCCCTAAACCACATTGAAAAAACATAGTATGTGCGTGTGCTTCTACTGCATCTGCAGCATTCCCTTTCATCAATCCAAAATCTATTAATCCTTGCGTAAGAATTAAGGCAGCATGCAAGTGTACGTCTTTAAACTTTACGCCTGCTTTCAATTGATTTTTCGCCTCTTCAAAAGCGGTGAGTACGACTTGATATAAATCGCGTTGTTCCGCTGTAAAACGCAGATCAACCGGAAAAGTTCGCGTTAAATCGGAAGCATAGCCCATGGGCACTTCACAGCCCGAATCATTCAGTAGTAATTGTCCCGATTGTAGCGTATTTCCCTGATAGTGATTGTGTAAAATCCCTCCTTGAACCGTTACAATTGACGGATATGCTAAGGCACAATCTTCTTGCGCTGCAATTTGTTGAATAGCTGCTGCAATTTCGTATTCTTTCACCCCTGGTTTTGCTAAACGCATTGCTGCTAAATGCATACGTGTAGAAATAGTCAAGGCTTTTTCAATTTCGCTAATTTCTTGTTCTTCTTTAATTTCTCTTTGTGCCACTATGGCTTGAATCAACGCTGTTGAAGGATGAAGATCAGTGATTGCAACGTGAAGTAATGCACTGAGTGCAATCTTGTTTGCGGGTTGATAAGGCGGCAGATAATGGATTTTGCGCTTTGTTTTTTGAGCATCAGCAATATACGTTGCTAATTCGCCATACGGCCGCGTTTCTGTCACCCCTGTTTTCTCGCATTTCGCTTTTAACGTTTCTTGTCTTCCCATCCAAACTAAAGCATCCATCGACAATTCATCACCAAAAATCAACGTTTTATTTGCATCCAAATCAACAACTGCTGCGATATGCGCCTGTTGAATACCGAAATAGTACAAAAACGTACTATCTTGTCTAAAACGATAGGTATTATCTTCAAAATTAATGGGATTTTCTCCATTACTTAAGAACAATAAAAGTCCGGTGTCTTCTACTCGTTGTATTAATTTTTCTCTTCGTTTGAGATAGGTTTGTGTACTAAACATGGTGTTTGATTTAAAAAAGTAAGGTACGATTTATTTGGAGCACGATAATCAACTTATACGTTAAAATCTTGCATGGCTGGCATGTCAATTTCCTTCACACAAGTAGCTTTACTTGTACTCAAGATAAAGCGAATAGCAGCCAATACATCCGTTAAAGGAATTAATGCACCCGCTGTTTCTTCGATTACTTGCTCTGGTGATACAGTATAATCACATTCCGTAGCCAAGTATCCTAAATTGAGGATGCTAATGCCAATAGCGTGCTCGCGCAACGTTTCGCGCAAGGCATGAACCATGCCCCTCAAAGCAAATTTAGAAGTTGAAAAAGCCACCTCTTTTCCCTTGTGGTTTTCTAGCCCCCAAGTTGATCCTATGAGGATAATCTTCGCGTTTTCACTGCCTTTTAGATTCTTAAGAAAAGCGTGTAAGGATAAAATACAAGCCGTAATATTTGTTTGTATAATTTGTACAATTTCAGCAGTAGAAGATTGTTCAAAATCATAAGCATCCGAAAATGCTTCTTGTTCCCAAATACCAACATTGTAAATCAGATAATCGAGAGGCGTATCGCCTACGATTGCTTCAACCGCACTTACCGCTTCTGTTGGTTGAGACAAATCAGCCTGAATCCACACCAAATTATCTTTCGCATCAGTTGGTTTTGATCGAGAAACGCCAAATACCACGTCTTGTTCCTGAGGAATTGCTTGTGCAAGGGCTCTTCCTAAACCTTTGCTGATTCCGTATATTAAATATTTTTTAGTCATCATTACTTATTTACACACAAAGCTAGCTGAGTTTCTATGACATTCCCTCTTTTTAAGAAAAAATTAAATTATTCTCAATATATACAGACAAAATAACTTTTTTAATTGAAAATAAGCCAAAATAAAATTTAATAAGTGTATATTTACCCTAAAAATTTAAGATGATACATAATTTTTTAAAAGTTAGTTTACTTTTCGGTGCACTTTGTTTGGCTACTGCAGGTTTTGCACAAAACAAACTTGTTCTTCAAAACGTAGAGATTTTTAATGGAAAAGACAGCAAGACGAAAGTCGGGTCTATTGTTGTAGAGAAGAATAAAATTGTAAAAATTGTTTCTGGAACACTTACCGCAACTGATCTTGAGGGAGCTCAAGTGATTGATGGAAAAGGAAAATTTGCCATGCCAGGGATGATTGATGCCCACTGGCATTCTTTTTTAGCAGCCAACTCTAACCAAGCGATTATGTTGGGCGATGAGAGTTTTCTGTTTATCAATGCGGCAAAAGAATCGGAGAACACCTTACAACGTGGTTTTACAACAGTTCGAGATTTAGGTGGCCATGTTATGGGAATTAAACAAGCGAATGATTATGGCATCAATAAAGGTCCTCGTATTTACCCTAGTGAAGCAATGATATCACAAACAGGAGGACATGGAGACGCTAGTTTTCCTTGGTCAGAACCTCGTATGGTTGATCATACTCCCCCTCGATTTCAAGTCTTAGGAGGTAGTATCATTGCAGATGGCGAACAAGAAGTTACGGTTGCGGCAAGAGAGCAATTAAGAAAAGGAGCTTCCCAACTAAAAGTGATGGCTGGCGGCGGTGTGGCGACCATCTATGACCCTTTAGATGCCACACAATACACAACAAAAGAAATTAAAGCAGCAGTAGAAGCAGCTGACAATTGGGGTACCTATGTAACAGTACATGCTTATACCCCTAAAGCAGTAAGACAAGCCGTTGAAGCTGGTGTTAGATGTATTGATCACGGTCACTTATTAGATGAAGCAACGGTAAAACTTTTAGGAGAGAAAAATATTTGGTTGAGCATGCAACCTTTTGACTTAGATGCAAGTGCTTATACCAACCCTGAGCAAGCTTCAAATAAAAGAGCGGTAGGAATGGGAACAGAAAACGTATATACTTGGGCTAAAAAACACAACGTAAAAGTCGCTTTTGGAACAGACTTAGTTGCTCCACCAAAAAATCCATTGAGACAAAATGAATTAGTGGTGAATTTACAACAATGGTTTAGCAATTTTGAAATCTTAAAGATGATTACGTATGACAATGCACAATTGCTAAAGATGAGCGGTCCAAGAAATCCATATCCAAGTGATTTAGGAACCCTAGCAGAAGGAGCTTATGCAGATATTTTACTATTTGACAAAAGTCCACTAGAAGATATTGCTGTGATTGGAGATCCTAAAAACAATTTGCTTTTGATTGTCAAGGATGGTAAAGTATTCAAGGATCAATTGACAACGAAATAATAGTGCGCTAGCCATAGAAAAAACAAGAAACTAAAAAGGTTCGATTGGATGCAATCGAACCTTTTTAGTTGAATATTATTTATCACTTCATCCTATTCAGTCGTTTTCCATCGATCTAATCGGTTAAAGTTTAACGTATAAACATCCATTTCTTTTAGCACTTGCATCACCTCTTCAGGAGCATATAAATCTACTGCATGATCTTTAGCTTTCCACGCTTTTTCGTCCGTTAATTCTTCTATTTCCTTCTTATCGGATTGACTCAAACCTCTGAAAAACAAAATTTTTCCCATGCCAGCTTCAGAAGCCCCTTTGTACATGCTATATTCATTTTCATTTTCCTTATTTTCGGTATACTTTACTCCTTCTAACCAAGGTTCTTTATATTCGGCTAAAACGCGATCATTGAGCAATAAATCCCATTGTTTACTCACGTAATTGGCTGGAAAAATTGCACGTCCTATTCCACTCACCACCAATTGGCTGTACCATTGACTGAAAAGGAATCGCTTGGTAAGAGTTGCATCAACCATCAAAAATTTATCTGAAGACAAATAAGCGGAATACGCAGCACCTAACCCCATAGCTGCTGTAGGTCCACCTAAGATAAAACGCCCTTCATCAAGGTGTTTTCCTTCGTTGTCTACAATCCGATCTAGCATCGAAATAGTAGCATAAACCGCATTTTCTTCAAAAGCCTTTTTTGAATCATAGTATCCATAGGGCTCTCCTTGAATATTCTTCCCTACCTTACTTCCACCAAACCCAATGCGATCGATGGCGATAAGATGAAAATTATTGGTTAATTCCTCATCTAGAAAATAAGGCAATAAGCTGGTAATATTATCTCCATTACGTGGCACCAAAACTAAGTAAGGATTTCGTACACCCCCTAAATAATCATATCCGTCTACATAAGTATATCGCTTATTACTCAAGTACCCAATCTTAAAGTTATTCACTCTCAAGGTATCGTAAACTGGAGTTCTTATTTTTTTGGCTGCAAAAAGTTCTGCTGCTTTTTGAGGATCATATTCCTCATACATCCAATCATATTTACTCCAAATAAATACATACCCCAGCAATAGTAGAGCTGCTAGTCCAAAGCCTATTTTTTTTATTTGCATACCCTGTCTTTTCTTTTTTAACATTTTTTTGTAAAAGTAAAGGTAAACTATAAATCATCCTATTTTTTACTATCAAACACCTAAATCTCATCGCCTCGCCCTTTCATTATCTATCTCATGGAATTATATTTGTTTTCGTATTCGATGAATATATCTCACCTACTTAATATTGGTTTTGGTGTTCGATGAATCTACACTGCGTTTCGATTTTCACTGCGTTCTGATTTCACCCTCTTCTCTCCCTTTCTTGTTCTATTTTTACCCTTGATTTTTACCTGATTTCCTTCATTTCTGCTTAATTTTTCTAAACATTTATACTTATATTTGTAGCTGTTTTTCAGTAAAAAAATCAGTTTTTGTCTCTGTCAATACGATGCAGCTTATCCGATTTTTATTTTACTACATCGAAAGAAGAGTAAAACCTAAAAAACAAACGAGTACAAGGATTATCGCAAGACAATTCGAAATTAATTTTAATCTCAAAACAACCGGATAATGAATCAGCTACAACACATTATTGAAACGGCATGGAATGATCGTTCCTTACTTCAACATCAAGATACACAAGACGCAATCCGCGAAGTAATCGATGCGGTTGATCAAGGTAAATTACGCGTTGCAGAACCTACGGCAGAAGGATGGCAAGTTAATGAATGGGTAAAAAAAGCGGTTGTTTTATACTTCCCGATTCAAAAAATGGAAACCTTTGAGGTAGGAATTTTCGAGTATCACGATAAAATGCCTTTAAAGCAGCATTATGCAGCAAAGGGAATTCGCGTTGTACCTAATGCTGTTGCTCGACATGGGGCTTATATTTCATCGGGTGTAATTTTAATGCCTTCGTATGTTAATATTGGCGCTTATGTAGATGAAGGAACCATGGTAGATACATGGGCAACCGTAGGTTCTTGTGCTCAAATTGGCAAACACGTTCACCTTTCTGGCGGTGTGGGTATTGGAGGTGTTTTAGAACCTTTACAAGCGGCTCCAGTTATTATTGAAGATCATGCCTTTATTGGCTCACGCTGTATTGTTGTTGAAGGAGTTCGCGTAGGAAAAGAAGCGGTTTTAGGGGCCAATGTAGTCTTAACTGCCTCAACGAAAATTATTGATGTAACAGGAGAAACTCCTGTAGAAATCAAAGGGTACGTTCCGGAGCGATCTGTTGTTATCCCAGGTTCTTATACCAAGCAATTCCCAGCAGGAGAATATCAAGTACCTTGTGCCTTAATTATTGGAAAACGCAAACCTTCTACAGATTTAAAAACATCGTTGAACGATGCTTTAAGAGAATACAATGTTGCTGTTTAATACGGCACCGTACAACTAATAGATTACCACAGTCCATGCATTGGCTGTGGTAATTTCGCTTTAAAATCACACGATTATTTTATGACTAAAATATTTTCTAAAAACCTCAAGGTTTTCACGTTGCGTTTCTTGCTTATTTTTGCTTTCTATCAATTGTGCAGACTCGGTTTTTATTGGTATAACAACCACTTATTAGACCCTTTTGATGCTAAAGTCATTTGGGGTGGTATCCGATTCGACTTCGCCGCTTTGGGCTTTATTAACCTTGCTTTTGCTCTTTTGCATCTTTGGCCAGGTAAGTTCCAAACCAAAAAGGGGTATCAAACGTTTTTATTTTACAGTTTTTACCTTGTCAATATTTTTATTCTATGCTTAAATTTCGTGGATTATGAATACTTCCGTTTTATTGGTAGACGCAGTTCGTATGCCTTTATCACGGCTTCTGGTATGGAAAATGAATTGCCTGGTTTACTGAAAAACTTCATTGTAGATTATTGGTGGATTCCGCTTTTTATGCTGGGTTCTTTTTTCTTCTTTTGGTTGATATACAGAAAAATAGACTACAAAATACACGATTCTCGTTTCAATTTTTCACAAGTCATTGTACTTGTTTTGGTCTTGGGTATTTTACTTATTTTAGGACGCGGTGGATTTCAACCCAAACCCATTCGCTTAGTTGATGCAGCGGGATATGGAGGAATGAAAAATACGGCCTTAGTATTAAACACCCCTTTCTCTGTCTTGAAAACGATGGGTAAAAAGGAAACTTTACCCGATTATAATTTTTACAGCGAAGAGGAATTACTCGATATTTTTAATCCTGTACAAGTATTTCAATATGACTCTATCAACAAAAAGAATGTTGTTTTATTAATTGTCGAAAGCTTTGGACGCGAAAACATGAACATCGGCTTGACTCCTTTTATGGATTCTTTGGCTCAGAATAGCTATTTCTTTGAAAATGGATTTGCTAATGGAAAGGTATCAATTGATGCTGTTCCTTCTTCAATTTCAAGTGTTCCTAGCTTAATGGATCGTACATATATTACGTCAAGTTATGCCTTAAACGACATTTATCCCCTACCGAAAATCCTCAATGATCAAGGGTATCATACCGCTTTTTTCCATGGGGCTTTTAATGGAAGTCAAAACTTTGATCAATACTCAACGGTAGCAGGCTTTAAGGAATATTATGGAAAAAATGAATACGAAGGTCCAGAAGCTTTTGATGGTGCTTGGGGAATTTTTGATGAAGAATTCTTGCAGTTTTTTGCTCAAAAACTAGATGATTTCCAGGCTCCATTCTTCACTACTCTATTTACAATTTCCTCTCATAACCCCTATACAATTCCTGAGCAATACAAAGGGAAATTTCCTAAAGGAACAGCTGCCATACACGAATCAATTGCCTATGCAGATTATGCACTGCAACAATTTTTTAAAACAGCGAAAACCAAAGCTTGGTATAACAACACTATTTTTATTGTTGTAGCCGATCATACCTCTTCGGATGGCCAGGAAGAAAAATGGAAAACCAATGTAGGTAAATTTAGAATTCCCATTTTATTCTATGCCCCTGGAGATGAGCGCATACCAGTAGCAAAAATAGAACGTAACTTTCAGCAAATTGACATCCTTCCAAGTTTAATGGATTATTTGCAAATCAATACAGAAGTAGTTTCTTTTGGTAAATCTTATCAATCCGATCGTGACTTTGCCATCAGTTATTTAAACAATATTTACAACTATGAAGAAGGAGACTACTACCTTGCTTTCGATGGGACCAAAAGTTTAGGCCTTTACAATTGGAAAATTGATCCTGAATTAAAAGATAATCTGCTTACCAAAAACCCTGAAAAAGTAAAAGAAATGGAGCGTTTCTTAAAAGCTTATATACAAACTTTTAATTCACGAGTAAAAAACAATCAACTAATTGTTAAAAAAAAGCTATAATTTTAGCATCTTTACAACGGTTATCAAACAATTTAAAGTTACAAAATACAGTATACCATGGCTATCAGTGGATTAGTAATTACATTTAATGAAGAAAAAAATATAGGCAAATGTATTGATGCTTTATTTCAATACTGTGATGAAGTTATCATCATTGATTCTAATAGTACAGACAATACAGTAGCAATTGCCGAAAGCAAAGGAGCACAAGTTCATCTTCAAGCCTTTTTAGGAGATGGACCACAACGCACCCACGGTTTACAATTCTGTAAACATGATTGGATTATGAATTTAGATGCAGATGAATTCCTAGACGTAGATGCACTGGCTTTTATTCAAAAGAAAGAATATGAACATAGTCCATATGATGGCTATAAATTCAGAGTTAAAAACTTTTTAGGAGATAAATTGATTAACTTCTCTGGATGGTATCCAGATTCAAAAGTTCGCTTTTTTAATAAAAAAACAGCTGGTCCTTCTGCTGATATTACACATCAATATATTGTGACTACTCAGGAGAAAAGTGTGAATGTACACATTCTTCATTATGGTTGGCAAAATTACAAACAAGTAATTGATAAAAAGAACCAATACTCGACCTGGGCTGCGCAACAATTATTCGAAAAAGGAAAAAAAGTTTCTTCGTTCAAACCCGTATTAAATGGTGCAGTAGCTTTTGTAAGATGTTATTTTTTCAAAAAAGGAGTCTTAAATGGTATAGATGGCTTGGCTTTTGCAATAATACAATCATTCTTTTCGTTTATGAAATATGTAAAACTCATTCGTTTGCATAAATCCAAAAGCTAAAAGTATATTTTTTCAGAAAACAAACTAAATTGTGTCACCGTATTTATGAAAAAGAAGATAACTCTTTTAATTCCCACAAAGAATGAAGAGTCAAATATTAGAGCATGTATTTTATCTGCTAAAAATTTAGTGGACGATATTTATATTGTAGATTCTTTCAGTACAGACAAAACAGCAGAAATCGCACAAGAACTTGGAGCAAAAGTACTTGTACGAGAATTTGACAATTACTCCGATCAGAAGAATTGGGCGATTACACAAATGCCAAGTGAATGGATTCTCTTACTTGATGCAGATGAGCAGTTGACTCCAGAGCTAAACCAAGAGATTACAACCTTACAAGAACAGAATACATTAGATGCATATGATGCGTATTGGGTGTATCGAAAAAACTTCTTTTTTAATCGAGAAATCAACTATTCGGGCTATCAAAATGACAAGGTTATCCGTTTGTTTAAAAAAGATATTTCTAGTTATACCAATCGCGTTCACGAGTGTTTACACGTCAATGGCACCCTTGGTTATCTATCTGCTAAACTGTATCACAACACCTATAGAGGATTTGATTTTCACATTGCCAAATTGAGTCGATATGCTAGTTTACAAGCCGAAGATTACGATAAGAAAACGGGTAAGCTAACAGGATATCATTTCATCTTTAAACCAGGCATGCGCTTTCTCAAGCATTATATTTTGAAACAAGGTTTCAGAGATGGTGTACCAGGATTAATTCTATCTTCGTTGAATGCTTATGCGACGTTTTTACGTTACGTAAAACTCTGGATGTTACGCAACAACATTAACAATTAGCCTGTTCATTGTCTCGTTATTTTCACTACATTTACCATTAAACATCAGCTATGAATACACCTAGGTTTATTATGTTCTTTATCGTTTTGTTTAGCATCGTTAGTTGCCGAACAGACATGGATTTTGAACCCAATACCCAACCTTTGCTGTTTTCTGCTGATACCGTATTCTTAGATCCTGTTTTTACAGAAACACAGTCTAGCTCTTATTTGGTAAAAATCTACAATCCGAGTAATAAAAACATCAAAATTCCACAATTAACTTTAGGCAAAGGAGCGCAATCCTATTTTAATTTGTTAATTGAGGGCGTGTCTGGAAAACAGTTCTCCAATGTTGAACTACTCCCTAAAGATAGCTTGTACGTTTTTGTTCATACCTTAGGTAAAGCAGATCCTCAAGCGAAAGATTTTATTTATACGGATCAAATACGCCTACTTGGAGCTGCACAACCTCAAAGTATAGAACTTGTAACCCTAATCAAGGATGCTTATTTTTTACATCCTGGAAAGGTGGAGAAACAAGTTTTACACTCCGTTCAATTGGACAATCAAACCACTGTTGAAGGGTTTTATCTGGGTGATTCTGATGTACATGTTCGAAATACATTAACCCTAGATAATACGAAACCTTATGTCATCTATGGCTATGCATTCATTCCTGAAAATCAAACCTTAACCCTAAAACAAGGAACGGAACTTTATTTTCATGAAAATTCTGGAATCATTGGTTTACCAGGTAGCGCTATACAAGCACAAGGAACATTAGAGCAACCTATTATCATGCGCAATGATCGTTTGGAACCTGCTTATGAGTATACAGCGGGTCAATGGTCGGGAATTCGTTTACAAAATCCAGGCGCTAGTGTTTTCAATCACGTAACAATCGCTCATGCCAAAATTGGTTTGTATCTTGATCATGCAACAGATTTCACGCTGCGTAATACAAAATTATTCAATCATTTATATTCTTCATTAGTTGCAATAAACTCGCAAGTTCTGGGACAAAATATCGTTGCTTCTAATACGCAAAACGCAACAGTTGTGTTGCGCAACGGTGGGAATTATGTATTCCAACATTGTACCTTTAGCAACACAGGGCTCCGCCCCGATCAGACGGCCTTGCTTATTGCAAATAATACAGCAACTCCTTTTGAGCATTTAACGATTCAAAACAGTATTTTACATGCATCGATTGCACAAAGTTTTGTTCTTCAGCTTGAAGAAACGGCTAATATTCGCTTTGAATCAAGTGCTTTAAAAGACACAAGTAAACGAAACAACAACGCTTCTGTTTACAATTACGCCAATGAAATGATGTATTTCAATACTATTTTAATGGATACCCCTTCCTCGGCGACCATTGATTTTTCTGACCCAAAAAAGAACCTCTTCTACTACTCTAGTCAGATGACACACTTAATTGGCAAGGGGGACAAAGAAATTGCGCGTAGTATTCCTCGAGATATCGATGGAAAAGACCGTCGTCAATCCGCTGATTTGGGTGCTTATCAACATATTGAAACTACAAAAGAATAATTTTTTAATTGTCTTTTTTTAGTATATTTTTGCATCTTACAACAACAACTAAAATAATCTTATCGCAATGATTTATTTCTTCGAAAACCCTTCGAAAAAGTTCTACGCTGTACAGGTGGAGAACGCTTTATCTATTGAAGATATTCAAAAACTAAATTGGCTTTTTGGCAACGCTAAACACTTAGATCAAAAAGTAATTAACAGTCAATTTATTGGTCCACGTGCTACCATGATTACACCTTGGAGTACCAATGCGGTTGAAATCACGCAAAACATGGGGATTAATGGAATTATTCGCATTGAAGAATTTTTTGAGGCTAACCAAGAAGCATTTGATCCGATGTTATCGCAAGTGTTTGAATTGTTAGATCAAGATATTTTTGCGATTAACATTCAACCAGAGCCAATCATTTACATTGAAGATATTGCGAAATACAACCAAGAAGAAGGATTAGCGCTAAACGAAGAAGAGATTACCTATTTAGAAGATTTAGCTCAAAAAATAGGCCGTAAACTAACGGATTCAGAGGTTTTCGGTTTCTCACAAGTAAACTCAGAGCACTGTCGTCATAAGATATTTAACGGAACATTTGTAATTGATGGAGAAGAAAAACCAACTTCTTTATTCAAATTAATTAAGAAGACTTCAGAGACTCATCCAAATGATATTGTTTCTGCTTATAAAGATAATGTGGCTTTTGTAAAAGGACCACGTGTTACGCAATTTGCTCCGTTATCAGCGGACAAACCGGATTTTTATGCAGAAAAAGAATTTGATTCTGTTATTTCATTAAAAGCAGAAACGCATAACTTCCCTACTACGGTAGAGCCATTTAATGGTGCAGCTACAGGTTCTGGAGGAGAAATTCGCGACCGTTTAGCTGGAGGACAAGGATCATTGCCTTTAGCGGGTACTGCAATCTACATGACTTCTTATTCTCGTTTAGAGGAGAATCGTCCTTGGGAAAAAGCCATGGATGAAAGAGCTTGGTTATACCAAACACCAATTGATATTTTAATCAAAGCTTCTAATGGAGCTTCTGATTTTGGAAATAAATTCGGACAACCGTTAATTACGGGGTCTATTTTAACTTTCGAACACGAAGAAGATGCGCGTAAACTTGGTTTTGACAAAGTGATTATGCAAGCGGGTGGTATCGGATACGGAAAGTTAGATCAAGCGAAAAAACACAAACCAGAACTCGGAGATCAAGTAGTCATCTTAGGAGGTGAAAACTACCGTATTGGTATGGGAGGAGCAGCAGTTTCTTCTGCAAATACGGGAGCATTCGGATCTGGAATTGAATTGAATGCCATTCAACGTTCAAACCCTGAAATGCAAAAACGTGCAGCGAACGCGATTCGCGGTTTAGTTGAAGCAGACCACAACCCTATCGTGTCCATTCACGATCACGGTGCGGGTGGGCACTTGAACTGTTTATCTGAATTAGTAGAAGAAACAGGAGGACATATCAATTTAGATCAGTTGCCAATTGGAGATCCAACGCTTTCTGCTAAAGAAACAATCGGAAACGAATCTCAAGAAAGAATGGGATTGGTTATCGGTAAAAAAGATATGGATACGTTGGAGCGTATTGCGGAGAGAGAACGTGCACCCATGTACACAGTTGGTGAAATCACTAATGATCATCGCTTTACGATTGAATCTGCAAAAACAGGAGCTAAACCAATGGATTTTGCCATTGAAGAGATGTTTGGTAGTTCTCCAAAAACAATTATGGCAGATCAAACCATCGAGCGTATCTACGCTGATTTAGATTATGCTGTTGAAAAAGTGGATACTTATTTAACTCAATTATTACAATTAGAAGCTGTTGCTTCTAAAGATTGGTTAACGAATAAGGTGGATCGTTGTGTGGGTGGTCGTGTGGCTAAACAACAATGTACAGGTCCATTACAATTACCATTGAATAACTTAGGAGCTATGGCTCTTGATTATAAAGGAAAAGAAGGAATTGCTACAACAGTTGGACATGCGCCAGTTGTTGCTTTAGTTGATCCTACTGCAGGAAGTAGAAATGCGATTGCAGAAGCGTTATCTAACATTGTTTGGGCTCCATTAAAAGACCAAATGAAAGGAATTTCTTTATCTGCAAACTGGATGTGGGCTTGTAATAACCCAGGGGAAGATGCTCGTTTATACGAAGCCGTACAAGCGTGTTCAGATTTCGCTATTGAATTAGGCATCAATATTCCAACTGGAAAAGATTCCTTATCCATGAAGCAAAAATACCCAAATGACGAGGTAATTGCTCCTGGAACGGTTATTATTTCTGCTGCTGCAAACTGTACAGATATTACGAAAATCGTAGAGCCAACATTAAAGAAAAATGCAGGTTCTATCTACTATATCCGTTTATCACAAGATGATTTCAAATTAGGAGGTTCATCATTTGCTCAGATTTTAAATAAAATCGGACATGAAGTACCAACAATTCAAGATGCAGCTTATTTCAAAAAGGCATTCAATGCAGTTCAGAACTTAGTGCAAGACAATCAAATTGCTGCTGGTCATGATATTGGAAGTGGTGGATTAATCACTACACTTTTAGAAATGACATTTGCTGACATCAACTTAGGAGCTCGTTATGACTTAACTGCTTTAAATGAAAAAGATACAGTAAAAGTTCTTTTCAACGAAAATATCGGTTTAGTGATTCAAGCGAAAAACGACGAAACTTTCGAAAAAGCAATGAACGCTGCAGGTGTTGAAGTGACTAAAATCGGAACGGTTTTAGCTGAAGAAACGGTATCGTTCCAAAATGGAACTGATAGCTTTAGCTATAGTGTTCCAGCAATCCGCGATACATGGTATAAAACATCGTATTTGTTGGATCAAAAACAAACAAAAAACAACAAAGCGACTGAGCGCTTTAACAACTATAAAAACCAACCTTTACAGTTTGCTTTCCCCTCGCAATTTGACGGTAAGAAACCTGCAATTGATGCGTCTAAACCACGTCCAAAAGCAGCAATTATCCGCGAAAAAGGAAGTAACTCTGAAAGAGAAGTTGCCAACGCAATGTTCTTAGCAGGATTTGATGTGAAAGACGTTCACATGACGGATTTAATTTCAGGTCGAGAAACATTAGAAGATATCCAATTCATTGGAGCTGTTGGAGGTTTCTCTAACTCGGACGTATTAGGATCGGCAAAAGGATGGGCTGGTGCCTTCATGTACAATGAAAAAGCAAATACAGCATTGAAAAACTTCTTTGCACGTCAAGATACTTTATCAGTAGGTATTTGTAATGGTTGTCAGTTGTTTATGGAGTTGGAGTTAATTAATCCTGAGCATGCAGTGCACGGAAAAATGCTACACAACGATTCTCAAAAACACGAAAGTAACTTTACTTCTGTTACTATTCAAGAGAATAACTCAATCATGTTATCTACTTTAGCAGGTAGTACCTTAGGTGTTTGGATTTCACATGGTGAAGGTAAATTCAACTTGCCAGAAGCAGAAAGCAACTATAATATTGTAGCAAAATACGCTTACGATAGCTATCCTGCGAATCCAAATGGTTCTGATTACAACACCGCTATGATGTGTGACAATACAGGACGTCACTTGGTTATGATGCCTCATATTGAGCGTTCATTGTTCCAATGGCATTGGGCGAATTACCCAGAAGGACGCAAAGACGAAGTTTCTCCTTGGATGGAAGCTTTTGTTAATGCACGTCAATGGATTGAAGCAAATCAAACAAAATAATAGACAATGAAAGCCCTCTTACTAGAGGGCTTTTTTTATGGCTCTTAACAGTAATTAGCAATCGATCAGGTGCTTTAATCAAAAAAAATGTGTAGTTTTATAGGAAAGGCTAGAAAATACGAGCCTTGATTCAACCAAAAAGTGCAATAAATTATAGTATTATGAAATTAAGACCTATTCGTACGGAAGAAGATTACCACATGGCTATGATCAAAGTACAACTATTAGAAAGTAGTCCACAAAATAAAGATACTGTAGATGAACTAGAGGTACTACAAATTCTAATTGAGAAATACGAGCGCGACAATGCTCCCATGGGTATGCCTGACCCGATTGACAGTATCAAAATTTACAATCAATATTTCTCAGACGAGAAAGAAGAATAAACAAAAAAACCAACTGAAATTCCAGTTGGTTTTTTTTGTTATTTATCTAATTGATTCCTCACGGCGCGAACTCCTCCTCCATTGTATACGTTTCGGTATCCCAGCTGTTCTAATACTCTTTTTGCTTGCTGGCTACGCATACCGCTTCTACAAAAGACAATTAAAGGCGTTTCTTTGCTATATCTACCACTTTTAGCGACCAATTGGTCTAAAGGGATATTAACTGCTTTATTTACACTCCCACTGAGGTATTCTCCTTGGGTGCGTACATCAATCAATATAGCACCTTCTTGTACTCGTGTTGCTAGAGAAGGTTTTGTCTCAGATGAGCCGAATATATTTTTAAACCACTGTAACATCTTGTTCTATTTAAAAAACGAAGGTATTTCTCTTTTTGGTCCCCTACAGTAACTTAAGTTACATTCTCAGTTTTTTTTAAGCTCTAATTTTAAAAAACAGGTGTAATTCATCAAAGAAATCATAGGTTAAAGCGACATCTCGAATAAAGCTAATGAAATCCACTTTGAAATCATATCGGGTATGCGTTGTTTTAAATACACTTGGATATAAGGCTGCTGCAAAATCTTTCTGCTGCTTCGCATCCGCACAGTCATAAATGCCTTTTAACAACACACAATCAATTGTTTTCGTTGTGTTATTTTCCAAAAACACACGATCAATCACGTGTTGAACCTGCGTTTGCCAAGCAAGTTGATTTTGCATATTATTCAATGTTAGCGCAAACCAAGTGCTATAACTTTGGTAAAAATCGATGAATTTCTTACTGTGATGTGAAATACGCTTATCAAAGATTTGTATATCCAACATGATTTTTGAAAAGAGTTCGTATGCGATGGGCTTAACCATATTCACCGTAATAAAATCATTGACTGGTTCAAAGGCAATAGCAAGGGTATCCAATATTTTTTTAATCTTTACTCCTTCTAGGGTTTTGCGTTTCCCCGCTACAGCCTTAAATGTTTGCTGCATGATTTCCTCCACATATTCGACGGTGTACTCTCTTTTTTCTTGAGAAAAAGTAACAATAAACTGCTGTTCTAAGGTTTTATTTTTCTTAAACACATCAATCAACCATTGGGCTAATATTTCTTTGCTTTGCTCCAGTACCAAAGCTTCACTAACCGTTTGTTTGGCCTTTGTTCTTCTTTTTTTGACCACTTGTGTTGGAGCCACTTTCAATCCTTTTTCCGTGATTTGCAACAATACAGCTCCTTGATGGATACAAATTTTTTGAGCCGTTCCACAATCACAAGTCATCTGTTGCACACTTTGTTCGTTTAACTGAATATGTACATCATAGGTTTCTTCTGCTTCATCAACAAAAGCAACAAAATGTCCCGTATCTTCCTCATCTAACTCTCGCACTTCAACGGCTTTTATTTGAGCTTTCTCCTTTGCTGTTAACTGCTTTAGTAGTTCTTGTATTTTCATTTGTTTTGCTGTTTATCTAACGCTTTTGCTACTATTTCAATAAGCTCGTCCCTCGTCATAAATTGATTGAAATATGTTTCTAGAGCACCTTCATTGGTAATTTCTCCAAAAAATACTTCATGATCCGTACCAAACACTGTTGGATTCTCTTTTTCAGGATCATCTAAACTAATATACAACTGATCTGGAAATCCATAGCTGTAAAACAACTGTAAGAAATCGCCCGTTTGAGTACCTGTTACTTTCTCCACTTCACTTAAATCTACCAGCGTCTCATCATCAAAATACCCCTCATACCAATTGTCATAATCCGCAGTTCCTTCTTTAAAGGGCGTAAAAAGTACAGGCTTCCAAAAAGTTTGCCCATACGCTTCTTCTGTATTTTGATAAAAATGAGTGATTATTTTTTGATACAGCGCTTCTCGATTCGTTTCTACGAGTTCTTGATGTTCTTCAATGAATTCGCCTAATCCAAAAATAGGTTCTTCCTCCTCTGCTTTTGCCCAAGGTGTATCCACGGGTCTTTTATACAACACTGTATTGAAGGTAATAGACAGCAAATCGTCAAGTATCGTTTGTCCTTTTACTTGGCTAATATCACCTCCTAATTGACTAATTCGATCTAAAATTTCTTTTTTCATATTTTGATGTGGACGTATTTTCGTTTTTTAAAGTAAAATCTCTTTTCAACTAAAATATTATCCTTTCTTTTTCCTTAATGCCTTTATCACTTCCTCTAATTTGTTTGCTAAATCAGTGGTATCTTGATATACAATTTGATAATCACTTAATCCCGACAACGTCGTAGAATGTTCTGCCGTTTCTTTTCTCAAATATACAACTGGTTTCTTTAAGGCTTTTGCATATCCTGCCTCTATACCTATACCAATTCCTTTATCCGTAGTCTCTGCGAGTAAAAATGCGCTATTTTCAATATCCTGCATCGCCTGTTGCATCATTTCTTTTTCTTGTTGTGCCGTAAATGTATAGTGCTCTACAAATACCCAGGGTTGATATTGATGGCTCAACAACACCTCTTTCATCGTTTGCAATTCTGGTTCTAATGCCTTTCGTAAAGCAAAACTACAAGAGATATAGACTTGGTTGTTCATGGTTTGGTCCGATTTATTTTTATGCACACGCGATTCTTTTTACACGCAACAGAAACAAAGTTAATTTTTTTCGCGGGTTGTTGTCTTGTTGGGTGTTTTATTTGGTTTACTGTGTACTGTTTTGATTCTCTTTTATTGAGTAATTTTTGTAATCCGTTAATGGTAAACTCCGTCCGATTTAAAAGTTATGATCTTCTAAAGAATCTATTTATAATAATATACAATACAACTATAAACAACAGATTAAAATAAAGATTTTCTCTTATAATCCCATACTGCAATTCATTTGAAGAAGTATTAAACTGATAATACACGACTGGAAAGCCAATAGATAAACCTTGATTGAAAGGTGGAAATTTTATAAAAAAACTCATAATAAAAGTTACTATAAGATATAGCCCTCCAATAAGTATTAAAAACAATATTTTTTTTCTCATTTTTGAATTGAATTAATTGTAGCTTTACTATAATATCTCCTTTAATACATTAGTTTCATTACAAATTTTTTCAAAAAATCTATTCGTATAAAAAATAAAGGAAAACTTTTTCTCCTTCTTGTAATCTGAGCTACCCTCCTAAATGTTAGAAACAAAAAAACTTCTTGTAATGTATATTCTATCTAAAGGATAAACTTTTCGCTTTGGAATCTTAGAGTTGCAATTAATTTTAATACTAATTAAGTACTCTATTTTAAATAAAAACAATTGGAATATATAATCTTTCAAATTCACTTAAAAAATTTATCAAATCTTGTGATTTTGATAGTAGCCATCCATGATTCGAATTCTGTATTCCTTGTTTATTCACTTCTAATACAACATATTCTTCATAAACAATACTATCATTTTTATAGAGCAAAAGTTTATTTTCGACAGTAGTCAAATCAGAATTAGTTACATGAAATACACATTTTTTTTGCATTTTTTTCAACAAATCAACATCTTCTGTATAAAAAACACGTCCACGAGTAAAATTACTGTGAATATCTATCTTATCATTTATAATTAGAAGTGCTTTAAAGCTTCCTACATTAAAATTAATTCCATCAAAAATAGGAACAACTTCTTTTTGTAAATTCTCTACATCATTTACTGTAGACTGATTATTTATATTCAAAACAATAGGATTAAAACTATAATATGAAAATAAGGCAATAGCAAAAAACAGTAACAGATATATTTTAAATTTGATTTTCATAATCAATAATACTTTGGTTTTCAATAAGCAGTTTACTGTGTACAGTTCTAATTATCCTTTTACATAACTACTCTCAACTGTTAGCTAAAAAAAGCTAACGATCCGCTTTAGAAAATTAAGGGGTTATATACTATATTTTCAAAAAAAATGTTTCTTCCTTATTCCAAAACATCTTTTATCAACATTCTCAAGATTATTAAAATCAAAATAATCGCTATCAAATTTCAAGGTTAATTGCAGGAATATTTACAACATAAGTGTAGAAATTTGTATTATCCTCTTACTCAGACAATGGATTCACATTCAAAACACAAGCATTATCAACATCATTTTCTATATTTTATAAGCATGAATTTTCCATCAAAGCCATCTCCCTTCATAAATATTGTATCCTTATTATATTTTTCAATTATAAAAGAATCTACATCTAAATTCATTTTCATATTCTTTGTATCCACATGCCAATCTCTTTCAGAGATACTTTCGATTAAATTATCCTCTTTTTTATAATCTGTAGCTATTTGGTTCTTCCTTTTTAAATAAAATAATTGATATTTATTCTTTGAAACAAATAACATTTTATACCCTAAAAACTCATAAGTAACACTATCTTCTGAAGCATAATAATCCCAATATTCGAGTTTTTTCCCATTTTTATCTAATAAAATCTCCTCTATATCATTCTTTTCTTTGCATGAAATAAAAAAAAGAACATAAAACAAATAAACTATTATTCTTTTCATAAGCATTTAAATTTTTCTACTTTTTTTAAGAGCTCTAAGAGAATCTGCTTCATTATTTTTTTGCCTCCCATCTACAACCTATCTTCATAGCAACCAATTTCCTCTATTAAACCATTTTCAACAAACAAAGTCATTCGAGGAAATTCAATTGAATAGTGAACAGTTGGTGTCGCTAAATCAGATGAATAATCACGAACTTCAAATGAATATTTCTTTAGGTAGTTATTTATCTTCGACTTAAACACAAAGTCTCCTACTGACTGAAAAGGGATCAATATTACTATCATTATTATCTAGCTAAAAAACCATATTCTTATTTTGAAGGCCAATTTGTAATAGTTGTATATTCCTTACAACTACAATCATTTTTTATCATTTCGTTCAATACTAATTCTTGAAATCTTCTTTCAATCCTTTGTTGTTCTGATTTTTTTAAATCTTCAAACAGAAGCCATTGCCCAAATTTTGTTGTTTTCCTAAAAACTGATCGTATCGAAACCCTTGCTACTTTTGTCTTTTCTTCATTAAATCTTAGTACTGTAACATAATACATCTCTTCTTTCAAATCAGCATTACCTTCAAAATAAAAAATCTTCCCATTAAGAAAATGGTAACCACGTTTTTCCCAATCATCAAATTCCTTCCATTTTTCAGGAATAGCTAGGTTTAAATGTCTTTCTTTAAAAGATTCTAAGCAATAATTTAATTCATTTTCACTACAATCAAATTCATAAACGTACCCTCCTCCTAAAGTTCCTGCAATTTTATTATGGCAACTTATACAAAGGACCATTAAAAGTATAAACATCCAGATTCTTCTCATTTATCTTATCTAATTTAAATACTACTCTCTATAGCGTATATTTTTTTTGTTCTTGTATCCAAAATAAACAGTTGAACTACTTCTGGGATATCTAATGAAGGTTGATAATAAAAGGAATAATAAACCCAAGTATATTCTACAAGTTGTCTTAATTCCTTTAATTGTTGTGTTATTCTTTTATTGCCATCTTCATAGCTTAAACACAATAAAAATAGTTCTTCCAAGCACTCCTCAGGAGGACCTTGTTTCCAATCTAACTTTTGCCATGAATCGGTTGTATTTCTACTTGGTAAAACTTTGTTTTTTAAATACAAAAAGTCCGCAACACTCCTTGGAGACAAACTATATTCTTCCAGTATAAACCCCTCTCCAAATCCGCCAAACTGATGATAAGCATCCAAACATTTTATTTCTTTTGCCTTCATATTCAAAATGCAAAGTATATCAGATTGAAAAGCTTGTCTTTGACAGGACATACAAATCAGTATGCCTAGGCCATAGATCCAAATTTTATATCGCATACTGACTTATTTATCCATCTATACTTAAAGCATAAAAAATAGCTGCAATTCGCTTTAAATCATAAGCAACTGCATCATCAGTACGCAACAATCGCTTTACTTCCTCTTCATCAAAAGACAATTGCCCTAAAGACAATTGTTTAGGTTCCTCATATGGATTATAACGCGCTGCGCTCGGAATATCCCAATAGTAATCTTCAACTAACTCAATTTCATTTCCTCTACATGATTGAATTTCTGAAAGCACACGTAGTGTTATTTGCTTTAATTCTTCTATATTAATTGCCATATTTTTTTTGTATAAAAAGTAGTACAAATCACTAACTCCCCTTATTTTTCAAAGCCATATCGATTTAAAATTCGATAATACTTTGGACCAAAATGGGCTTTTGACTGATAATCCCCCTGAGTAAGTAGTTCTATTTCATCCGGTTGAAGCAATCCTCCAAAATCACGAGCTTTATATAGTTCTAACAAATCAAATTCGTATACATCATTTACCTTTATTTCTCTAGTTCTTCTTTTCTTCTTTTCTCTAACTAAAACGAAAAGACTTGGTGCTATTAAGTCCAATGTATCTTTTCCATTCACCCCTTTTAGATGATAATATTCTCTTTTGGAGGTAATTTCTGTTATACATAAATCAATGATTACAAACTGGTATGCTTCAGAAAACAATTCTTTCTTATTTGTACAGGAGCCGAATAAAGGTTCAACGGGAATTACTTTTTCACTTGCCCCATTTTTAAGTTGTATTTCTTGCATTTCCTCATTCCAATACAACTGTTTTTTATTTAATTGATACCACTGTTTCCAATCTTTTAAATTGCGTTTAGTTAAGTAATAAATAATACCAATTGAAAAATCATGATCTACTTCAATTCCCGTCAATCGAATCATTTGAGTGATTTCATCCATTTGAAGCTCTCCTTTTCTTTGGTGAAAATCTTCAATCTTCTTATATCGCTCTTCAAAAACAAAACAGGCTTTGATATCAAAATCTTTGGCTGATTTACAACTCATTAATAAACATAGGAGTACAAGGGTATATAAAGATTTCATCCGTACTATTTTAGCTGTTTGTTATACAAAAACATTGTTTCTCAAGGTTGTTCAAATCCAAATTTGATAGTTATAATCACATCATGAACTAAAGTGCAAATGAGAAAGTAACTAGGCATATTGTATTGTTTTAAAAAAAGATTATGCATCTCATCATTTATTCGATATATAATTTGATTTCCTTCTTGCGTGTATTTTTCTCCTTTTATTTCAATTAATTCCTCTAATGAGAGTCCTAATTTTAAACCACTTTCTAGTACAAAAAATGCCTGATCTACTTTTAAAGCCTCCTTTTTGTACTCCAAGTCCTGTATATATCCAATTTCAAAACAATCAAAAGCATATCGTGTTGAGCCTTCATATTGGTAAGCAAATAAATAACTCGTATCATCTTGATTAACAAAAATAAAAATGGGGCTTTCTCTTACATTTTCAACTAATTTTTCTCCTTTAAATTGAGGTGCAAATTGAAAAACAGCCTCGTGATTACGCAACGTAAGATAATTAAGCACCAGTGTATCAGTCACAAAAGATATTGTTTCCGAACCGATTTGTAAAAAAGAGGAATCTACCTGTCTATTAGTTACTATTTCATTTTTTGTGTCTCCTTTATCCCGTGATTTTGTCCAACAAGATGCTACTAAAACACTACAACTAATCCAAAGAAGAAATTTTACTCTTTGCTTTACAATACTCATATTTATCATCCAATACAAAATTAGAAGCTATCCATTGTTCACCCTTTTTGTAACTTAGTTGTACATGAACTAAACATCCTGCTTTTAGACTTACTTTATATAATTTTTGTTCATAATAATCCTCTGATTCTTCATAAGAACCTTTTTCGTAAATCATTAAAAAATCATTTTCAAAATAGTATTCACCGTAGTAAGTTTCTTCCCTTTCACAGCTATAAAATTCAAATGTATCTGCTGTTAAAAAAGAATATTGATTTACACAATCCTTACTTATGCTACATTGCCATACTGTTCCTTTTAAGTCAAATTTAGTCTCTTGTGCAAAAGTATATAGTCCGCATAAAAACAAAAACAAGAGTCGTATTCTCATCCTTCATTATGTTTAAAAAAATCAACTAATTCTCCTTCTTTCACTGCGTATTTCGATACATCAACGTGTTGATCATTTTTCAACCAATAGATCAACTTTTGTTCATGATAATAGAAAGTTTGAACTACACTATCCTTAATTTCAACTGAATTAGCAACACCCAAAGGAGTTTCATACGTAATCTCTATTTCTTCAATTAGCAATGGTATTCCCTTTTCCTGATATAACACAAGATGTTTTCTTCCTGTTTCTCCATAATAATCCAGCTCTTTTTTTACTGTATCTTCTTTGATATAGAAGTATTTTATCCTACCTCCTTCCGCAGTTTCAAAGCTATCTCGTTGACTAGTTTCCATCTTGTCTTTTAAAGATTCTACCTCTAATTTATAGATGTCTATTTGTTTCACCCTTTTCATTGTATCGATTGCCTGATATGCTATTAATTGAGAAAAGGTTACTTGTTTTTTTACTTTGCCACATCCTATTCCGATAAAAAGGAATAGAAGTGTACTTAATAGCCAATTGTATTTCATACGTATACCCATTCAAACCCATTAAAAAAGAAAAAAACCACTTTATTCTTTGTGAAAAGGTAAGCATATTTTTTGAAAAAATTAACATTCACAATTCTATAAAAAAACCTTTCAAGAAATTGCAATAATCAAACAAGACAATCTAGAAATATAGATTGCCTTGTTTATATTTTATCTTTAAATAATTCAAAACGATTATTTTATCACCAAGTCTCCTACTGGGGGAAATAGGATTATTATTGCTATCATTATTAATTTTTGAATGTTCTTCTCCTTTTCTTATTCTTGGTATTATTGTTAACTAAAAAAATGATCTAATTTGGAAGGTTGGGGTTGTTGCTAAAGAGGTCTTTGATAATCCCCTCCAACTTCGTTAAGAAAAACCATAGATTTTGATAAATCGATAGGATATTCTTTTTTTATTTTATTATCAACAACATAAAACTCAATTTTATTAAAAAACTCTTCTCTTCTTTCTCTATCATTTAAAACCTTATCATCTAAACTACAATTCAATTCATCAACATAAATACATATGCTTAATTTATTATCGTCAATTCTATAAAAATTATAGAAATAGCATTGTAGATCTTCTGTTTTTAAATAAAAACCGATCTCCATTGATTTTACTAAATTTAAAATCTCATTATCAATGATAAGATCTAAACAAATATTGTTGGGAAGAGAGTTATAAATTCTAATTTCTTCTATTTTTCCATAATATCGTTGATTGGGCGCCTTTTTGGAAATAACAAAATAATCATTATTCTTACACCCTATAATAAGAAATAAGAAAACTATAACTATTCCTATTCTATAAAAACGTACATAATTCATCAGTCTATTGTTTTTTAAACTTATTTAAATAATTATTAGTGTGTTGTTTATATACGTCAGTAGTATCTTCCCAACTTGGTAAAGACATTTGTTCATTTATTGCTCTGATTTCCAAATTACCTCTACTAAAAAAATCATTACCTATCACCGTATTAAAATTAAAACCATAATTAAAGTAAGTTCGCAATTGCAAAAAATCTTTATAGTGTTTATACTCATGTCCTATAGTATTTCTCATGTTAAACTTATTGTTCAACATCCAACTAAACTTTCCTTCGATTAAAGGCATTGTTAACCTAAGTTTAACTTTATCATCTCTAAACCAACCTCCTTTATCAACTGTAGGATAATCAAGTCCCATTAAAGTAGAACCATATCCATAACTTTCAGCATTCTCTTTACTTGAGAAATAATTTGCTTTAACTTGAAAACCTCCTTCATCAGATGACGCCAATGGGTATTCCTTTGAATAATAATCAATAATATTTTGAGCAGCTTTAGCTTTATTAGTGAAGTCAAATTCAGAGAGTTTCTTAAAATCTTTCTCCCCTTCATTTCTAATAAAAATATCATCTCCTTTGGTATCTATTAAATGAGCTTTTCCATTCTTTATTTCCCAATGATCCTCTCCTCCATCTCTCACCTCCGCACTCATCCCTGTAGGATCAATCAAATTAATCGGGTTGTTGTGTACATAATGGTACGATGTCCAACCAACAAACTGCTCCGCCAACGGATCCACATTTACTCAACTTTTCCCGCCCGCGAACTCAACCTTGTTTTACAAGACCACCTGTCCTTATAAAAATAAAGTTTATTTCAATTGAAACAACACGTTTATTAAAAAGATCAAAGGTTTTCGTGAGATTATCGGTAAATATGAATGCAATGAAAATTTGCCTTCTATTGAAATGGTAGTTAAAATGGCTAAAGTATTTTCCGTAACCGTAGACTTTTTAATTGGAGAAGGGGAAAATGCCTCCTACGACAAAGAAACAGTGAATCGTATCAACGATATACAAAAAATGGACGACGAAACTAAAAAAGTCTTGTTCAATGTCATTGATACCTACATCCAAAATTTTAAAACAAAACAAGCATTTAAGAAGTAAAAGAGTTGATTCACAATTTTATATAAAATACAGACCCCGCTAATCAAAAGATTAGCGGGGTTTTCTTCTTTTATAATTGATGCGCACGGACTGCACCCGAGACTTTAGCCGAATTGAACGAAGTTAAGTCCGCACAATCGGGATGTTTTACTCTTACTTAACCAAAAGATCTAAGAATTCATAAAACTCTAAAAACTTGGGATTATATTCAATATCATATTCTTCATCTCCTATTTTCATAGCTTCATTAAAAATTTCCTTTTTATTCCGATAGCCTATAACTTTTATGTAGGGATAATCCATAGATCTTATATAGTCTCTTTTTGTCTTATTCAATATTATCTTATCTTCTTTATTTATATAAAATTGAGTAATATTACTTATTAATGAGTCTTTAATATTATTAACTCCACGACTAATCACATTTCTTTCATCAGAAGTTCTAGATATACTATACTCCTTATTTGTGAGAAAGATTCTAAAAGATTTTTCCCCATATTCTCCAAAAAATAAACAAAGTATTTCAACACTATCTATATCACAAGGTAGAAATAAAGAATCCTTATCTATTTTTGTCTTTTCACCATATACAGTAGAATCTATTTCAGGTAAAACTACTTTTGTACTTTCTGTTACTTTTTGAATCTTATCTCCTTTTCCATTCTCCCCACAAGAAACTACTATTATCAATCCTAAAAAAAATACCATTCTAAACATATCAATAACTATATTTACCATACTTATTAAACAAATTTCGATAAAGCGGATCTACTGTTTTTCTACCTGTTTCTTTTTCAGTATAATCTCGTAATCTTTGTAAATTAAATCCTTTATAGTTATCTGTTGTGTTATTCCAAAGAGATTTAAAATTTATTACATTCTTATATACTAAACGGTGAGAACTGAATATTTGCCCTCCTTGATTCTTCTTAATATGAGAATAAAATTCATGAACACCTATAGATGATTGAATATTTTCTACTGTGGTGTCATATTGATATTTATCTGTTCCTGAGATTTTGCCAGTTCCTGTTCCTAATCTATATTCAGAAATCCAACCAGCTCCATTTCTATTACTAAAATGTATCTTACCGCCTTCTAAATCATTCATAATAAATATTTCATCATATATCTGTTGCCCTTCTAATTGAGATGCAATATGAGTCCAAATTTTTGATTTAGAGTTGCCTGATAATTCGCCTCTCACTCGGTCATAAGTATTCCCTTCTCCACGTTGTGTATTTACATCAAAATTATCATAGAGAAGTTCATCCGCAGACATCTTACTGAAATATTTATTTCCATCATAAATAAGTACTTCTCCCGTATATCCTTCCTTCGTATTTCCTCTATAATCACCATTAGAACCAAAAACTGGATTTGCACTCATCCCCGTAGGGTCAGTCATATTAATCGGGTTATTGTGTACATAATGGTACGGTGTCCACCCTGGGAACTGCTCCGCTAACGGGTCCACACTCAAAAATATACTCATCGTCGGATCATAATAACGCGCACCGTAATAATAGTAACCTGTTTACCTCCTCGTTATTATTTTTTTAAGACTCGGTGAATATATCTCACCTATTTAATATTGGTTTTGGTGTTCGATGAATCTACACTGCGTTTCGATTTCCACTGCGTTTTGATTCGTGAATCTAACTCTGCACTTCGTGCGGTTCGTTCAACTAAAGCTACTCGCTTTAGTCTCCGAAATCATTAAACTTATACACATTATCATAATTACTATTGTTGTGTTCTACCATCAGCTCTCCTCACGCAGTGCACCGAATACCAAAACAAATAAAATCATTAATGAGGTAAACGGTAGATACCCATAGTAATGCGTTGGTATTCCATTGATGTCTGTAAGGTAAGAAGAACTTCCTAAATGGTCGCTATGGTACCACCATATTTTTCCCCACTGTCGTAGCCTTCGACTCACTTCGTTCCTCTTTACTACTCCACCGACGATAAACTACTTTTAAAATATACGCTACAACTATTTAGTTTATTGCAATAGATAACGTACTGCAAAACACTTTTTAAATCAATTGTACGCCTTTAGATTGCAGTCTACGTTGTAATTGTTTGCTATTATATAAACCACTGCCCAAAACCCAACTACTACTTTTACTACTCCGCTGTTGCTTTTTTGTAGTCTTCAGCTGTACTTTACATTTTTGAAACACTTTACCATTGTCGTTGGATATGTCAGGGCCGAGCGTTAAGAAAATGTCTGGTAGACATTTTTAGCGATGGAGCCAGGTGGCGTGGTGGCCAAATAGTGTAACGGTGGTAGGGTGTTTCTTTTTATCCACTAAACAATACCCCTTAAATAACAAAACCCCAACGATCCGTTTCGAAGGTTGGGGTAGAGTTACATCTTTAAGTATTTTTTTCAACTAAAAAAATCGCATTTTTATAAGACCTTAATTATTATAAATCTTTCATCTTAACCATAAGAAAATTACCTTCAAAACCATTGCCTTTCATAAAAATACTATCAGTAGTATATCGTTCTATTATAAAAGAATCTAATCCAAAATTTAGCATTAACAATTTGGAATCAAAATACCAATTACTATCTAAATTACCTATCTCAAAATCTTCAGAAAAATTATTCTCAGCCTCATTAACGTCTCCTCTATAAATTTCATACTTATCTTTCTCAAACTTAAATTTATATCCTAAATAACGGAATTCTTGCCGGTTTTCTAACACATAATAATTCCAAATTTTTATATCATTAGCATCACTTAACAATGTATCCAAAAAATCATTTTTGTGATTATCACAATGAGTCAATAATAACAATAAACAAAACAATTTTATATACTTCATACTAAAAACATTAATTAGGTTCCTTTTGTGCCTTAACCCTAAAATACTTTTTCTCACCGTTTTTTTCTAATCCATATCCGTACCCTGATTTAAAATCTTCTAGCTTATATCCTCCTACATTATTACTATTAAATTTATTAATCAATTCACTACGTGTACTGCGGCTCCTTATACCACCTAAGTATGAGGCCATTGCACTAATCATTCCCTTCTGAAAGTCCTCCGTAGTTCCACTAAAAGATTCATCACTCATCTGTCTAACATAAACATCTACATGACTTTCGAATGAAGTTATTACTCCATTAGCATTATCAATCCTATGCTCTCTTTCATGAACTAATACATTCATCAAATTATTTTTATCATTCAATAAACTACTTACTGTACCGTTATCTCCGACAGGAGCAATCCAAATTTTATTATTATTTGAATTATAATGCGCTATACCTCCCACTTCATTAGTTGCGCCAACCCCTTCAACTCCAATTTGGTTGGCATAATAACCTACAATATTAGCTACAGATTGTCTATCCCTACTATTTAAACCAAACCAACTTTTTCCAATCGAATAATCTGATAATGATCTAACTTTTCCTCCATCCATAATGGTAATATGAGATTTATTATCATTAACAACCTTAGTAATACTCCCCTTACCATTTAAATGAATGATATCTCGACCATCAGGATCAATTGCATTAATCGGATTATTAGCCACATATACATAAGGGTTAATATTTGGATATTTCTCCGCCAACGGATCCACACTCAAAAATATACTCATCGTCGGATCATAATAACGCGCACCATAGTAATAGTAACCTGTTTACCTCCTCGTTATTATTTTTTTAAGACTCGG